>CACXLY010000017.1 GCA_902768605.1 uncultured Bacteroidales bacterium
CGAGACTTTTGACAAGCCTCCATGAGCTGCTATTCGTCAGAAAGACCGATGGAAAAGGGCATAAAAGGAAGAGAGAGAAATATTCCCCGGACAGCAATAGCTTTTTATTGCCAAAGCTAACGCTTCGTGAGGGATAGGCTTTTCCTTGCTGTGGCGTCGGCTTTTCCTTGCTGTGGCGTTGGTTTTTCCTTGCTGTGGGATAGGCTTTTCCTTGCTGTGGCGTTGGCTTTTCCTTGCTGTGGCATTTGTTTTTCCCTCGTGATTATTAAAACACCGCGACCTGTTTCCATGCCTTCGGCGACCTGTCGGCAGGGGGATTCTTTGCGGTGAAAGTCGCTGTGGTCTCAGCGCCGGTTATGGTTTTGATTTTGAGTAAAATGCTGCTTCTTATGAAGAAAAACTGCTTTGGCTTTGGGCATTTCGCTTTTTTTGTGTACCTTTGTGGCAAAATTTCAACTATAACAATTGATACAATGAAAAGTAAACTCTTTCTCGTCGGCTTGTTGTTTGCTGTTGCGGCACAGGCCGAAAACCTTGCGCAGTATGTTAATCCCGTTATCGGCACGGGTGACCACGGCCATGTCTTCTTGGGCGCGAGCGTGCCGTTTGGTATGGTGAATGCCGGCCCCAATCAGATTGAGATGGGCTGGGACTGGTGCTCCGGCTATCACGAAAGTGGCAAGAAAATCATCGGCTTTGCCCAGATGCACTTGAGCGGCACGGGTTGCGGCGACTTGGGCGACATCGGCCTGATGCCTGCTTACGGCGACCTGGAGCTCTCCCGAGAGGGGCTTGCCAGCGAGTACAGTCATGACTCGGAGATTGCTGTGCCTGGCTATTACCGTGTCATACTGGACCGTTTCGGCATCCAGGCTGAGATGACGGCTACGGAGCGCACTGCCCTCTATCGCTTCACTTTCCCGCGTGGCAGCAACAATGCCCGCATCATCATCGACCTCGAGAATACCATCGGCGACGAAGCCCGCGATACGCGCGTCGTGCCTCTCGACGAATACACTTTGGTGGGTTATCGGCGCAGTCACGGCTGGGCAAACGACCAGTGGCTCTACTTCTGCATGAAGTTTAACAAGCCGATGCATTACTGGCTGAGTGACGGACCGGATGCGAAGTATGGGCAAGCCACGTTCGAGGTTGACCCCGACGACCAGGTGATGGTCAAGGTGGCCCTCTCGCCCACGAGCGAGGCGAACGCGATGCTCAACATGAAGGCTGAGCAGCCCGGTGGCTTCGACTTCGAGGCCGTCGCCAATGCCGCCTCCGAGGCTTGGAACAAGGAACTCTCACGCATCAAGGCGACGTTCCGCACCGAACGTGAGCGCACCATCTTCTATACAGCAATGTTCCACTACATGGTCGACCCGCAACTGTGGTGCGACGTGACGGGTGACTACATGGGTGCTGACTTCAAGGTGCACCGCGGCGCCGACTACAACACGCTCACGACGTGGAGCCTCTGGGACACCTACCGTGCCGCTCATCCCCTCGCCACCATCATCATGCCCGACCGTATGCGAGACTACGCCAAGACGATGCTTGCCATCTATCGCGAATGGGGCGAGCTGCCGGTGTGGCATCTGGTCAGCAACGACACCTACTGCATGGTGGGCGAGCCCGCCGTGCCCGTGCTGGCCGACATCATTCTGAAGGGCGAGGCTCAGGATATCGATATCGATGAGGCTTACGAAGCCGTCTGTGCGAGCATGCTTCCTACGGAATACGCCAAGGTGCGCCGTGTGCCTCTGCGCGGCAAGGACTACCTGGCAGAGCTCGGTTACCTGCCCTACGACGGTCGCGAAGGTGAAGTCGTCGGCAAGAGCATGGAGTATTTCATCGCCGCATGGGCAGCAGCGCAACTCGCAGGCAGACTCGGCCACAAGGAGGACAGCGTCCGCTTCTACGACATCAGCATGAACTACAAGAAGCTTTACGATCGCCGCGTCAACGTGATGCGTGCCCTCGACATGAAGGGCGAGTTCCGTCCCCTGCCTCCAAACTTCAACCCCAATCAGCAGACACGCGACTACACGGAGGGCAACCCCTGGCAGTACACCTTCCTCGTGCCTCACGACGTGAAGGGACTTGCTGAGGTGATGGGCGGCGACAAGGCGCTCGACCAGCGCCTCGACGACCTGCTGTCCGCCAGCAGCGACTTGGGCGAGGGCGCGGCTCCCGACATCTCCGGCCTTATCGGACAATACGCACACGGAAACGAGCCCAGCCATCACATCCTCTATATGTATAACTACGTGGGTCAGCCCCGCAAGGCGCAGAAGCGCATACGTCAGGTGATGGACGAGCTCTACGATGACAAGCCAGCCGGCGTCTGCGGAAATGAGGACGCGGGTCAGATGTCAGCGTGGTACATCATGTCAGCCCTCGGCTTCTATCAAGTAGAACCATGTGGCGGTGTTTACCAATTGGGATCGCCCATCGTCGAGGAGGCAGTCATCCCCGTTCGCGATGGCAAGACCTTTACCATCCGCACACACGACGGCAGCGATAAGGCTATCTACGTCAAGAAATACGTATTGAACGGCAAACCCCTCAAGGGCACGACCATCACCCATGAGGAAATCATGGCCGGCGGCACGCTCGACGTCTATATGACTGCCAAGTGACGCTAAGGCTTCACAGCAATCATCGTCATGACGTCATGACGTAATAACGCAGTAACGACAACAATAAAAACGACAATACAATGAAAAGAATCATGTTAGCCCTGCTGGTGAGCGCGCCGATGTACGCTTTCAGCAATACGAACTTCACCTATCCCGAGCCTGCCAAGAAGCAGCAAGTGGCCGTACAGAGCACCATTAAGGACCTGCGCCCCGAGCCCGAGAAGCGCCTCTTCCGTAGTGAAGCCATCGAGAAGCAGATACTTGACCTCAAGCAGAAGCTCACGGCAATCGACCCCAAGCTATACTGGATGTTCGTCAATTGCTTCCCCAACACGCTCGACACGACCGTATGGTACAGCAACGAGAGTGGCGACGACGACACCTTCGTCATAACAGGCGACATCGAGGCCATGTGGTTGCGCGACAGCGCCGCACAGGTGTGGCCGTATTTGCGATATGTGAACCAGGACGAGCCCTTGCGTCACCTCATCCGCGGCGTCATCCGCCGTCAGTTTGCCTGTATCCTCATCGACCCGTATGCCAACGCTTTCAACATCAAACCCAAGGATGGCGAATGGCAAAAGGACGAGACGGACATGAAGCTCGAACTGCATGAGCGCAAGTACGAGATTGATTCCCTCTGCTATCCCCTGCGCTTGGCTTATGCTTACTGGCAGAAGACGGGCGACAACAGCATCTTTGACGAGACATGGCTCAAAGTGGTGCGCGCCACGTTGGATGTCTTCAGAGACCAGCAGAATTGGAATGGCTACAAGACGAACTACCACTTCCGTCGTAACACGCGTGCCTATCACGACACACGAAGCAACGCGGGCTATGGCCATCCGGGTAAGGCGTGCGGACTCATCGCCAGCGCATTCCGTCCCAGCGACGACAGCACCATCTTCCCCTACCTTGTGCCTTCTAACTTCTTCGCCGTGAGTGTGCTCCGCAAAGCCGCCACCATCCTCCGCACCGTGAATAAGGAGAAAGTCCTTGCCGGCGAGTGCGAGCAGATGGCGAGCCAGGTGGAGGCAGCCCTGAAGGAATACGCCGTGGTGGAGCACCCGAAGTATGGTCCCATCTACGCCTTCGAGGTGGACGGCTTCGGCAGTTACCTCCTGATGGACGACAGCAACGCACCCAGCCTGCTCTGCTTGCCTTACCTGACCGACGTCGATATCGACGACCCAATCTATCAGAACACACGCCGCTTCGTTTGGAGCGAGGACAATCCCTACTTCTTTAAGGGCAAGGCCGGCGAAGGCATCGGTGGCCCTCACTGCGGCCTCGACAAGCCCTGGCCCATGTCGCTCGTGATGAAGGCTTTTACCACCAATGACCGCAAGGAAAAGGAATGGTGCGTACAGGAGATTCTTAAGACAGACGGCGGCAAGGGCTTCATGCACGAGTCCTTCAACAAAGACGATGCGACGGACTTCACACGCAGTTGGTTTGCATGGGCCAACACAATCTTTGGCGAACTCATTGTAGATATGTATGCAGAATAACAGCAGAAAGCTTTTGCGAGGAGCCCTCATAGCGGGGCTCTTTGCTTTTATTGGAGCGCTGACGGCTTGCACAGACAGCCGCCGGCAAGAGGAGCAGGAAGCGCTCGACTTCCTGTATGCGGGGATGCCGCTGCCCGACAGCGTCGATTACTCCCGCGCATTCTGGGAAGCGAACGTCAGGATGGCGGTCAAGGCGCGACATGAGATGCCTTGGGGCGAAAAGGTGCCCGGGCGCGAGTGGCGGCACTTCGTACTGCCTTTGCGCGTGAACAACGAGGACCTCGACTCGTTTCGCATCGCCTATTACGACGAGTTGAAAGCGCGCGTCGAGGGCAAGACGATGTACGCGGCCGTGCTGGAGGTGAACCACTGGTGCCATGAGCACGTCACCTATCAGCCCAGCGACAGCCGCACGTCATCGCCCATGAACACCGTTCGTTCAGCCATCGGGCGCTGTGGCGAAGAGAGTACCTTCACGGTCACTGCGCTTCGCACCGTCGGTATCCCGGCAAGGCAAGTCTATACGCCACGTTGGGCCCACACCGACGACAACCATGCCTGGGTCGAGGCTTGGGTGGACGGCAAGTGGTACTTCCTTGGCGCCTGCGAACCCGAGCCGGTGCTGAACCTCGGGTGGTTCAACGAATCGGCCAGCCGAGGCATGCTGATGCACACGAAGGTCTTCGGGGATTACACTGGGCCTGAGGAAGTGGTGAACAAGACGGCGTGTTACACCGAGATAAACGTCACGAAGAACTACGTGGATGTTGCTTCCGTCATCGTCACCGTGCTGAGTGGGGACAGCGTCCCCGTCGAGGGCGCGACGGTCGATTTCCGCCTTTACAACTACGCCGAGCTCTACCCGATAGCGTCGAAGCAAAGCGATGCGAGGGGCAAGGCGTCGCTGACCTGCGGCAAGGGCGACCTCATCGTCTGGGCGAGCAAGGACGGCAAGTTCGACTTCAGGAAAGTAAGCGTGGGCAAGGACGCCCTGTTGACGCTGGTCCTCGATAAGGACAGCACCTACACCGCGTCGCTCGAGCTCGACCTCATGCCGCCTTTGGGGAAGTACAACAAACCCGAGGTGAGCGTCGAGGCCACCCGTGCCAACCGCAAACGCCTCTCCGAGGAGGACAGCATCCGCATCGCCTACATGAAGCAGGCCTTCTGTCAGGATGCCGAGCAGAACAGCCCGGAGGCGCTGGCGCGTGCCAACTGGCGGACCATCGAGACGTTCCGAAAGAATTGTGGCGACAAGAAGCTCGCCGCCGACATACTCAAGACGCTCTCCCGTAAGGACTATCGCGACGTCACGCTCGACGTGCTGATGGATGTGGCAGAACACGCAGCCCCATCCGGAGAGGAAGGGAGAGGGCCTTACGTCCTCGGGCCGCGCGTGGCCAACGAACGCCTGACGCCTTGCCGCGGAAAGCTCCGCGAGTACTTCAAAGGCATGACGGCCGAGGAGTTGAAACAGTGGGTGACGGACAGCATCACGGTGGACGACACGCGCAACCCGCAGCATCTCTGCATGAGCCCACTCGGCGTGCTGCGCCACCGGACGTGCGACGCCCACAGCCGCGACATCTTCTTCGTGGCAGCGGCACGCAGCATAGGCATCCCCGCACGCATTGACGAGGTGACGGGCAAGGTGGAGACCCTCTCTAACTCTCCCTTAAAGGGAGAGGACTCAAAACAGGAAGTCTCCCCTTTAAGGGGGGATTTAGAGGGGTCTTTACGCCTCACCTACACCGACCAGAAGGTCAAGGAGAACCCATCCTACTACTCGCACTTCGCCTTGTCGCGCATCGAGAACGGCCGTCCGCAGCTGCAGGAGTTCCCCGAGAACGCCACGTGGAAGGACACCTTTAAGGACGGCGTGAATGTCGATGCAGGTCAGTACATGCTGCTCAGCGGCACGCGTCTGGCCAACGGAGGCGTGTGGGCGAATATGGTAATAAGTAGTCTCACCCCATCCCTCTCCAAGGGAGAAGGGGGAAAGAGCGCCGTTCGCCCCTCCTCTGGAGGGGACGGGGGAGGCCTCGGGCTTTGGTCTATGCCCCTCCATCTGCGTGCCGACGACGAGCACCTGCATGTCATCGGCAACTTCGACTGCGAGCAGTACTTCACGAACGTGAAGGGCGTGCATAAGAAAATACTTGACACGACTGGCCGCGGCTTTTACATGGTGGCCCTCATCCGCAGCAACCACGAGCCCAGCACGCATTTGCTGCACGACATGGAGGCAGCCAACATCCACATCTCGCAGTGGTCGCAGTGCTACCTTATGCTTTTCCCGAGCCAGGAAGAGTATGACAAGTTCGACCGCAAGGAGTTCGATGACCTGCCCAGCAACGTGCTCTTCGGCATCGCCGACCCGGAGACCGCCGCCTCCATGCACATCCCTGAGCTCACCCACGGCAGCGAGGAGCTGCCCATCCTCATGCTCTGCGACACGTTCAACCGCGTCGTCTGGTTCCGCCAGGGCTACAACATCGGCCTGGCCGACCAGCTGATGGACGCCCTGCGAAAGGTCATCCTGGGCGAGTAAACGTGTCGAAACGCTCAGCCTGACGTGTTGTCTCAGTCAACGTGACACGTCAGGTAGTTTGCAAGTTCATGTACATGCAATTGAATGTACATGAACTTGCAATTGCATATTCATGTACTTTCAAACAATCCTACGTGTCAAGTGGAGCAAGATGACGTGTCAAGTGGAGCAATCCGACGTGTCAGGTGGAGCAATCCGACGTGTCAGGTGGGGCGACTTGGGCTGTTGAGTCAGCTCTTCCTTAGTTCCCTCTTGTAGATGATGACGGCATAAACGAGGATGAGCAGCGTGCTGAGGGCGACGTAGAGCCAGGTCGGCCAAGCCTCGGGCATGAGCGTCATCAGCCAATAGAACAGGGCAGCGATGACGGTGTATGCTGCCAGCGAGCGGATCGGGTAGGGGATGGGGTAGTACTTCTGCCCGACGAAATAGCTCAGCAGCATCGGCACGCTGTAGCCCGCCACGCCGCCCCACGCGCAAGCCATGTAGCTGTAGCGCGGGATGCCCCATAAGTTGATGGCAAAGAGTACGATACAGCCGGCCAGGGAGAACAGGGCGCCGAAGTAGGTCTTATCCGTCAGCTTGTACCAGAAGGACAGATTGAAGTAGATGCCCATCATGATTTCCGCAGCCATCACTATGGGCACGACGCGCAGGCCCTCCCAATAGTCAGCCCCGATCATGTAGCGGAGGACGGGCAGCCAACCCATCACGCAGAGGAACGCCAGCAGCGTGAAGATGACGAAGTACTTCATGCCCAGGGCGTAGTATTCGGTCTTGTCGGCATCCTTCGCCTTTGAAAAGACGATGGGCTCGTAGGCGTAGCGGAAGGCCTGAGTAATCAGAGCCATGATCATCGCTATTTTCACGCAGCTGCCATACACGCCGAGCTCGACGTTGGCCTGTGCCGCGTCGGGGTACACCTGCGGGAAGAGTATCTTGTCCGCCACCTGATTCAGGACGCCCACAATGCCCAGCAGCAGTATGGGCCACGAGTAGGAGAGCATCCGCCGAAGCAGTGCGGAGTCGAACTTCCAACGGATCTTCACCAGGTCCGGAATGAAGAAGAAGGTGACGAGACCCGTCGAGATGAGGTTGATGAAGAATACGTAGAAGACGCTCGTCTTGCCGAGAACCACGAAGTAAAACAGGTTGAGGCCGATGTTGAGGAATATGAAGAGCATCTTCAGCGACATGAAGCGTATGGGGCGATGCTGGAAGCGGAGGAAGCTGAAGGGTAGCGCCTGCAACGCGTCGAGTGCCACCACCGTGGCCATCATCAGCAAGTACTCCGGGTGAGCTGTATAGCCGAGGCTGTCGGCGATAGGCGTGATGAATCCGAAGACAAGCACGAGGAAGAGCAACGCGAGGCTCGCCACCATCGTAAAGCCCGTGGAGAAGACCGTGTCGGGCGTCTCGCGCTCGTCGTTGGCGAAGCGGAACAGCGTCGTTTCCATGCCAAACGTCAATATCGTGAAAAACAAAGCCGTGTACGCGTACATGTTCGTGCTCACGCCATAGTCGCCCGAGGCCTTCGGCATATAGTGGGTGTAGAGCGGCACGAGCAGGTAGTTGAGGAACCGACCTACGATGCTCGACATTCCGTATATAGCCGTGTCTTTTGCTAAGGATTTGAGGTTTGCCATCTTTGGTTAACAGTTATGGAGTCATTAGTTGCGTGCAAAGTTACGAAATATTCCGCAATCCTTTGTCCTTAATCAAAAATAATTTTGTATTTTTGCATGCGTAACCATTTATTATGTATTATGAACGATGAACTAAAGGCAGTAATTGCCCAGGTTGCCGAGGTGGCAGGCTATCTCTGGCAGAACGGATGGGCCGAGCGAAACGGCGGCAACATCACCGTCAACATTACGGAACTGGCGGACGATGCTTTGCGCCGCCTGCCCGCCCTTGCACCCAGCGAGCCCATCGGCAAGAAGCTGCCGCACCTCAAAGGCAAGTACTTCTACGCCAAAGGCACAGGCAAACGGATGCGCGACCTGGCGCGGAAACCGATGGAAAACGGCGCCATCATCCGCATCTGCGATGACTGCGAGAGCTACGAAATCATAGCCGACGCCCCCATTAAGCCTACGAGCGAGCTGCCCAGCCATCTCGCCCTGCAGGACTACCTCATCGGGTCGGGCTCCTCATACAAGGCAACGCTCCATACCCACCCAATCGAGCTCGTCGCCCTGAGTCATATACGGCGGTTTCTCCAACCAGGCGAACTGACGCGCGTGCTGTGGTCGATGATTCCGGAAACGCTGGCGTTCGCCCCGCTCGGCATAGGCATCGTGCCCTACACGCTGCCGGGCTCCGTTGAGCTTGCCGACGCCACGCTCGAGCAGATACGCAGCCACGACGTCGTCCTCTGGGAGAAACACGGCACGGTGGCCGTCGGGACCGACATCATGGACGCATTCGACCAGACCGACGTGCTGTGCAAGGCGGCGAAGATATACCTCGCAGCGCGGACTGCCGGCTGTGAGCCCGAGGGAATGACCGACAAGGCGATGAAGGAGGTACAGGACGTCTTCCACCTCCCCAAGCAACGCCCCTGCTGACTACTCCAGTATCAGGGAGACGGGGCAGTGGTCGCTGCCCATGATGCCATCGCAGATGTCGGCTGACTTCAGGCGCGGCGTCAAGCGCTCCGACACAAGGAAATAGTCGATGCGCCAGCCCACGTTCTTCTCTCTCGCACGAAAGCGATAGCTCCACCAGCTGTAGCGGTCCCTCGCCTCTGGGTAGAAGAAGCGGAACGTATCCACGAAGCCCGAGCCCAGCAATGCTGTCATCTTGGCTCGCTCCTCGTCGGTGAAACCCGCATTCATGCGGTTCGTTTTCGGATTCTTCAGGTCGATTTCCTCGTGGGCTACGTTCATGTCGCCGCACGCCACGACAGGCTTCTTCTTGTCGAGCGCAAGCAAGTACTCGCGGAACGCGTCCTCCCACTCCATCCGATAGCCGAGGCGCTTCAATCCGTCCTGACTGTTGGGCGTATAGACGCAGACGAGGAAGTGGTCCTCAAGCTCGAGCGTGATGACTCTCCCCTCATGGTCGTGCTCCTCGATGCCTATGCCGTAGGTCACCCCAAGGGGCGCCTTTCTCGTGAAGACAGCAGTGCCCGAGTATCCCTTCTTCTCGGCATAGTTCCAGTAAGACGTGTAGCCCGGGAAGGTAAGGTCAAGCTGTCCGGCTTGCATCTTGGTTTCCTGAAGGCACACAAAGTCTGCGTCGAGCTGAGCAAACACGTCGCTAAAGTTTTTTCCTACAATGGCACGAAGGCCGTTGACGTTCCAACTGATGTATTTCATAGTGATGAATGACTAATTGTGTACAAAGATAAGAAATAATTTTTGATTTTTAGTCCTCATTTTTCAATTTATTCGTATCTTTGCGTGAAGTATTGAAGAATTATGCGTAAAACGTGGGGAATGACAGAGGGTTGCCTTGTCTCAGGCGGCTTGATAGCAGCGGGCATGGCATTGCAGCTGACGGCGGGTCCCGTGCGATGGGAAGCGATGGCCTGGCCCATCAATGGCATCGTCCTGGCCTTGCTGTTGCTCGGCATCATCGCAATGCATCTGCTCAGGCATCGCATCGCTTTCTTCCGATGGCTTGCCACGTTGCAGGCGGGCATTCCTGCGCTGTTGGCCTGTGCCATGTTGACTGTGCTGATGGGCGTCACGAGGCAAGTGCCGGCCGGCCATGTGCCGACGGAACCCATCGGCATTACCGACATGCTGTCCTTCTGGCCCTTTGTTCTCTCGTATCTTTGGCTGATGGTGCTGGTCGGCTCAGTGTGCATGACGCGGCTCCGTCCGTCTTGGAGGAACGTTTCCTTCCTGTTGAATCACCTCGGCCTATTCATTGCGTTGGTGGCCGGCACGCTTGGGAGCGCCGACATGCAGCAGTTGCTGATGACGACGCAAGAGGGCAAAACCGAATGGCGGGCAGTGGACGAGAGGCACCGCATACATCAGCTGCCCGTCGCCATCGAGTTGCACGACTTCTTCATTGAGCAGGAGCCTAAGCTCAGCTATGCTTCCGACGTGACGGTCTATACGAAGAGCGGCCTTGCCCTTCGCGACACGATTCGCGTCAACAAGCCTTTGGCCGTGCGAGGCTGGAAGATATATCAGTACAGCTACGACGAGGCGCACGGCAACGAGAGCAGTATCAGCGTCTTCGAGCTCGTGAGGGACCCCTGGCTGCCTTACGTCTATGCCGGCATCTTCATGATGTTGGCGGGCGCAGTGAGTCTGTTCGTAAGTGGTAATTGGTCAAATAGAAAAAGCTAATATATAATATAGAAAGCGCCGATTTGTCAAATGGTAAATGGTAAATGATTAAATGGTAAATTGGAATGACTTATGGCTCTTTGCCCTGCTCGCCCTGATATGTTGGGCCGCGGGTGCAGTTCTCTCGCTTCGAGGCAGACGTCAGAGGCTCGTCTTCCTGCTGACGGGTTGCGGCCTGCTTGTCTTTGGAGCATACATAGCCCTGATGTGGCATTCGCTGGAGCGACCGCCTCTGCGCACCATGGGCGAGACGAGGCTTTGGTATTCCTTTTTCCTTCCGTTGGTCGGTCTGATAACATACAGCCGCTGGCGCTACCGCTGGATACTGCTGTTCAGCACGCTTCTCAGCGCCGTCTTCATCTGCATCAACCTGCTGAAGCCTGAGATTCACGACAAGGAGCTGATGCCTGCCCTGCAGAGTCCCTGGTTCGCGCCTCACGTCATTATATATATGTTCGCGTACGCCACGACGGGTGTCGCCGCCTTGATGTCCGTGTGGCAACTCTTCCGCAAGGAGAGGGACCTCTCGGCCATCGACAACCTGACGCGCGTCGGCCTGTCGTTCATCACCATCGGCATGCTGTTCGGCGCGCTGTGGGCAAAGGAGGCGTGGGGCACGTATTGGTCGTGGGACCCGAAGGAGACGTGGGCGGCTGCCACGTGGCTCTGCTACCTCATCTTCCTGCATCTGCGCAGGGGCCGTCCCGCGAGCGTACGGCCGGCGCTGCTCTGGCAGATACTGTGCTTCCTCTGTCTGCAAATGTGCTGGTGGGGCATCAATTACCTGCCGTCGGCCCAGGGCGTGAGCGTGCATACTTATTGAAATTAAGAGTTAAGAGTTAAGAGTTAAGAATTAAGTGGGAAACAGAGATATGAGAAAGTTTTTGACGATATGGGCTGCCGCCATTGCGGTGGCTGCCTCGGCCCAGGAAGCAGGGGCTCCCGACTACGGCGACTTCAGCGTCGATGCGCAAGTCAGTTCGCTCGGCGAGTTCCGCACAGGCTTGGGCACGCTCCCCGACGGGAGCAAGGCATACAAACTCTCGGTGAACGACCGCGTGCGCCTTGGCTTCGGCTGGGAGCGCAAGAATATCAGCATGCGGATTGCTGCCCAGCATTCGGGTGTCTGGTATGGGGGCGGACAGAAGAGCTCGTCGAGCAAGATAGCCCTTCACGAGGCTTGGGCAAAGATAATGCTTGGCAAGGGCTTCTTCGCACAGCTGGGCCGGCAGGAGCTTGCCTATGACGACGAGCGCCTCTTCGGCAGGCACGACTGGGACGTGGCCGGTCGCGCCCACGACGCCCTCCGCCTGGGGTGGCGCAACGAACAGCATCAGCTGCATGCCATCGCCAGTTTCAACCAGACGGGCGACATGGTGGACGACGGCCTCTACGGCACGAACACGCGGGGCAAGAAGCTTTACAAGAACATGCAGGCGCTGTGGTATCGCTTCGGAGCAGACGAGGCGCCCTTCCACATCAGCGGTCTCTTCTCCAGCCAGGGCGTGAACGATGCCAGGGGCAATGGCATCAACTTCATGCAGACGTTCGGTACGTACATGAACTACGAGCGGAACCGCTTCTTCTTCGATGCTTCGCTCTACTACCAGATAGGCCGTGACCGTTGGGACAGCGACGTGCGGGCGTTCATGATGAGCGGCAACGTGGGCATGCATTTCACGCCGAAGTGGCGCGCCTCCATCGGCGACGACTACCTCAGCGGTGGTGACGGCATGCCCGGCACGAACCGCACCTTCAACCTCCTCTACGGCTCCTACCACGAGTTCCTCGGCTCGATGGACTACTTTGGCAACGGTGTGCTGCCCCTCTACGGCATCAACGACCTCAACATGAAAGCGCTGTTCACGCCCTGTCCGAAGTTCGACCTGAAGATGGCCTTCCACTGGCTTGCCACGGGCCGACCCATCAACAACTTCCTCAAAGACCCAATCGAGGAGCTTACCGACCCGTCGAAGATAGCCATCATGCGCCGGTACAACGGCAAGTATCGCTTTGCCAGGAACCTGGGCAGCGAGATCGACGTGGAGGCGAGTTACCGTCCGTGGCAGTACGTCACGTTGCGCGGCGGCCTCAGCATGATGATAGCCTCGGGGACGCTACAGCTCTTCAAGGGTGAGGATGCCAGCACGTTCCAGAGCTGGGGATGGGTGAGCTTCGACATCAACCCCACTATCTTCTCCACCCGTCACCGCAGGTAGAAACTGACCCAAGAGAGAGAGGCCCCCTGACCCCCTTTAGGGGGAATTCTACGCCACAGCAAGCATCGGCCAACGCCACAGCAAGGAAGTCGAGTTCCCACAGCAAGGAAAAGCCAACGCCACAGCAAGCGTCAGCCGACGCCTCACGAAGGAGGTTCCCGTCCCTCTCGACAGAAACAGGAAAGCGCAGAGTGAAATCCCGATTCCTCAATCTTCAATCTTCAATTTTCAATATAAATCAGTATCATTGCACTCAACTATACATTATATATATATTATATGGTCAAGCACATCATATTGTGGCGGCTGAGGGAGGACCTCGCGCCGGAAGAGAAACAACACGTGAAGCAGGACATCAAGGCAGGGCTGGAAGGACTGGCCGGCCGCATACCCGGACTGCTCAGCATCAGGGTGAATGTCGATGGGCGCCTCGACTCGTCGAATGCCGACATCATGCTCGACAGCACCTTCACCGACGAAGCATCGCTCAAGGCCTACGCCGTGCACCCCGAACACGTCGCCGTGGCCGACGGCAAGGTACGCCCTTACACCAGCCTCCGCACCTGTCTCGACTTCGAGGTTTAAGAAACCCCGTCATAACGTCATAACGTTAGAACGTCATGAGGAAAGAATGAAAGATTCAATCTTTTGGAGTTAAAGAAGTTAATGAAGTTAAAGAAGTTAAAGGACAATACCTTTTGGATGCGGAGCGCCTTCAGTTGCCAATCTGGCTACAAAGCTATCGTCCTTTAACTTCCCAAAGCGAGCATAGCGAGCTAACTCCCTTAACTTCTTTAACTTCCAAATATCAGTAACACTCGTCTCATCAATTAAAACAACAATAACCATGAAAGGAATTGTACTGGCCGGCGGCTCAGGCACCCGGCTCTATCCCATCACGAAAGGCATCAGCAAGCAACTCATGCCCATCTACGACAAACCGATGATCTATTACCCTATCAGCGTGTTGATGCAGGCTGGCATACGCGATATCCTCATCATCTCCACGCCCTACGACCTGCCCGGCTTTAAGCGCCTGCTGGGCGACGGCAGCGACTACGGCGTGCGTTTCGTTTACGCCGAGCAGCCCTCACCCGACGGACTGGCACAGGCCTTCACGATAGGGGCCGACTTCATAGGTGACGACTGCGCCTGCCTCGTGCTGGGCGACAACATCTTCCAGGGCAACGGCTTCAGTGCCATGCTGAAGGAAGCGGTGCGCACTGCCGAGGAAGAGCAGAAGGCCACCGTTTTCGGCTACTGGGTCAACGACCCGGAGCGGTACGGCGTTGCTGAGTTCGACAGGCAGGGCAACTGTCTCTCCATCGAGGAAAAGCCGGAGCATCCGAAGAGCAATTACGCCGTCGTGGGGCTCTACTTCTATCCCAACAAGGTGGTCGAGGTGGCGAAGAACATCAAGCCAAGCGCCCGCGGAGAGTATGAAATAACAACCGTCAACCAGTGCTTCCTGGCTGACGGCGAACTGAAAGTGCAAACCCTCGGCAGAGGCTTCGCGTGGCTCGATACGGGCACATTCGATTCCCTCTCCGAAGCCTCCACATACATCGAGGTGCTCGAGAAGAGGCAGGGCCTCAAGGTGGGTTGCCTGGAAGGCATCGCCTACCGTAAAGGCTGGATCGGCGAGGAGAGGATGCGGCAGTTGGCACAGCCCATGCTCAAGAACCAGTACGGACAGTACCTGCTCAAGGTCATCGAGGACGTGAAGCGCTTTGGCGCAGCCGGCGACGACCTGTAGGCCGTCAATTACCGCTGTATGATATGCTGCCCTGCACGGCGGCCTCTGCGCCCTTCGTCAGGGTGCCGCCAATCCTGATGCCGCGAGTGCCGTTGCCTTTGTTCGACACACGAATGGTGCCGGCATTGACGATGAGGTTGCGCTTTACCTTTATGCCCGTGCAGTACGAGTCATTCTCTTCCTCATCCTCATAGATGCCGCCAGTGGCACGGACGGTAATCAGGGTGGTGCCGGACTCCTGACCCACAATCATGTCGCGGTCCACGGAGATGCCCTTGCTTCCTGCACCCGGAACGGCAATCTCGAACGTACCGCCCGTGACAATCAGGTCGATGGGGGCCTTGATGCCTTTCGTGGTGGGAGCGCTTGCCGTGATATTGAGCGTGCCTCCGTTGATGAAGGTCATGCCGTTGTCTTCCTTGTCGGGGTCGGGCGTCACGTCATCGTCGAGCGTCTTTATCTCGACCTGCAGGCCTTCCCCGCCTTGTCCGCTGAGGTTCAGCACTCCACCGTTCATCTTGAAGTACTGCTCGATGTGCATGGCGTCAGACACGGCCTTGCTGACCGTGATGCTACCCGTGCTCTTCTTCACCTCCATATACTCATTGGTGGCAATGCCATGCTTGGTGTTGCCCATCACGGTGAGAGAGCCGCTGCCAGACACTTCGAGGTGTCCCTTGCAATAAAGGGCAGCCTTCTGCACGCCGCCGGCAGCATCCTCCAGTACGTTCTCGGTGCCGGGGTTCAGGATAAGGTCGACGCGCTTGCCGCACTGGATGTCGATGGCGGCACCTTTGTTGCTCTTCAGGTTCAGCCCATTCAGGTAGAACTTGCACTTGAGCGGACCCACGTACGTCAGCGAGCCTTGCGTGCTCTGACCTTGCAGGACCAGCTCCAGCTCGCTTTTCGTGTTCGTGCTCACGATGTTGACGTGGGCGCCGTCTGTCGTATAGGTGACGTTCCTGGCGTGACCCAGGTCAACGGCCGCCGTGTTGCCGTCGAAGGTGACACTGATGGTATGCACCACCGTGATGCTGTCAACCTGGCCGACGGAATATGTCGAGTCGGCCACCGTGAACGTTGACGCGTCCTCCGAGAACAGCATCTCGGGGTTCACGAAACGCGTGCCCGTGCCTTGTTTCCAGACACGAATCTGTTCCTGCGCCAAGAGCGAAGAGCCGGTGACAAGCAGCAGGAAAAGGGTGATATACAGTTTCTTCATATTCTCTTACTTCCTGACTTTGATAGTCTTATCGCCCATGCGGACGATGTAAACGCCTGCGGGGAAATTGCCCAGGTTGATGTTGGCACCCTCCTTCACGTTGGCAATGCTGACGAGTGCGCCGTTGGCGCCGTAGATGCGCAGAAGGCCGTTGCCCTTGACAGCAAGCGTGCCGTCCTTGAAGGTGAGGTCCTTGGCCTGCTCAGGCAAATCCTTGATGGCCGTGGCGTTTTCCGTGAAGGTAATCTTGTCTAATAGAGAGATGGGGTACTTGTGTACGCCTTCCGTTGTCGTCACTACAACATAGTCGTCGGCAAAGGAGATCTTCTGAATGATAGGCAGAGAGATGCTCCGCTCCGTGTCGCTGTAAGTAATGGTGAGATACTGATACTCGTCGGCCATCACGTTTGCGCCGACCATAAGCAGCATAGCTGCCAAGAAGAGTTTAGCTTTCATGTCTTATTAAATATTATAATGTAATCTGTCCTGTGTGATGTCAGAAGCTGTATTTGTAGCCAAGGTTGATGGCGTGGAGTCTGTCGTGGAGTCGCACCGTCTGGCGTACGACCTCGTCCTCCTCGATGTCGTACATGTCGAAGGTAATCAAATAGGAGAGCGACACCTCGTTGCGCTTGCGGAACTTGTACGAGCAGCCCGCCGCCGTGCGTATCTTCTGGAGGAGCATGTGGTCACCTTTGCTCACGCTATTGTGGAACTCGGCCGACACGTAGGGTGAGAAGGGGCAGCGCTTCTTGTCGTATTCAAGCTTGAGGCGCGAGCGCAGCACCTGGTCGGTGTATGTAGGATACTCCTTCAGCTCCGTGTTGTCGGACACGTAGGTCTCATACCAGGAGATTTCGTTCCAATCCTCATCGAAGTCCACCTGCTTGATGTGATCTTCGCGATGCATCAGCTTGGTTGCGCTCCAGGCTCTGCGGTGCGTCAGCTGGTAACGCTCACGGAGCGACACCTTCAACCAGCTCCAGAGCTTGACGCTGCCCGTGGCCTCAGCATTGAAACGGTGACGCGGGTACCATTCATCGATGAGGTTGTAGCCCGTCGTCCAGTCGTCAGAACCGGCTATCACCTCATCCTTGACCTTGTACTTGTTCTTCTCGGAGTAGAGGAAACTGTAGCTGAGGCCGAACTTGAGGTATTTGTTGACCTTGTAGCTTGTGCCAAGGCCGACGGAGAAACGTGCCTTGTTCTGTGCCCGATATTCAAGGTCGAGCCCGACGTCCCAGTTTCTCGTGATGGCCTTTTCAATGCCGAGCTCCGACCAGACGCCTACCTCGTCGTTGCCCTCCTGCGCCGAAAGGGTGAGCCAGGCGCAGGGAGCAAGCAGCAAGACTGCAAGTATGTATCTTCGCAATGTCATGTGCGGGGCATTTTAATCATTCCTTCTATACTGTTTCCGCGGTCTAAACGGTTGTCATAAAAGATGCGAATCATGCACGAGTCTTTAAGGAAGTCGATGGTTCCCACCTCAATGCGCTGTATCTTTAAGCCAGTGCGTGCCTCGAGGTCTGCTTTCAGCTCCTTGCGCTTGTCGGGAGCAACGAGGGCGACATTGTCATAGAGAATGTATTTGCTGCAGCTGGAGCTGACCAGCTTACCGCTCTCGAAAATCCATGCCATACCGACGAAGACAAGATTCACGAAGACGATGGTCACCAGGCCAAAGCCATCCCAATAGTCTGCTTTAGGATGATACTCCGCACGGCTTAGTGCGTTCACGACGCTCACTGTTATGAGCATGAACAGGTACGTCATCTCGCGAATGGGCACGGCTTCAGTGCGGAAACGCATGATGCCGAATATGGCGAAGAGTCCCATCGCGGCACCAAGGTTCATGCCATCGCCTTCCATCAGGCTGACGAGCAGAAAGATGCTCAGAGACATCAGGATGAAGATGAACATGTAATCGCGACGGCGGCTGCGAGGATAGTAATAGCGACGCGCTATGATTGTCACCACAACGAGGTTGATGACGAATCGCATTACCAGAGAGATGAAGTGCTGGGGGTCGAGCAATGTCAAGCCGATCATGTTGCCCAGCTGATAGTTAATGTTATTCAAGAATTCCATATAAATGATGTTTGATAAGTTCTTTTTTGTTTGTTCCAGTTTCTCAATCGGCTTGCAGCTTATGCCCTGCCAGTTTGCTCAGCTTGACCAGGCGCGCCTTAAACAAGTTCTGCTTCAGTCCCTTGTTTGTCATGACCGACCCGATGCAGTACTTGCTGAAGCCGCTTGGCTTGATGCGGAGCGTCCGAAGGATATCGAGGATGGGACTATACACGTTGCCGTCGCGCTTCAATTCAATGATGACGAGCGGTCCCACGTGTGCATCCTTCCCCGTCTCGTAGTTGTGGAAGCGGACGTCATAGTCGATGGTCAGTCGTTCCGTCTTGCCGTAATTGACGAGCGTGATGCGGCGGAACTGGTTGCGAACCGTGGGATGAATGTCAGCCAGGCCAAGGTGGACCTTTTCCTGCAGGAACTCTTCGTTGCCGTTTTCGCCCGTAATCTCCTGGCTGGGCACGGCGACGCGCTTCTTCTTCGTGCGGCCGTGGTTGTTCTTTGTCTTGACCTCGAGGAATGTATCGTTACTGTCCATATAGGTTCTTACGCGGACCTTCTGCCTCGGCGTACGTCCGTTGTGGTGCTGCAAGTAGAAGCGATAGCCGTCGGTATCCCAATAGGTGGTCATGTAGTTAGCAATCTTGGCATCGCAATGAAACTGAGCGTAGTACTTTCCTTGCGCAAGCTCCAGGAGGCGTGCAAGGTTTTCCTTGTTCGTCACAAACTTGGTGTCTGTGCGATTCATGAGACGAATCTCCTTCATCTGGTCCAGGGTGATTGGCTTCAGATTGGCAAGTAATTCGTCTATTCGGGCATCAATTTCCATACTTTTCTGCATTCTTGGGGACAAATATAGTCATTTTTGTGTAATTATCAGCGCATGTCTTTGTTTTTTTAACAAAAAACATCTACTTTTGCTAAACAAATGAGCATAAATGCACATTAAAAGGACTAAATATTAATATGTATGATTGACGTAAAGGAAACCCTTGGCAAAGCCGAGGAGAAAATGCAAGAGGCAGTGATGTACCTCGAAGAAGCCTTGGCACATATTCGTGCCGGCAAGGCAAACGTGAAGATTCTGGACGGCATCCGTGTAGATAGCTACGGCAGCATGGTGCCTTTGAACCAGGTGGCCGCCGTCAACACGCCCGACGCCCGTACCATCGCCATCAAGCCTTGGGACAAAAGCATGTTCCGTCCCATCGAGAAGGCCATCATGGACAGTAACGTGGGCATTACGCCCGAGAACAATGGCGAGATCATCCGCCTGGGCATTCCCCCATTGACGGAAGAGCGTCGTAAGCAGCTTGCCAAGCAGTGCGGCAAGGAGGGCGAACAGGCCAAAGTGAGCATCCGCAACACACGCCGCGAGATTATCGAGAAGTTGAAGAAGGGCGTCAAGGACGGGCTCTCCGAGGACATCGAGAAAGACGCAGAGGGCGACATGCAGAAGATGCACGACAAGTTCATCAAGAAAGTTGACGAGCTGCTTGCTGCCAAGGAGAAGGAAATCATGACCGTCTGATGCGCGGCCTGATAATAAGGAACACAGGCAGCTGGTACACTGTCAGGACGGACGACGGCGGGCTGTTCGACTGCAAGGTAAAGGGCACCTTTCGCCTCAAGGGCATCAGGAGCACGAATCCTGTTGCGGTGGGCGACGTGGTGACCATCACGCCCGGAGCCGACGGGCAGACGGCGCTGATAGACGGCATTGAGGACCGCCGCAACTACATTATCCGCCGCGCCTCGAACCTGTCGAAGCAGAGCCACATCATCGCGGCGAACGTGGACATGGCGGCTCTCATCGTCACCATTGCGCACCCGGAAACGAGCACGACATTCATCGACCGCTTCCTCGCGAGCGCTGAGGCCTACCGTGTCCCCGTGTTGATTGTCTTCAACAAAACCGACCTCTACGACGACGCCGAGCGAGGGCAGATGCAGCGGCTCGTGTCGCTTTATCAGGACATCGGCTACAGATGCGTGACCTGTTCTGCAGAGACGGGCGACGGCATCGACGAGCTGCGGACCGAGCTGCAGGGGCGGACGACCTTGCTGAGCGGCAACAGCGGCGTTGGCAAGAGCACGCTGCTCAACCTCCTTGTCCCCGATGCAGACGCCAAGACTGCGGAGATCAGCGCGGCTCACGACTCGGGCATGCACACCACAACCTTCTCGCAGATGTTCTTCCTGCCTCAGGGCGGCGCCCTCATCGACACGCCGGGCATCAAGGGTTTCGGCACGTTCGACATGGAGCGCGAAGAGGTGTCGCACTACTTCCGCGAGATATTCCAGGCGTCTGCTGAGTGCCGCTTCGGCAACTGCACTCACACCCACGAGCCCGGCTGCGCGGTGCTGCAGGCGGTGGCTGAAGGGAGCATTGCCGAGAGCCGTTTCAACAGCTATCTCTCTATGCTCGAGGACAAAGACGAGGACAAGTACAGGTAGATGCCTCTCCTTGCCCCTTCGGAGGAGAGGTAAAACGTAGGTAAAACTGAAATGAAGCAACAGGAAATGGATAACAAGCTTCCGTCCTCCCCTCTGTGTGAGGGGACGGGCGGTTCCCTTAATATAATAAAGGTAGGAGGCGGGGTAGTGGAAGATGCCACGTCGCTGGCCCGCCTGCTCGACCAGTTTGCTGCGATGCCGGGACGCAAGGTCCTGGTGCATGGCGGCGGCAGGCTGGCCACGTCCATGGCGAAGAGCCTGGGCATCGAGAGCCAGATGGTGGGCGGCCGCCGCATCACGGATGGGCGGATGCTCGAGGTCGTGACGATGGTCTATGGCGGTCTGGTCAACAAGCGCATCGTGGCAGGCCTGCAGGCCAAGGGCGTGAAGGCCATCGGCCTGACCGGTGCCGACGGCGACGTCATCCGCAGCCACAAGCGTCCCCTCAAGCTCGTCAAGATGGACGACGGCACAGAGCAGATGGTCGATTTCGGCTATGTGGGCGACGTCGATAGGGTCGATGCCCGGCTGCTTTCCTCGCTCATCGAGGGCGGCAACGTGCCGGTCGTGGCTCCCCTTACCCACGACGGCGAGGGCCACATCCTTAACACCAACGCCGACACCATCGCGTCTTCGGTGGCGCAGGCGCTGGCCGAGTATTACGACACCACGCTGACCTTCTGCTTCGAGAAGCCGGGCGTGCTCCGCGATGCCGACGACGACGGCAGCGTCATACCTCTCATCGACGAAGCCGAGGCGAGCCGTCTCATAGCCCAAGGCGTCATAGCGGGCGGGATGATACCTAAGATAGAGAATGCCTTTGATGCCATCCACCGGGGCGTGAGGCAGGTCGTCATCACGCATTCCGACAACATCGACGGGTCGAAGGGAACGACTATAAAAGGCGAAAAGTTGAAAAGGTAAAAGTGAAAAGTTGAAAAGGTAAAAAGGTGAAAAAGGGGGAGAGAACTTGAATCATCTTATGTCGTAACCCCTTTTTAAATTTATAATTTTTCAATTTTTTGCCTTTTCTTGTGTAACTTTTTCCGTTCTGAATCGTCTTCATAAATAGAGAGATGGAAAACGTCAGCTTCCGAACCACCGTTCTGCCGTTGAGCGACAGGCTCTTCCGTATCGCTCTCCGCATCACGATGAACAGGGCAGAGGCCGAAGATGTGGTGCAGGACACGCTCCTCAGAGTGTGGGAGTGCCGCAGCGAATGGGAGCAGATAGGCAGCCTGGAGGCGTTCGCCATCGCAACCTGTCGGAACCGGGCACTCGACGTCGCGAAGCGCGCAGGGCGAAACAATGCGTCGCTCGACAAGATTGACAGCGCTCAGCCTTCCATCTTCAATCTTCAGTCTTCAATAGAGGCTCGCGAACAGCTCTCTATCGTCAGACGGCTCATGGACGATCTGCCAGAAGTGCAACGCACCATCATGCTGCTGCGCGACATCGAGGGCAAGACCTATCAGGAGATAGCACAGCTGCTCGACATCAGCGAGACACAGGTGAAGGTCTATCTGCACCGGGCCCGTACAAAAATTAAGGAAAGAATATGGATTATAAATACATAGAACAACTGCTGGAACGCTACTGGGAATGCCAGACAACGCTGGAGGAGGAGGCCATCCTGCGCAACTTCTTCCGCCAGGAAGACGTGCCGGCCAGCCTGCTTCCCTATCGCCAGTTCTTCATCGAGCAGGACGAGGTGGCAGCGGAACACGTGAGCGAGGACTTCCAGGAGAGGATGCTACGACTGGTGGGCGAAGATGCCCCGACCCGCGTCTGCAAGGCCCACCGCCTGACCTTCATGCGCCGCTGCAGGCCCTTCTACAGGGCAGCCGGCCTCGTGGCGATACTCCTCACCATCGGCAACGCGGCCCATCAGAGCTTCTCCGACGAGGACGTGGCCGACCCGACGCCTCAGATGGCAGAAGGCATTGCGGCCGACAGCCTGCAGCAAATCACAATCGACAAGCCCGAGCAGCAGTCGGCCGAACTAAAGGCGCTGCCTACCGACACCGTCAGCAAACATACGAGATAATCATTTCTGCTTTTAAATTATACATGCTTATTTAAACAATCAATTCTCTCAAAACAATCAATCAAACGACAGAAAGGGGCAACCGTGAGGCTGCCCCTTTTTTAATGTAAGCTATTGTTGTCCGGTAAGATAGCACCAAAGGTGCGACAGACCACAGACGGGGGTGAAGCCCCCGGGCCTGTGTCATTTACCATATCAAAAGCCCTGGAAGAGCGACAGAATATGTAACTTGTTATAATTACAAATATTGGTGTCCGGGAAAAAGTACCGAACCAAAGGTCGACGATAGTCAAGGTGCGACAGACCACAGACGGGGGTGTGAACCCCCGGGACAGGATAGCCTAACAATAGTTAACCCTGAAAGGGCGGCAGAATATATAACTTGTTATAATTACAATTTGCTAATGGTTCTGTCGTCCCTTCAGGACTTTCTCTGTCGTCGCAACATTACCGGGGGTTCACACCCCCGTCTGTGGTCTTTCGTCTCTTCGAGACTTAAGTAAGCCATTCCTTGCTGTGGGATTTCGACTTCCTTGCAGTGGTCTTTCGTCTCTTCGAGACTTTAGTTAGCCGTTCCTTGCTGTGGGATTTCGACTTCCTTGCAGTGGTCTTTCGTCTCTTCGAGACTTTAGTAAGCCATTCCTTGCTGTGGGATTTCGACTTCCTTGCAGTGGTCTTTCGTCTCTTCGAGACTTTAGTTAGCCGTTCCTTGCAGTGGGAACTCGACTTCCTTGCAGTGGGAACTCGACTTCCTTGCAGTGGGAACTCGACTTCCTTGCTGTAGCGTTGGCCGTTCCTTTGTGAGGGCTGCTCAGGCCTTTTTGCCTTTGAGCCAGAAGCCGAGCAGATAGAGGATGCCGACTGCCATGACGAGGACGGCTCCCACCTGGCCCATCGCATCGCTCGCAAAGCCCATCAGGAGCGGGAATACCGTGCCGCCGAAGATGCCCATAATGAGGAGGCCGCTCACCTCGTTCTTTTTCTCGGGAACAGCCTGCATGGCACGCGCGAAGATGATGCTGAAGGGGTTGCCGTTGCCGTAACCCATCAGGGCCACGCTCGCATAGATGACGACCACGCTCTGACCGTAGATGAGGCCACAGGCGGCTGCTGCCATCATCAGCACACTGACTAACAGGAAGGTCCAGTCCTTCAGATAGCTCATGATGAAGCTACCGCTGAAGCTGCCCACTGCCTTGGCAATGAAGTAGATGGTGCAGACGAAGGCGGCATCGTTGAGCGACATGCCGGTGCGCTCCATCAGTATTTTCGGAGCCGTGATGCTCGTCCCGACATCGATGCCCACATGGCAGATGATGGCGAGGAAACAGAGCAGGACAAAGGGGTTGCTCAGCAGGGAAAAAGACCCTACCCAACCTCCCCTTAAAGGGGAGGAGCCTGCGCAGGAAGTCTCCCCTTTAAGGGGAGATTTAGAGGGGTCTGTTATCTTTGTGCCAAACAACAGCAAGGTCGCCAGCACGCCTACACCCAGATAAATAGGATAGAGCGCTTGCCAGCCCAGACCGAAGGCGTTGGTGGTGGCTCCCCAAGAGGCGATGATGGGCGCCAGGAACGATGCGATGCTCTTGATGAACTGCCCGAAAGTGAGGGTGCTGGCCGAGGCGCCGCCTTTCATCACGCTGTCGACCAACGGATTGAGCGACGTCTGCATGATGGCGTTGCCTATTCCCAAAAGGGAGAAGGACAGCAGGAGCATCGTGAAGTTCAGTGTGAACATCGGCACTGCCATTGCTGCCAGCGTCATCACAAGGCTCAGGAGCACGGTGTTCTTTCGCCCTATCTTGTTCATCAGCAGACTGGTGGGAATGCTGAAGATGAGGAACCAGAAGAACACGAGAGAGGGAAGGGTGTTGGCCATCGAGTCGGAGAGATTCAGGTCCGCCTTCACATAGTTGCTTGCTATGCCTACCATATCCACGAAGCCCATCGCGAAGAAGCACAGCATCACTGGAATAAGCTTTCTATAGTTCATAGTTCTGAGTTCTGAGTTCATAGTTATCGGCACTCCCTCAGGAAGCGAGGGAGATGGGGCTTCACTTGCTCAACTGATTGAGTGCGAAGTTGTAGGCACCGAGGTTAATGGCTTTGCTGGCGCCAAGCTCGGAGATGGTGATGGCCACCTTGCGCTGAGCACAGTAGAGCACCTTCTTGTCGCTGTGGGGAACGTCGACATAGACATCCTTGTCCTCGAGGAAAGCGGCGCGCTGCTCCGGGTCTTCGAAATTATAGACCTCCGACTGCAGGGTGGGCAGCAGATTGCCGGTGAAGGTGCCGGCCGGGCGCGCAAACTCCTCCATCATGCCCGGCAGAATCCACTTCGAATTGTGCGACAGCCCTCCGCCGATGACGACGATGCCGTCCACGATATTCAGCACATTCACCAGGGCAGCCGCAGTGACCTGACCCAGCTGGCGGAAGCTTTCCTGAGCGGCTTTCCTGTTGCCGGGGCGGGTACCGTTTGCGATGTCGCCGATGTCCTTTGGCGTGAGGTCGCCTATCTCTTCGTGCGACATCTCGGCATACACTCTGCGGACAGCGCGAATGCTCACGCTCTCCTCGGCAATGACGAAGGGATACATGCCATTGCGCATGCACCAGACATCGCCACCGCAGTCGTTGTCGCCCGTCAGCAATACCTTGTCGATGACCACGCCGCAGCCGAAGCCGGTGCCAAGCGTGATGCCCACCATGTTCTTGTAGCGGCGCTTGCAGCCTGCCTCCTCGAGGGCCTTGTTGACACGCGGCAGAGCGCCTGCCAATGCCTCACCGTAGGCAAAGAGGTTGCCGTCGTTGTTGACGTACACAGGAATCTTGAAGACGCTCTCCAGATAAGGGCCGAGGGCCACTCCACCGCGGAAAGAGGGGAAGTTGGGCAGGTCGCCAATCACGCCTCTGGCATAGTCGGCAGGGCCCGGGAAGGCGAAACTGATGGCGACAGGCTCGGTGTCGAGCATCTCCTTGACAGTGGTGAAGCCTTGCACCAGCGTGGCCAGGCAGCCCTCAGTGTCGGTGGTGACGGCTTTCAGGCGAACGGGCTCCACAATCTCCTCGTTGTCGCAAATGGCTGAAAACACAAAGTTGGTGCCGCCCGCATCAAGGGTCAGCACGATTTTCTTGTCTTTACTCATAATAGTTGGATTTAGTTGTTCTGATTATTCTGAATGGTCTGAGTGTCCTGAGTATTGCGAAATTCTCCGGTTACTCCGATTTCTCTGTGATTCTTACTGAGGCCTTGATGGTCATGCACTCTCCCTGCAGGGGTTTGATGGTGAAGCGGCCGATGCAGGCTGGGATGATGAATGTCTCGGCATAGTGTACCTCGAAGGGTTCGAACTTGCCTTCGGGACTCTCGATGAGTGCTGCCTCGCCATCCACGAGGTTGAGGACGCAGACGCTGCCACCGGTGTTGTGCTCGACAGGTCTGGAGAAGGTGTGCCTTCGTGTCTCGATGAACTCGTTGGGATGAAGGCCTGTGCGCTCCTCCTTGATGCCATTCTCGTCGCTCAGCACCTCGAAGTGGTTGGCAATCTGCGATTTCACAAAGGCGGTGGTGCGCTCCCACTGGATGACATGCTTGCCGCGCTCCACATTGATGGGCCGCGGTTTGCCGTCCAGTCCCAGTCGGGCCCAGTCCCACAGCTTGAAGGTGAAGATGCTGGGGGTGGAGCTTATCTCGAGCACCATGCTGTCGTGGCCCGAGCAGTGGATGGTGCCGGCTGGGATGAGGTAATGGTCGTGCTTCTTGGCAGGCAACTTGTTGACGTACTTCTCGGCATCGAACAGGATTTCGCCCCTCTGAGCAGCCCGCAGGTCCTCAATCATTTCAGCGGGATTGATGCCCTCCTTCAGGCCGAGATAGACCACGGCATTGTCTGCGGCATCGAGCAGGTAGTAGCTCTCATCCTGAGTGTATGGCAGTCCGAACTCGCGCTGAGCGAACTCGTTTGTCGGGTGCACTTGCAGGCTGAGGTTGCCGCCTTGCATCGTGTCGAGGAAGTCGAAGCGGATGGGGAAGCTTTTGCCGAAGCGATGCCATACCTGCTGACCGAGCAGTTCGCGTGTGTGGGCCAGTACGACATCCTGAGAGGGCAGCTCGAAGAGCACGCCGTCAGCCTCGAGGTAGAGGCTGTTCTCCTCGGGCACGCAGTCGAAGCACCAGCCATAGTTCTGCTCTTCTCGAGGCAGGTCGCACACCTCCTTCATCCATTGTCCGCCCCAGGGAGCAGGGTCGAAGAAGGGCACCACGCGGAAAGGCTTATGCACCGTCCGCTCCAGTCCCTGCCGCATCTGGGCATCGGTTATCATCTTGGGCTGCTGACGATTGTTCGAGTCAATCCAGTACTGGATGCAGCCGCCCTGCATCAACTCGTCCTTATAGTGGTCGATGATGTTCCAGTCGTTGAAGTAGCCGCGTTTGTACTGCACCGAAGGGCTGTCCTCGTGGTTGTCGATGCCCAATGCCTTCACCTCATGCCTGCGAAAGCGCTGCTGAATCTCCCATCGGGCCATGTCGGCGTAAGCAAGCCCCCTCCTCGCTCCCCCTTTGGGGGAGAGCTTTTGTGCGACGAAGGCTGCTCCTGTGCCGATGATGACGATGCCTCCAGAGCACTCCCCCAAAGGGGGCATTTGCTCGTTAGAAGCGGAGCAAATGGGGAGCTTGCGACGGAGGCAAGGGAGGGGGCTCCAGTATTCCTCCAACCTCACATTCGACATGTATCCAAACAGGACATCTTCGGTCATGAAGCGCTCAGTCAGCTGTCGGATTTCCTCTTCCGACCGCATCAGCGAGCGCGTGTCGATAATCTTCCTGCCTGTCTTGGAGAAGGCCTTGATGAAGTCTTCCTCGTAGGTTCCCGGGTAGAGGTCGATGGCCCACACGGGCTCGTCTGCCCAAGCCTGCGAAAGGGTTTCGACGATATTGTCCCAGCCGATGATTGCCTTGCCCTCGATGTGGGTTGAGGGCTGCTTGTCGTAGTTGCTCTTTCTCATAAAAAAGTATCAATTCCTTTGCAAAGATAAAGAAAACAATCGAGACGGCAAAAGCATAGGTGCATTTAAGTGTCTAAAATGCTTCAACTGGCGGCATAAAACGGCAAAATAGCATAATCTGCGCAAAACATTTGGCGTTTTGCGACATTTTCTTTAACTTTGCATGGCAAAAAAGCCTAACTCATCTACCATTATGCGAAACAAATCTTTATTTTTAACCTTAGCAGCCATCCTTTGTCTGCTTTCATGTAAAACCAGCACTATGGATACGGTTTATCAATTCAGCGCCCTCTCGAACAAGGGTCAGGAGGTGAGCTTCGCCGACTACAAAGGCAAGGTGCTCCTCATCGTCAACACAGCCTCGAAATGCGGCTTCACACCTCAGTACGACGGACTTGAAGCGCTCTATCAGAAGTACAAGGACCGCGGACTGGTCATCGTAGGCTTTCCCTGCGACCAGTTCGGGCATCAAGAGCCGGGTAACGACGAGCAAATCGAGGAGTTCTGCCGCCTGAACCACGGCGTCACCTTCCCCCTGATGTCGAAGATTGAGGTGAACGGCGAGAACGCCCATCCCATCTACAAATGGCTGACGAGCCAGGCTGGCTTTGCCGGCTTCGCACCCGAGCATCCGCTCTCCAAGCTTTTGGACGAGATGTTCTCCAAAGCCGACCCCGATTATGCGTCGAAGCCCGACATCAAGTGGAACTTCACCAAGTTCCTGATTGACCGCAAAGGCAAGGTGGTGGGCCGCTACGAGCCGACAACGGAACCTGCCCAGCTGGAACAGCCGATAGAGGAACAACTGTAGAGAGAGGGGTATGGACAGGAGTCGGGAAATCATACGCACCAGTTGGATAGGCATTGCGGCCAATGTCCTGCTGGCAGGCTTCAAGGCTGCGGTAGGCGTGCTTGCCAGCTCGGTGGCCATTGTGATGGATGCCGTCAACAACCTGAGCGATGCCTTGTCGAGCGTCATCACCATTGTCGGCACAAAGCTCTCGCAGCGCCCTCCTGACCGCAAGCACCCCTTTGGCTTCGGCAGGGTGGAGTACTTCAGCGCCATCATCATTGCAGTCATTGTGCTGTCGGCAGGCATCACCTCGCTCATCGAGTCTGTCAAGAAGATATTCAACCCATCGGAACCGACCTACACGACATTGACGCTCGTGGTCATTGTGGTGGCAATCGTGGTCAAGCTCATCCTCGGACAATATGTGAAGCGCAAGGGCACACAGCTGAAGAGCGATGCCCTGATAGCCTCCGGCTCTGATGCTCTGTTCGATGCCATCATCACTTTGGCCACGCTTGTTTCGGCTGGAGTCATGCTGCTGTGGGGTATTTCGCTCGACGGCATTCTTGGTGTCCTGATATCTCTCGTCATCATCAAGGCCGGCATCGAGATGCTTGCCTCGCCTGTCAACGAGTTGCTGGGCACGAGCATCTCTGCCGAACTCACCAGCCAAATCAAGAAAGAGGTGTCCGAGTTCGATGGCGTCCACGGCGTTTACGACCTCATCCTGCATAACTATGGCCCTGACATTCAGATTGGTTCCCTGCACATCAACGTCTTAGACACGATGTCGGCTCACGAAATTCATGGCTTGACACGCAAAATCACGATGCAGATGATAGAGCGTCACAACATCGTCATGACCGTAGGTGTGTATGCCATAGCCACAGGCGAGAACCGTCGTGCAGAACTGCAGACAAAGGTGATGCAGATGCTTGCTGCCCATCCGGAAATCGTCCAGGTGCATGGTTTCTACTATTCCGAGAAGGACAATATGCTCTCTGTCGATGTCGTTCCCGACATTTCCGTCCACGATGATGCTGCATTTGTCCGCCAGCTTACTGCCGAACTTCAGCCATTGGTGCCCGACAAACAGGTTGTCATCATCGTCGACCACAATTATAGCGAATAAACCCTATATACAAGTCTTGGGAGTTAATGAACTTTAACTCCTTTAACTTCCCCAAAATCAAAAACATCCCTAACTTAATTATATATATATTATGAAATACCCATGTGAGAACTGCCAGCTTCGTGCTCAGTATGAAAAGAATCCCAAGTCGCTGATAGGGCGCTTTTGGCGTTGGCAAATCAATTTCTGCCCCAGCTGGCGCGGCTATTTCAAGTCGTTGCCGCCTGAGAAGCAGGAAGAACTGCGCAAGAAATACGATTTTTGGAAATATTAACCACGCGAACCATGAAAAGAGTAGTAGTAATTTCAACGAGCCTGCGTCGTGGCTCGAACAGCGACATGCTTGCCGACAAGTTTGCAGAGGGTGCGAAGGCTGCCGGAAACGATGTGGAGAAGATTTCCCTCGTGGGAAAGAACATCCAGTTCTGCAAGGGCTGTCTGGGCTGTCAGAAGCTGGGGCGATGCGTCATCAGCGACGATGCCAACGACATCATGGCAAAGGTGCTGCAGGCCGATGTGGTGGCTTGGGCAACACCTATCTATTATTATGAGATGAGCGGGCAGATGAAGACCCTCATCGACCGCATGAATGCAATGTACGAGCTGGACTATCAGTTTCGCGATGTCTATCTGCTGTCGACGGCTGCCGAGGATGAGGAGCAGACACCCAAAAGGGCAGAGACAGGGCTGACAGGCTGGATTGACTGCTATCCCAAGAGCCGCCTGGCTGGCACACTCTTCTGTGGCGGCGTGAACGATGCCCGCGAGATAGAAGGCAACCCAAAACTGCAAGAAGCCTACGAACTGGGGAAGGAAATCTAATTTAATTCATAATTCATAGTTATCAATTCATAATTCATAATTCATAGACTTCAATCTTCAATCTTCAATTTTCAATCTTCAATTATATTCATGAAAGTCTTATTGATAAACGGAAGTCCTCGCAAAAATGGCAATACATTTGTTGCTCTGAGCGAGGCAGCTAAGACGCTGGAGCAGAATGGCATCGAGGCGGAAATCGTGCAGATAGGCGTGAAGCCTGTGCGCGGTTGCATAGCCTGCGGGCAGTGCCTGACAAAGCAGTTGGGGCGGTGCGTCTTCGACGACGACATCTGCAACCGCATCTCTGAGAAGCTCGACAGCACAGATGCCCTCATCATCGGCTCTCCTGTCTATTACGGACAGCCCAATGGCAGCGTGCTCTCACTCGTCCAGCGCATGTTCTTCTCGGCAGGGAAGAAGGTGCAGAACAAGCCTGCAGCAGCCGTTTGCGTGTGTCGCAGGGGTGGTGCAACCGCTGCTTTCGAGACCATGAACATGCCTTTCCAGATGATGAACATGCCCGTGGTCACTTCGCAGTACTGGAACATCGTCTATGGCCGCGAGGAAGGGCAGGCTGCGCTCGACAAAGAGGGCATGCAGACCATGCGGACCCTTGCAAACAACATGGCCTGGCTGCTGAAAAAGATTCATGCCGACGGCAATCCCGACTATCCCGAGCGAGAAACATGGGAACCGATGCACTTCATCAGGTGAAAAACATGAACTTTTAACGTGAGTTCGATGAAAACCCAAGGACATATAATTTATGGTAATTCGTGGGCCATTAGTGGTAATTCTTCGGCTGTCGCCTCATGCGCAGGCGGAGCGTGTTTAATCTTCTGACATATAACACTACTGTCCCGTTAAAGTGGACTAATTGTTCTTTGAAATCGCTGAAATAAAGTCTTTTACGAGTTTTTAAGGGTGCACGGATTTGAATTTGTACTTTTGCAGTCAAATTGAAAGGCTGCAAGATGAACAAAGACAAATACGTATTCGCCCAATTGCTGGAGTA
>CACXLY010000018.1 GCA_902768605.1 uncultured Bacteroidales bacterium
ATTGCGACAGCAATACTGTCAGTCACCATTGTTCCTGTCACTGCAACGTAAAGCAAGAAACGATGCTGCTGCCAGCCAAGAGGACTATGAACTGATACAGAAAAGTCTATTTCAAAAGGACTCCGAACTGCTACAACGCTTCTACGCGCTAACGAATAGCCCTTCGGAGACGGAACTGCATGCTTTCCTGTTGTTGAGATTCGGTATGACGAAGACAGAAGCCGGCCTACTGATGGCACACAGCCAGCAAGCAATAACAAATATCTGCACTCGACTATACCGCAAAGTCTCTGGTCGGGACAGTTCCACCAGCGCAGAGGCATACGAGTGGCTGTTGAAAGTGTAAAACGACTTTTATCCTGATTAAAGTTTAGAGTGTAGAGTCAGTTATAAAGTTTAGAGTCTTAAGACTTTTAACTTGCAACTTGCAAACTGTCTCTCAACTCTAAACTATCCACTTTCAACTTTAGTGCAGCATTTCCTTGAAGTGCTGTGTTATCTGGCGGAAGAGGTGGTTGCGCGTGTTGCCTCCGTAGATGCTGTGATTGCGGTTTGTGTAGGTCAGTTCGCGGAAGTCCTTATCTGCCTGAACGAGGGCTTCGGTATATTCTGCCGCATTGCGGAAGTGGACATTATCGTCGGCCATGCCGTGAATGAGGAGCAACTTGCCGCTAAGCTTCGATGCACGGCTGATGGGGCAAACATCGTAGCCTGAGCCGTTCTCGTTGGGCGTACGCATGAAGCGCTCGGTATAAATGCTGTCGTAGTAGCGCCAGCTCGTCGGGGCTGCCACTGCCACACCACAGGCAAAGACGGGACGCCCCTCGCTCATGCTCATCAAGGTGTTGAAGCCTCCGTAGCTCCAGCCCCAGATGGCAATGCGCTCCTTATCGACATAACTCTGCTGGCCAAGCCAAATGGCTGCTTCCACTTGGTCGTGACTCTCCAGCTGCCCAAGCTTCAAGTAGGTGCATTGCTCGAAGTCGCGACCTCGACCGCCTGTTCCTCTGCCATCCACGCAGACGCTGATGAAGCCCTCCTGCGCCAAGTATTGTTCGTACATGCAGCCGCCCATATTGCCTGCACCCCAGCTATCCACAACTTGCTGCGAGCCGGGACCTGAGTACTGATGCATCACGACAGGATACTTCTTTCCAGGATTGAAGTCGGCAGGCAATACCATAAAGCCGTTGAGCTGTATGCCGTCGGCAGTCGTGAAGGTAAAGAACTTGCGCTCGCCAAGCTTCAGACCTGCAAGCTTCTGTCGGAGAGCGGCATTGTCCTCGAGCGTCTTGAGTGTCTTGCCCGAAGCATCGCAAAGCGTCGTGACTGAAGGCGTATTGAGGTCGCTCCAAGTGTTCATGAAGTAACGGCAATCGGTACTGAAGATAGCGCTGTTCCAACCCGTAGCAGACGTGCTGAGCCGCGTCACCTTTCCCTTCGAATCACTCTTATAGACGCTCTGCCTGAGCGGACTTTCCTGATTGCTTGCATAGAAGGTATTGCCCGTCTTACTGTCGTAGCCATAGAGGGCTTTCACCTCATAGTTGCCACTCGTCAGCTGACGGCGAAGCGTACCATTCAGGTCATAGAGATAGAGGTGCTTGTACCCGCTTCGTTCACTCAACAGTACAAATCCATTAGGCACGACCTTGAAAGCCTTCAACGTCTCTTCGGGCACATAGCATTCAGCCTGCTCACGAACGATGACGCGGCATTCCGTGCTCCGTGGATTGGCGAGATAGATGTCGAGCTGGCTCTGATGGCGATTGAGGGTCAGGATGAGCATCTTCTCGGCATCATCGGTAAAGAAGATGCGAGGGATATAGCCGTCGGAGGGGATGGGGAGCTGCATCTTGCGGATGGCGCGGCTCTTGATGTCGAAGCTATGGACGCTGACCGTGCTGTTGCGAGCCCCCGCAATGGGATACTTGTAGTCGTACGAGCCAGGATACTGCGCATAGTCCTGCTTCTCGGGGCTCAAGCCTTTGTACCAGGGGAAGCTGAACATTGGAACCTCAGTCTCGTCGTAACGAATCCAGGCAATCATCGTGTTATCGGCATTGAAATCAAAAGCACGGGCAAACGAGAACTCCTCCTCGTTCACCCAATCGGGCTTGCCATTGATGACCTTGTTGAACTCGCCGTCCTTCGTGATTTGGCTCTCGCTATTGTTGAAGAGGAGCTTGACAAGGAAGAGGTTGCCGTCGCGCACAAAAGCCACCATCGTGCCGTCCTTGCTCCACAGGGGTTGCTCCTGCGGCCCACCTTCGCTGAGATGAGCCAGCGTGCGATTCTTTACATTATATATATAATACTCAGCCGTCTTGCTATGTCGATAGATGCTCTTCGTCTCAGTCTGCACGAGGATATTCTTCTCGTCGGGCGACATCTGATAGCCATCGATGCGGTCTATCTTGACGCGGTTCTTGACATTGTCCACGTCGAAGAGCACCTCCGTTTGTTCTCCCGTGCGGAAGCTGCGGCGCACAATCTGCTTACTGCCCGGCGCGAGCTGGCTGTAACTCTCCCCATCAAGGAGCGGCGTCACGCCGTAAATGCCTCTTTGAGAATACGCGCCACCAGTCAAGTCGTTCAACGTCAGACCCTGCGCAAAGGCGCAAATGAAGGCACAAAAAAGTGCCAAAAGAGTGATAATACGTTTCATCATCATTTCGTTTTTTTTCGTTTATGGTTGCAAAGGTACGAAATAAAATGAAAAGTGAAAAGTGAAAAGTGAAAAAATATTTGAGTATTTCCGAGCGAAGAAGTAGCTCGACGTATCAAGGTGGGAATAAGTGAGCGAAATGTCAAATAAAGCCCCCATGCTTCGCAACAACGTGGAACATGGGGGCATCACTCAGCAGATATCTTTCAATTGCTATTACCAAATATCATCCCAAGCGTTGTCGCCTCCCTGCGACTCTTTTGCATCGGGGTTGACATTGTCTTTCCATTCCACTTTGCTCGTGTCCAGAGACAAAGCAACTGCGCTCTGAGGCTCCGCCTGATCTACCATCAAGGCCGGGGCAATGTATCTTTCCCTTTTCATATTACTTTATGATTTTCTTGCCATTAATGATATAAATGCCTTTCTCGACCTTGCCTATGCGCTGTCCTGCAAGGTTATAGATAGCGTTAACGTTGGCGTTAAGGTCAGCGTTGACGTCATTTATGCCCGTTGCGCCATCGTTCAGGACAACGTTGTAAGCCTTGACACCCGAAGCGACACTTATCGCTGCGCGGAAGGGGTTCAAAGTCCCGGAGTTAATGCCGACGAACTGTCCTTCAGAGAGGCCATAGACGCCGCTAATGCTTTGAGGCGTGTATGTGCCAAAGAACTCTACGCCGGCTACAGTTGTCGAAAGAGAGGCGGGCGTGGTGGGGACCATCGTCTCGCCCATATCCGAAAGCAGCTTGCCGTCGCTGGCAGGAACGAGGATATAGGGCTTGTTGGCCTCTGTGGCACCCGTCACGGCAACAAAGCTCAAGATGTCGCCGCTGACAGCACTCAGCTCATAAGCCGTGCCATTGAGATTTTCTGCGGGAACTGCTACAGGCAAGATGAAGGAAACCATGCGGCCGGCCTCTACGTCGCGGTCGTAGCTGACGCTTGCCACCTGCATGTCGGCCTTAATCTCAGCCAAAGCTTCGCCGTCCTCAAGAACGAGGTCAGTACCGAAGTAGGTAAGGACGAAGTTGTCGAACACGCACCAAGGCGACTCAGCATTCTGCTCGGAACGCACACCAAGACGAAGCGTGCCGTCGGAAACCCAAACCTTCAGAGAGACGGTATATTCGCCGCCATTGAAGGCCTCGGATGCTGCTCTGGTATCGCCCACCTCGTCAGTAATGACGGGAACTGCGGCCTCTACCTCGTTGGCATAAAGCGCGCCAACGGCATTCCGGGTGAATGCCTGTGCCTGAAGCTCGTACCCGCCATTCGGCATATCGGTCAGCACTTGATAGACATCGACACTTGCATCGCTGCTCTGGCCTACATAGTTGGGGTCGTTATTCGTTCCGTCCACAACGGTGAAGTTGCCTTGCCAAGACTGGTACATCAGGTCGTGGCGTCCGAAATAGGAGCCTTTGACAAGAGGCGTGGCATTGACCGGAGCAGATGCTGAAGCTTCAGCCATCTCGGCCTTAATCGCCTCGGGAGTAACAAGCTCCCATTGAGCGACCTCGGGAGATGCAAGCAAGCTGAGGAACTGCAGGCCCGAGCGTCCGTCGCCATTGTCCTGAAGCACCCTACCCTCCATGTTATTTACTTGAAGGAGGTATCTGCCCTCAGCTATCTCGCGTATAGAATAGCTCGTTTCTCCGCTGTCGACAAAGCCATCCGTCCCGATGAAATGTCTGTTGGCATTCTCGAACACCTGACTGTCCAGCGTGTAAAGGCCATTACCCTGATAGGTGGTCTTGACGTTCAAGCCATTAAAAGGATTGGTAGCGAGCTGCGTGCCCCAGTCATGGCCTTGCGAGATGTACTGTCCGGTCTCTGCATTGCGCAGGAGATACGTGCCGTCGGGAACTGCTGGCGTGTCAGCCTCAACGGCAGCAACGGTCGTTTCCGTTCCGTAATAGTACAATTCGAAGTTATCGAAGACGCACCATGCAGCTGCATCAGCTCCTTCGGCCTTGATGCCGATGCGAAGCGTGCCGTCCGTCACCTCTACGGTAACGGCATTCCGGTACTCGCCACCATTGAAGGCATTACCTGCGCCCTCGCAATTGGCGGGATTGGATCCATCGGTAATGTCCTTCAGGAGCGTCTCGGCACTACCGGCATAAAGCTTTGCCACGACGCCTTCGCCTGCTCCAGCCTTGTAGAAGCCTTGGGCGCGAAGTTGATAGACGCCACCCGGCAGGCCTGTGAGTGTCTGATGGATGTCGTAGTCCGTGACGCCCGTCTTCTGGCCGACGTAGTTGCTCCTGTTGCTTCCCCAATCGAGGACCTCGCGAGGCGTCTGCCCTTCCTCGCACAGGCCTTCCCAAAGGGTAGCAGGACCATCGTCGTGACGGCTGAAGTCCCAGCATTCAATCATGAAGGTAGCGTCCTTCGGGAAGATGTTATAGAGAGAAGCGGAGGTCAGCTCGGCAAGCAAATCATCCTTGGTCAGCATTTGCCAAAGGAACACATAGTCGCGATTCTGGTTGTTCCAGTCGTTGTAGTTGTCTGAGAAACGTCCACGGTCCGTCTCCCAAGGATAGTTCTGACAAAGTTCTTGGTTGTTCTCGATGTTCTTGATGCGAGCGAGATGCTTTGCCTCGTCCACCCAGCTGATTTGCAGAGGCGTGCCGCCATTGTCAATCCAGCAGTCGCCGCGAAACCAATGCTCGTTCATGTTGTCGCCCGAGAGGTTGGTGTTCAGCTTATAGACGCCGTCCACCTGCTCGTACGTGAAGCGCTTGCCGTGCTTTCCCATAGCAGCCATCACGCCCCAGTCGTGGCCAGCCTTCAGGAACATTCCTGTCGCGTTGTTTCGGATAAAGTAATCGCCTTCGGGAATCTCGTTCTCGGCATGCAGAGCCGAACAAGCCAACCCAATCAGCAATCCTGTAAGAATCATTTTGTTCATGATGTGATAATGTTTGAAACGTTTACTTCAATATTCAATCTTCAATTTACTTATACGCTTTCTTGACATTGCCATTGGCTGATTTGATGATATAGACGGCTTTTGCTGCGGGACGGAAGGCCGAGCCTTCTCCCTCGTAAACAAGTTGGCCATCCATCGTGTAGACTTTCACCTTTCCACTCAGAGAGAGGGTTCCGTCGATGTTACCTATGCCGTCGGCACCCGATACATCGGGGTCGCAGAAGATGATTCGCTCGCGGTTCATGTCGAAGCTGATGCAGTACTCGCCCACGGGAATGAGCCATTTCGTGTCGCCACGATAGCGGTTGAGGTCTTCGTAGATGACGCCCTTCTCAGCATCGTTCGTGTAGCCGGCGTTGCCATAACGCGCGTGGTCCCAGTCGTACGGTTCGCGGCAGGCAAAGAGCGTGACGCCAGCTCGGCCGTTATCAAAGTCTTCGAGCGTAACGACGCCTTCGTAGATGCCGTTACCGAGATGTGCCAGCGGGCAGGCATCGTTGCGCTGCCAGTGGCCTGTGGGCAGAGTGCCTGCAAGATAGACGTTCGAGGGCCAGGGATAAGTGCCTACGGGACGCATCTCAATGGTCATGTTCTCGAGGTCGATGTCCACGTCGAAGTCGCCACCTGTCGTGTTGAAGCAGTCATCGTCGCGATTGCTGAGCAGTCCCAGCTTCTTCGAGGTATGAGCAGGCGTGAAGAAGCGGTCGAGGCTGCCTGCTTCGCGACCGAAACTTTGGCCCTGATAGACGAAGTAGATGCTGGCGCGGCCGCCCCACCCTTCGCTTCTGTCCTGCAGCGAAATCCTGCCGGCGTAGTGGCCGTTCTCTTGTCGGGAAAGCGGATAGAGCAGGCAGAGCTGGTTCCAGTCGCCATCGGTCATGTCGCCATAGCAGTAGATGGCGTCGAGCTCGGGCAGCTGGTAGATGCTATGAGCGAGGGCGAGGGCCTCCTCGTCGGTATATGTGCCCTCCCAAATGTTGTTCCAATACTCGGTATAGAGGTTTTCGAGCTCGGCATAGCGCTCCTCGGAAACGGTGGGATTGCCTGTGAAGATGATGTCGGACATGTATTCCACGGCCGTAATCAACGTGTCGTAGTACTCGACGCCCTTATATACATTATTTATATATGTATTGATGTCGGCCAGCATGGCAAACTTCTCCTCATTGTCCTCCAAAGCTTTTGCGGTGCTGATGCTGCTGTTCAAAAGGTCGATGTGACCTTTGTAGAAGTACGTTTCGGACATGGCGGCGAGCATCTCGGCACGTGCCTCCATATTCTCCAGCATGCCGTCCACGGCCTCGCTGTCGTGGGCACGGAAGATGAGCTGGAAGTCGGCCCAGGTGCACCAATCGTTATCGTAGTAGGGCTTGCGCGTGTGGCGCATGCCGAGGGTCAGCTTGCCGTCGGTGACGATGGCGTATGCCTTCTGCTTGTACCTGCCGCCGTTGAAGGCTATCGAAGCGCCGTGGCTGCTGTTGGGCATGTAGCCGTATTCTTCGCTGAAGTCGTCCTGCGGCCAGTTGCCCACGTTGTCAATCCAGCAGTTCTCGTGGTTGCGGGCCTCTTCGGGCTGCACGGCGTCGCTGATGATGTGCTGTACGGGAGTGGTGTAGTCGTTCATATAGACCTCGACGGGCAGTTTCTCGGCGGGGAAGTACGGGTTCTGTCCGGGGCGATAAAGGCCGTGGAAGTCCAGCTCGTAGATGCCGTCGGGCAGTTCGTTCTCGATGGTCTGGTGGAAGTCGAACGAGCAGTTCCATGCCTCGCCGAGCCACATGTCGGAGTACTGCTGCCAGTTGTCGCCCTTGCCGCCTGTGCGGGAGTAGAAGTTGCCACTATTCGTGCGCGACCACTCCCAGCCCTCGAAGTTCGAGAGATTGAAGTCGGCGTTCTTGACCATATATGTGATGTTGGTGCCTGCGCCGATGCCGTGCTCCACGGCCGTCGTGTAGAGGGCCTCCATGAAGGCTGTCTCCTCGAGAAGCTCCTCGGTGGTCAGCTGTCTGTTGTCTATTATGTAGTCGTACGTGCCACGTGGATAGGTCTCGCCCGGCTCTTCGTATCCAGTCAGATAAGTCTCCAGGATGTCACGGTACTCGCCATAAATCTCGTTGTCCTGCATCAGCTGGAGCAGTTCGTCGTGCCTTGCCTTGTACTGCGCATAAGCCTCTGCGTTGGCTTTCACGGCGAGGCGAAGATTTTCCATCAAGGTGTAGCGGGAGAGAATCTCTTCGGGCGTGGCGGCCTCCTTAAAGCTGGCGACGGCTTCGCTATATTCTGCGAGCAGGGAAGCCTTGGCAAACGAGGTCGAGAGATCCTGGATGAGAGCGGTCTGCTGCTCTTTGACGAGACCGTAAGCCTCGTCTGCCGCGCCCAGATAGTACAGCTGCCAGTTATCGACGATGCTCCATTGGCTCTCGATATAGTCGAGGTCGCGGAAGCCAATCGTCAGGTTGCCGTCGGTCACGACGATGTAGGTGCTGTTCTCGCCATAGTATCCAGCCGTGGTATAGAAATGGAAGGATTCGGGGTTGTCGGGAATGTAGGCGCCATTGGCAAGCTGTGCCGTGCCGTATTCCGAAGCGGGCTCAACGGTGGCGCAAGCAGCCAAGTCCGTCACGGGAGCGTGAAGGTCGATGTCGCCGCTCTTGCCGTAGAGGACAGAGGTGCGCGGTGTGCCCTCTGCCAGCGTACCTGCAGCATACCAGGGGTCCCAGTAGTTGCCGACGCGATGGAGCGCAGAGGCGTTCAGTTCGTACACGCCATTGGGGAGGTCGTTACCGATGTTCTGGTAGTGGTCGAAGGGATGGTTCCAGTTCTCCCACGTGCCCCAAGAGACTTGTGTTGCGCTGGTGCCTTCCCAGCCATCGCGACTGTCGCCGTCGTAACTGGGATTAACGATGAGCAGCGTCATGTCGAGCGGCTCGTCCATCGATGCCGTTCCTGCAAGATTGTACAGGGAGTCCCTGACATTCGTTTCGTCCTGGGCAAAGCTAATACCTGTCAAAGCTAATGCCGCCAAAAGTGTAAAGAATCTCTTTTTCATAATGATTGTTATTTAAATGAAGAATGAAGAATGCAGAATGAAGAATTTGCTACCGCCTTGTAAAATAGTTAAATTACTAAATCGTAAATAAATAGTAAATCGTAAATCGTCAAATCGTAAATTAATTAAAGTGTTTTTATCTCAGCCATTTCGTGCCATCCTGAATGTAGATTCCCTCTGGCTTGTCTTGCAGCACACGCCCGCTCAGGTCGTAGTATTTGCCGTCTGACTGCTTTTCATTGATGGCCTGGACCTTTGTGCCTCCTTCTTCCGTAGTAATCACAAAGACGGTGTAGCTGTTTGCTTTGCAAAGGAGCTTCTTTCCGGGCGTTACCGACGACTCGACTGGCGCAAAGCGCGTGGGCTTGTCGGGCGTGTTCTCGCCACTGAGAGCACCACTGAGGGAAAGGGACTTTATGCTGCTCACCTTGCCGAAGCCTGTGAGGTTGAGCGTCAGGCTGCGCGCGGTCGTGTTGTAGTTCACGACGTGGAGGACGATGGTATCGCCCTTTTCGTTGCGCGTGGCAGTAAAGTCGAGGTTGGCTGTCGAGGTGCAAGTGCTCTCGACAAGCAAGGGCTGATGGTTCGTGGCAGCCATCTGCTGGGCATAGAACGGCGGTTGCATCCATACCTGTGAGGGCGAGAAGAAGATTTGCCCTTGGTCCCATCCGTTATCGTTCTGCTTGTAGGGCTGCAAGGCATTGGCCGGACTGTCGAGAGGCACGAAGCCTGCGGAGCGACGGACCACGTTGAGCATGACGGCATGAGCCAAGGCGCGGGCCATGTCGTGCGTGTTGCCGTTCTCTTCGAGGATGGCACAACGCATCGTGGTTTGCGGATTCCACTCGTGGAAGAGCTGTTGCATCTTGACAATATCCGCTTCCTTTTCCTTTGCTTGCTGCGGTGTCTCGGTCCACGGATGGTAGTCCCAGAAGTCGCACTTCCCGTCGAGCGACTGGAAGACATACTTCATCGTCTCCACTTCATTAGGTCGCCACCAGGCCGCATTAATGAACTTCAGCTCGGGATAAACCTCATGAATCGCATTATATAAAGTAAGGTAGCGTTCCACGAAATGCTCATAGCCGCTTCGGGCTGCAGAACCGATGTATTCTTCGTTACCTATCTCGATGTACTTCAACTCGAAAGGTTCGATGTATTGAAGCAAGGCGAGAACGTCTGCTGGGTTGTCTTCTATGTTGATGGCAAAGGTAGGCTCGGCGCCGATGAGCCTTGCGAACTCCACGAATTCAGGTATCGCGAAGCCGTTCGTGGCGTATCGGTACCAATGCCCATAATAGGGCTCACGCTCCAGGCGACTGCCCGTCATGTGCTTCGTCATGTATTCCGCAGCATTTACCATCGTGCCGCCATAGCGGAGGAAGGTGAGGTGCTGCTGACGGAAAGCTTCTGTCAGGTCTGAGCGGAAAGGATAGGAGTCGGTGCAGAGCAGCACCTGGTCGACCCAGATGCAGCAGGTCTCCCCTCCTTCGGAGAGGTCGGAGGAGGCCGTCAGCACGAAGCGTCCCTTCGGGTCACTCTCGTCGGGTGTCAGCTCGACGTCGAAGCGCTGCCAATCCTCCGTGATGCCGCTTATCTCCTGCCGTGCATACTCCTTGCTTCCGTTTGAGGATTGCAAGGCGACTTGCACTTTGCCCGTGCCTTTCAGATACATAGAGGCCTTGAGCGTCTCGCCTTGATTGAAGCTGATGCCCCAGCGGTTGAGGCCCATGTTATAGATGCCGGCACCCTGTCCGCCACTAATCTTCTGCGCATACTTCCCGGTAAATGGGCAGGAGGAATCGTGCTCGAAGTCGCCTTCGCCGAGAGGCGTCCACATGGCGGACACGCTGGGACCGTCGGTCTCAAACTTGATCGGCGTGCCATCGACCTTGAGGTTGCGGAACATCGCCGAGCCGCCATAGGAGCGCAGACCTATGTAGCCCGACCGCAGAGGACTGTTCGTGTCCTCATACTCCTTTATCATCACGTCGTTGAGAAATATCCGCAGCTTCGCTCCGTCGATTTTGACGTAGAATTTGTTCCAGTCGCCCAGGGGATTGAAACTCGTCGGCGTGTCCGAGATGGGCTGCCAGTTCTGCTGATGCTTGCCGAGCACAAAGGAGCCGAGACGCGCATTCAGCGCCACCTCGTAGCCGTTGAAGGCATCGGCACCATTGCCCGCGTTGCTGACATTGACGATAAGGCCGGCGATGGCATTCAGGTCGTCCATGCGGAACTCAACCTCGACGGAGCCGTTCGTCAGCTCTTTCTCCGTATAGATCAACTTGCCGTGACGGGAGGTCTGCAACTGCGCCATGCCCGACACGACGTTCCATCGGTCATCATACGCCTTGAAGCCCTTGATGGTGGCCGACGAGGGCTCTTCGAATCCCTCACCGAAAATCTTCTGGTCGTACAGGCCGCCATAGATTTCATGATTCACGTCCTCGGCTCCTGCGCCGTAAATGAGCGGTTCTATTCGGCAGAGGACCTTGCTGGCATCGACCGTCAGCGTCTGTGCTCCGACTGGCAAACCGATTGCCATCGAAATAACGAGAGGAAGCACACGATTGGTAATAATCCTTTTCATAACAGTATTAGTTTTTCGTTTTTATATCAATATTCAGTCATTTTATCAGATGAAATTGATTGCTGCATGGCGACAAAGCAATTGCTGCATGGCGACGAAGCAATTGCTGCATGGCGATGCAGCAAACAACTATACAGGTCAAGTTGGGCAATCATTATGGTCGAGAAGGGCGACATAAGGCGTAATCTGAGACGTTATTCGCTGACGAGTTCGTTCTGTATTTGCTCCAGGGACTTGTTCTTCGTCTCGGGCAATTTCCACGCAAACACGATGCTGAGGGCGCTCATTACTGCGAAGATGCAGAAGATGAGACCGCCGCCGGAGCTGCCTGTGCCGAGGAAGACGGGGAAGGTCCACGTCAAGAGGGCCGACCAGAACCAATGGGTCATGCTGCCCAACACTTGTCCCTTGCCGCGGACGCTGTTCGGGAAGACCTCCGCGATGACCACCCAGATGCAAGCTCCCAAGGAGACGGCGAAGAAGGCTATGAAGACCATCACGCAGACGAGCAGCAGATAGCCCGAGGTCAGCTCGTTGTAGAAGCCGTAGCTGGCTGTTCCGAGGGCCAGCGTCATGCCTAACGAGCCGATATACAGCAGTTTCTTGCGGCCGACCTTATCTATCAAGACCATGCCTATCATGGTGAAAGTGAGGTTCGTCAGGCCGATGACGATGCTCTGAATCAACGAGCCTTCGCGTGCCACGCCACTCATCTCGAAGATGCGGGGCGCGTAGTAGAGGATGGCGTTAATGCCTGCCAGCTGGTTGAACGTGGCAATGAGGAACGCTATCAAAATGGGCTTCCAGTATTTTCGCTGGAAGAGTGCTTCGCTTTCGCCTTTGTCCTCGGCCAGCGAGGCACGTATCTCGGCCACTTGCTGCTCGAGGTTCGTGTCGTCCACCTGTCCCAGAACGCGCCGTGCCTCTTGCTCTCTGCCCTGCCCCATCAGCCAACGCGGGCTCTCGGGAATGGTGAAAAGCAGGAGGGCGAAGAGCAAAGCGGGAACGGACTCCACGCCGAGCATCCAGCGCCAATCGTTGTCGAAGCCGTCGATGAGGTAGTTGCTATAGTAGGCCAGCACGATGCCGAGCACGATGTTGAACTGGAAGAAAGCCACGAACCTGCCGCGCCAATGGGATGGCGACACTTCGGCGATGTAGAGAGGACCTGCCACGCTTGATGCGCCGACGGCCAGTCCGCCCAGGAAACGCGAGAAGATAAAGAGCCACCAGGCATTGTCGGGAGCGAGTGCACTACCGATGGCCGAGAGCAGATACATGACGGCAATCACGATGAGACTCTTCTGCCGGCCGTACTTCTCGACGGGACTTGTGCTGAACAAAGCGCCGATGATGGTGCCGATAACTGCCGACGACATCGTGAAGCCGTGCAGAAAGTCGCTCAGCCCATAGACTTGCTGGATGTCTTTCTCTGCTCCTGATATCACAGCGGTGTCGAATCCAAAGAGGAGACCACCAAGTGAGGCCACGAAAGCCACATAAAACATAAACTTCTTCATATTATGAAAAATTAGAAAATGTGAAATGAAGATAATAAGCAAGACCGCATGTCTGATTCCCTTTCTTATTTTCTTAATTTCTTATTATCTTATTGTCTAAACCTTATCCTATTGATTACATGGTCCTGATAACACTCGTCCAGCTCGACGAAATAGCCGCTCCAGCCCCACACACGCACGATGAGGTTGCGGTACTTCTCGGGGTGTTTCTTCGCGTCAAGCAGTTTCTCGAGGCTGATGGTGTTGAGCTGCAACTGATGTCCGCCGAGGACGATGAAGGTGCGAACAAGCTGGCCGAGCTTCACGACTGCTTCTTCGTTGCGGAAGATGCTTTGGTCGAACTCCAAGGTCAACGGGCCGCCGTTTATCACCTTCTCGAGATGCGGCTTGGCAAACGACTTGATGACGGAGAGCGGACCTTTCTCGCGGATGAACAACGAAGGCGAATAGTTGGCGGGAATCATTTCGCTGCTCTTGCGGCCATCGGGCGTGGCACCCAGTTCGGTGGCATGCCAGATGTAGTACATCGCGGTTCCTGTGCCGGCTCGGTATATGCCGCCGCGCTCGTTCACCTTGCCTTCGAGCGTGCTTTGGAAGATGTCGAGCAGCTCGGTGGCTATCTCGTCCACCCAATCGACGTCCTGTCCGAACTTCTCAGTCTCTTTTCGGAGCTTCTCGTCCAACGCCTCATGACCCTTGAAGTCGTGCTCGATGGCATCGACTATCTCGTCGGCCGTGACGGTCTTCTCTTCGAAATAATGCTTCTTCAAGGCAGCCAGCGAATCGACCGCCGTGGCAACACCTGTGCCGTGGAAGCCGAAGTTGTTGTACTTCCCGCCAAACGAGGCATCCTTCGCCCTTTCGATACAGCCGTCCATCATCAAGGACATCATCGGCGCAGGCACGATGTAGAGGTCGTGCTCCTTGGCGCAAAGCGCATCGACACGTGTCTGTATCTCCGACTTAACACGTGAAAGTAGCTCATTAAACGTGTTTAGTTGCTTGAGTTGACGTGTCGCGTTCTTCACGCACTCAGCCAAAGGCACGGCATCGATGTTGGGAATATCGACGGCGGTGCCTGGCACGATGAATTCCCAGCAGGCTGCCACGACATAGTTCCTTGCATCTTCGGGGCTGTAACCCAAGCGAATCAGGCCTGGGATGACCACATCGTCGTTGCTGTACTGCGGGAAGCCAAGTCCGAGCTGCGTGAGGCGGGAGCCGAGGGTAAACACCTCTTCGGGCGTCTCGGCATCGACGCGAAGGTTAATCTTTGGGTCTATCAACTCGAGTTCATAGCTTGCTTCGAGGCAGATCTTTGATACTTCGTTGAAGAGGTACTCGCCGTCGGCACTTCTGCCAGCCAGCACGATGCTCTGTCCGTTGTCGCCTTGCTGCATGCCCGGGTAGAGGTCGCTGTCCTTGTTGCACATCAGGAAGAACTCCTCTATCAGTTCCTTCGCCTCCTCGCGCGTGAGCCGGCCGCTCTCTATATCGCGTACATAATATATATATATGTATTGGTCGAAGCGGCCCAGCGTGTTGTGGTAGTGCCCGGCTTCCCAGAGGCAGAAGTGCATGACGCGCAGGAGCTGCAAGGCTTCCCGCAAGGTCTGTGGCGCCTGGCTTCTGATGGTTCGCAGCGTCTCAGCCAAAGAGGCGTCTTTCTCTGCGTCTGCCTTGTCGGCATAACGAAGGATGAAGGCCTGTATCGCCTTGAGGCAAATGACTTCCGACTCAAGAAACTCTTTCTGTTCCTTTGAGAGGGGAGCATCCTTCTGCCGTTTTGTAACTTCATCCAACATCTTATCCAAGCCTTTCCTAAGCATGGCTTCATAGTTCGGAGAGATGTTGCAGAGGTCGCCCTTCTCGTGGAGATAATGCGTGCGGGCTATCTCGTCCCACTCTTCCTTGGTGTAGATGCTCGGTATGTCCTTGATGGTTCGTGTGACGGCTATGCGCTCTTCGGGCAAGAGGACAGGCGTCTCCGCCTCGAGCATCCGCTTCAATCGCATGGCAGCACGCATCTGATAACTCATCCCGGCTGCCCGCATCTCCTCGGCCATGCCGCTCAATCCGGCTTCCTCAGCCGTGCGACGCAGCGAATGATGATGCTTGTCGAAGATGTATTCCCTGAGCTTTTTTATCCTTTCATTCATGGCTTTTATACCTTATTAATTATATATTGTGCTGTATAATGTGTAATTTCCGCTGCAAAGATACGAAAAAATGTCGTACCAGCCCGTACCAGTTGGCAACTTTTTTATATGTTTCACAACATACGACCTTTCTCGTCAAATAATTCTTCATTCTTCATTCTTCATTCTTCATTTTTTCGTACCTTTGCATCCGCAAACAAGAAACGAGCCATGCAGCACAACGATTCGAAGTACAAACTGATAGTCCGATACGTCCAAGAGGGCATCACCTCCGGCCGACTGCAAAAGGGCGACTGGATTCCCTCCATCAACGAGTTCCGCCACATGTTCAACCTGTCGCGCGACACAGTCTTTGCAGGCATCACGGAACTGAAATCGAGGGGCATCATCGAGTCGAAACAGGGGAAAGGCTACTTCGTGGACAGCACGAACTTCCGTTCGGAATACAACATCTTCCTGCTCTTCAACGAACTGAACGAGTTCAAGGAGGAGCTCTTCAACGCATTCATGGAGAGCATCGACAACAGGAACTCTGTCAACCTGCAGTTTCACAACTACAATCGCAACGTCTTCGACCAACTTCTCTCTGAGGCTCGCGGGAAATACACGACCTATATCGTCATGACCGGCAAGTTCCTCGGTACGGAGGATTTGCTTAATTCCCTCGGCGGCCGCGTCTATCTGCTCGACCATTACGACAAGGAACTTTATGGGAAGTACTCTGCTGTGGCTCAGGATTTTGAAGCGGACACCTACGAGGGCCTAAAGTCCGGCATCGAACACTTGAAGCGATACAAGCGCTTCATCATGGTGCAGAACGAGGCAAAGGAACCCTACGAGCGCTTTTACGGACTGAAACGCTTCTGCCATGAGTTCGGGTTTGAATGCAAGTACCTGAACAGCATCGAGAACCGTCGCATCCACGAGGGCGACGTCTTTATCCTTGTAAACGACCGCGACCTCGTCACCATCATCAAGCAGGCTGCAAAGCAGAACTTCACCCCCGGCAAGGACTTCGGCATCATCTCCTACAACGAGACGCCGCTCAAGGAAGTGCTCTGCGGAGGCATCACGACACTTTCCACCGACTTCCGCCAGATGGGACAAACAATGGCCTCGCTCCTAAGCAAGCCCGGCATCGAAGCCATCCGCAACCCCTGGTGCCTAAACCTTCGTTCCTCACTTTAATTTTAGGAGGCATCCGTCTCATTATCGTTTCAATTTGCTCTCACAATAGCCTCAAAAAGACGAACTGTTTGCGTAAAAACTTCACCCCAAGGTCTCAAATGCTCCTTTGTGACAGCAAAATCATGTTTTTTGTTGTCATTTTACGAGAACCGTTTTGTTCATAGCACCAGCACTTCTATGCCGGCCTCCTTCAAAATATCCGCTTGGATTTGCGGCTCTGCTTCTGTATCGAAGCTGGGCTTGTACGTCATCCCTACCATATTATATTTGGCTCCGGCGACCTTATTGTAGCGAAGCAACTCGACACGCTTCAGGTTTCGGGCATCGAGGATGAGGGCTTTGACGGCAAGCATGTTCTCTTTCGTGTCATTAACACCCGGAATGAGGGGAATGCGTAGCACGAAGTCCTTGCCACTCTCGATGAGAATCTGCAAGTTACGCAGGATAGGGCGATTGCTGACACGCGTGTACCTTTTGTGCATCTCATCATCCGTATGCTTGCAGTCGAATAGGACGAAATCGACATTACCGAGCACTTTCCTGAACACGGCCTCGCTTGCATAGCCGCTTGTCTCGATTGCACAATGGATGCGGGGACGAAGCAAGCCAAGCACTTCGCAAAGGAAATCTGCCTGCAAAAGAGGTTCGCCGCCTGTAAAGGTCACGCCGCCATTGTTGAGACGGAAGATTTTCTCGTCGCGAAGAAGCTTTTCTGCCAGTTCGCCCGACTCCATTTCCATGCCGCTCATGACCGTCTCATCTTTTTTCTTCATGAGCTGCGGCTTCGGACTGAGACCTTCCGGATTGTGACACCACTCGCATCTCAACGGACAACCTTTCAGGAAGACTGTTGTCCTGATGCCCGGTCCGTCGTTTATGGCGAACTCTTCTATGCTGAATATCGTTCCTTTCATGCTGCAAAGATAGGCAAAAATCCTCACAACTGGTACGTTCAGGTACGAAATTGTTGCAATTCTCTCTTTTTCCTTTCGATTTTCTTTGTTTGAGGGGATATTATTCTTACTTTTGCAGCACAAAACAATCAATTTTATCGTTATGATTTCTCTAAAACAACTTTCGTTTGGTCTTTTAGGCCTTATCTTCATGCTTTCCTTTAGTGCTTGTACGGACGAAGCGAAGCCAGGGAGGATGCAATATCCCGCTCCTGAGCAGGTGAAGATTGAAGACAAGATGTGGAGTCCAATACTTGAGCGTACACGGACCGTCACCATTCCCGATGTGCTCGACAAGTTCGAGGGTCGCCATATCGACCAAGTAGCCAAGGATGCAGACAACTTCTGGTCGCCCGACCGAGGGAGGGTTGCTGGCGACGAAGCCAACGAGCGTTCACACAATACCCTCCGGAACTTCGAACTTGTGGCTGAGGGACATGTGGCAGATGGCGGACACTTCGGCTTCCCATGGTTCGACGGATTGATTTACGAAACGATAACAGGCGTCTCGGATTTTATAAGACAACAGACTACGGACTACGGACAACAGACTATAGACAACGGACAAAAGACTACAGACAACGGACAAAAGGCAATGCTCAATGGTCAATGGGCTGCTGCGATGGAGGAGCGTCTCGACCAGTACATCCGACGCATCGAAGCTGCTCAGAAGGCTGACCCGGACGGCTACATCAACACCTACACCACACTCATGGAGAACGACCACCGATGGGGCGAGAACGGCGGCAACCTGCGATGGCAGCATGATGTCTATAACAGCGGATGCCTCGTGGAAGCCGGCGTACATTATTATAAAGCTACGGGCAAGACACAACTCCTGGAGGTCGCAACGCGCCTGGCCAACTACATGTACAGCTACATGGCTGGCGCGAACCACAATGTCGTGCCCGGTCATGCTCTTCCTGAAGACGCGCTAATCCAGCTCTATAATCTCTACAAAGCAGAGCCCAAGCTTGCCGAGAAACTTTCCGTTCCCGTCGAGCCTGAGCACTATCTGCAGCTCGCCAAGTTCTGGATTGACCAGCGCGGCCATACCGAGGGACGACGTCCGCTGGAGGCATACGCTCAAGATGCTGAAACGGTATTCGATGCCAAGACCATCGAGGGCCATGCTGTCCGCGCCACACTCTTCTGGACGGGGGTTGCGGATATTGCTTTGGCCACCAACGACGAGCGCTATCTCTCTGCTGCAAAGCAAATTTGGGAGAACATGGTGGGCCGCCGCATGTTCATCACTGGAGGCGTGGGAGCCATCCACGAGGACGAGAGGTTTGGTCCTGACTACTACCTGCCCACCAAAGCTTACCTCGAGACATGTGCAGCCATCGGAGCAGGACTCTTCTCTTGGCGAATGAACGAGCTGACGGGCGAGGCGAAGTACATGGATGTGCTGGAACGCATCATCTTCAACAGCATCCCCACAGCAGTTTCGCTCGATGGAACGAACTACACCTATCAGAACCCGCTGAATGCCGACAAGATGAACCGCTGGCCCTGGCACGACTGCCCCTGCTGCCCGCCTATGCTACTCAAGTTCACCGGCATGCTCCCCTCCATGATATATGCCCAAAGCGGCAGCGACATCTACGTCAACCTCTTCATTGGCAGCACGGCCAAGTTGCAGGTTCCGGAGGTCGGAGAGGTTGAGATAAGTCAGCAAGTGGATTGGAACACGGGCAAGGTTGCCATTCAGGTCCGTTCTGAAAAGTCAAGGAAGCTGCGCCTCCATGTCCGCATCCCCGGCTGGGAACGCGGCGAGGAGCTTCCGCTCGGGCTTTACAGCAGCAATCTCCCGATAACGAAGAAAGGAAAGGATGGCTATCTGACGTTCAAGAACCCGAAGAAAGAGATACAGCTTACCCTCAATGTGGCTCCGCGAATTGTCAAGGCCGACGAATGCGTGTTAGACCTTTGCGAGCTCAGCTCCATGGCCAGTGGTCCGTTTGTCTATTGTGCCGAGAAGATAGACAACGAGACCGTCTGGAAGAACCTGAACCTTGCTGAGCGGCAGTACTGCCTCGATGCCGAGCATCCCATCTTGGGCGTCACACCAATTCGCAGCAGCGACGGCGAAGTCACAGCCATTCCCTTCTATATGATAGCAAACAGATGCAAAGATACAGCTTACCGCGTATGGACAAAATGAATATGCTAAACAAACTTATCGACATCGTCATCGAGGCATCGAGCCTGATGCTTACGGATGATTTTCAAATCACAGAGAAAGAAGGCGTAGCCAACATCGTCACATCTTCCGACATCGCCGTGCAGGAGTTCCTGCGGAGCCGTCTCAAAGAGCTCCTACCCGACTGCGGATTCCTCTGCGAGGAAGAGGACAGACACGACCTCGCACACGAATACATCTGGATTGTTGACCCCATCGACGGCACAGCCAACTATGCCCGCGGCATTCGCGAATGTGGCATTTGCGTGGGCTTGAGGCACAACGCCCAAATGGAGCTGGCAGTCGTTTATCTGCCTCGGACCGACGAGCTTTTTGCTGCCGAGCGCGGGAAAGGTTCATTCCTGCATCATCCCGAATCCGGAAAGCCTTCGCGCAGGCTGCAAGTCTCGAAGCGGCCCTTCTCGGATGGCATCATGTGCACAGCCCTTTCGCTTTACCATAAAGAGCATGCGCGGGTCTGCCACGACATCATTTTCGATGCCTACATGCAATGCAACGACATCCGTCGCTTCGGCTCAGCCGCTTCGGAGCAATGCTACCTGGCAATGGGATTGTTCGAACTCTACTTCGAGTACATCCTCTCGCCCTGGGACTTTGCAGCCGCCTCGCTCATCCTCGAAGAAGCCGGGGGTGTGCTTAGCGACCTCAGGGGCAATCCGCTCGACCACACAAAGCCATCGGGTGTCCTCGCAGCCAACAGCAGGGAGAATTTGGACAGACTCGTCTCCATTGTCGCTCCAAGGCTTGGCAATATGACGTCCTGAGTGCACTTTTTTCACATTTTCTACTGGTTATCGTTGTTATTTCAAGAATTATTCGTAATTTCGCTGAAAAATTTCAACAATAACGACTGATTCTGACCTTATGACGACGACCATTCAAACCAGCGGAACTGATGTGATTATCTCTTTTGCAGGACATCTGGACACCGCAACATCGGCTGAAGCAAATGCCAAGATTAGTCGCGAGCTGGAAAAGGTGGCCACCATCGACACGCTGACCTGCGACGCTTCACGCCTGGACTACATCTCCAGTTCGGGGCTTCGCATCCTACTTTCCCTTGCAAAACGGCATAAGAACTTCCGCGTAATCGATGTCCAGCCACAGGTATATGCCATACTCGAGACGACTGGATTCACCAAAATCATGACCGTAGAGCGAGCCATGCGACGGCTGAGTGTCGCGGGTTGCCGGCTGATTGGCATCGGTGGAGTCGGAAAGGTCTATAGGCTGGATGGCGACACCATTATCAAGGTGTTTCGCGAGGGTACGACGAAGGACGAGCTGCATCGCGAAATCCAGCTCTCGAAGGAAGCCTTCGTGTTGGGAATGCCCACCCCCATTTCGTTTGATGTGGTGAAAGTGACGCCTCAGGCTGAAGGCGAGGCCGAGTGCTATGGCTTGGTCTATGAGTTGCTGAAAGCCAAGACGTTGAGCACATACATAAAACAGCAACCCGAAAAGCTCGATGAATGTGCGAGGAAGTATGCCGACCTCTTTTTGCAAATGCATCAGATTGAGGTGCCAAAGGGAGGGAATGTGCCGTCGGCAAAGGAACACGAGCGCCAGCAGATAGAACATATCCGTCGCTATTTCACGGAGAAGGAAATAGACATGTTGCTCAGCATCGTCGACAGCATTCCCGACGGAAACCGCCTGCTCCACTTCGACCTGCAGACAAAGAATGTGATGGTGCAGGATGGCGAAGCAGCACTCGACGGACAAAGTGACAGCCAGCTCATGCTTATCGACATGGGCGAGATAGGCTACGGCCATCCCATGCTCGATTTGGGGCACGCCTATTCGGCTATGATAACTCTCGTCGGAGATTACGAGAAGATTATCGGCATGCCGCGAGAACTGGGACAGCGTCTTTGGAACAAGGCAATCGACTACTATTTCGACGGACTATCGAAAACAGACATTGAAGAGCGGAAAGCACAAATCGAGGTGGTGTCATGCATCAGGAACTTCAGTTGGCTGTCGCTTTCCGACTCCTTTCCCGAGGAAGTCATACAGGAGTGCAAGGCAATCTTCGACGAACGCATCACCAAGCGCTACGACTACATCATGAACGTCTGCAAGACCTTCAGTAATTGGACGTAACATGTGAAAATTGAAGATTGAAGATTGAAAATTGAAGATTGAAGATTGAAGATTGATAATTGAAGATTGAAAATTGAAGAAGTTATTTCGCACCAAGTCGGGTGTCGCCATCATAGTGACCGTTGCCTTGCTGCTCGAACTCATCTTCATCGTCGAGTACATGTTCGCCCGCAAGGGCATTCGCGAAGAGGCGGAGCACAAGGCTGAAACGGAACTGCGACTGAAGAACCTTGAAATCCAGAAGGTCATGGTGGCTGTGGAGACGGCCATCAGCAATACCATTTGGGCAGCCGAACGAAGCCTCGAACAGCCGGATTCCCTCTATCCCGTCCTGAGAAGGATGGTCGAACAGAACCCCACCATCGTTGGAGCAGGACTGATGTTCCGTGCCGACCACTATCCCCAGAAAGGCCATTGGTTCGAGCCATATGTGGCTATGCGCCATGACGGCTCCATCGAGGAGGCGCAAATAGGCAGCCCTTCGCACGACTACCTTCAGGCCGATTTCTATCTCAACGGACTCCAGGCAGGACGAGGAAACTGGAGCGAGCCCTACTACGACAACGCCGGAGCGAAGATGATGCTCTGCACCTACACAGCACCCGTTCGCGACCATAGCGGAGACATCGTGGCTCTGCTGGGAGCAGACATCTCGCTGGAGTGGCTGTCCAGCGTCATCAATGCCAGCCACATATACCCCTCCAGCTACAACGTGGTCATCTCCCGCACTGGCATGCTGATGGTCTGCCCCGAAGACAGCTTCATCATGCGCAGCACCATTCAGGAGGTCACAGCCTCCTCAGCCGACACCACGACACGATACATCAACCGCCAGCAGATGAGCGGACAAAGCGGACATCAGGACATCACAGACAATCAGGGCGAGAAAATCAGCGTCTTTTATGCTCCGATAGATGGCGAAACAGGGTGGTCGATGTCTGTCGTCTGCAGCAAGAGGGAGATATATGCTGATTTGCGGGAAAGAGGCTTGTACCTGACGCTGCTCATGCTCGCAGGCCTGGCATTGCTGGGCTACATCATCTATCGCACAGCCCGCAGCGACCGCTCCTTGCAGAGAGCAAATGCCGAGAAAGAACGCATCAGCAGCGAACTGCGCATCGCCCAAGGCATTCAGCAAAGCATGCTGCCAAAGCCCTCATCCCTGAACACGCCCTGTCAAGCCCTATTCGACATCCATGCCACGCTCCTTCCTGCCAAAGAAGTGGGAGGCGACCTCTACGACTACTATATTCGCGACGACAGGCTCTTCTTCTGCATCGGCGACGTGTCGGGCAAGGGAGTTCCAGCTTCGCTTGTCATGGCGGTGACGAGAAGCCTTTTCCGCACCATTGCCCATCATGAAGACCGACCGGAAATCATCGTCCATGCCATGAACAGATCAATGGCTGAGATGAACGAATCCGAAATGTTTGTCACGCTCTTTGCAGGCACTCTCGACCTGAAGACAGGGCAGTTGCTATACTGTAATGCGGGACACGAAGAGCCCCTGCTGATGGGTAGAGGCACAAGCCTCTTGCCTACTGCCAACAACATACCCATAGGCCTCATGCCCGATTGGAACTACGAAGGCGGGGAGACCAGCATCCTTCCCGGAACTACCATCTTCCTCTATACCGACGGACTGACAGAAGCGGAAAACAACGACCATAAGCAATACGGCAAGCAGCGCGTGATAAAGACTGCCCAGCAGATATTGCGCGACAGCACCCCCACCACTCCTCAGACTATCATCACCCTTCAGGCAAACGCCCTTCATCAGTTTGTCGCAGATGCCCCGCAGAGCGACGACCTTGCCATGCTCGCCATCAGATACAATGGCAACCATTAGAGCTGACCAGAAAATCCCACACGTGGGAATCGCCTTTCCTTCACGTGGGAATCGCCTTTCCCACACGTGGGATTTTGCTTTCCTACGTGTAGGAATAGCCCATGCCTCACAACACATTCAGCTCGCTTATTCGTAACCTTCTTGCGCTCCATTGGTGCGCAGGCGGAAGACTTCGTCGAAGTTTCTCCCACTCGAAAATACGCGAATAAATTTGGTATTTTGCTCGCTTATTCGTAACTTTGCAGGCGAAAAAAGCAAACAACTATGCCACTTAGACTCCCTGACAGCCTGCCTGCAATCGAGTTCCTCAGGAAAGAGAACATCTTCGTGCTGGGCGACAAACGCGCTAACGCGCAGGACATCCGACCGCTGCGCATCGCCATCCTCAACCTCATGCCCCTGAAAATCACCACGGAAACTGACCTCATACGCCTGCTCTCCAACACGCCCCTGCAGCTCGAAATACACCTGATGAAGGTCAAGGCGCACACCAGCAAGAACACGCCCATCGAACACATGAGAGCCTTCTACCGCGACTTCGAGGAAATGAGGCACGAGAAGTTCGACGGCTTCATCGTCACAGGAGCACCCGTGGAACACCTCGACTTCGAGGAGGTCAACTATTGGGACGAGCTGTGCGACATCTTCGCCTGGGCACGCACCCACGTCACCTCTACATTATATATATGCTGGGCTGCGCAGGCCGGGCTCTACTACTACTACGGCATCCCCAAATACCCTCTGCCCGAGAAGAAGTTCGGCATCTTCCCACAGGTGCCCCTCATGCCCCGAATGCCCATCTTCCGTGGCTTCGACGACGTCTTCTACATGCCTCACAGCCGACACACGGAAATACGCAAGGACGACATTGTCAAGGTAAATGAAGAATTAAGAATGAAGAATGAAGAATTAAGAATTGGAAATGGAGGACTGACCATCATCGCCGAGGGAGCGGAGAGCGGCGTCTCGATGGTGATGGCGCGCGAGGGACGCGAAATCTTCATCACTGGGCATTCGGAATACTCGCCCATGACGCTCGACACGGAGTACAGGCGCGACCTCGCGAAAGGCCTTCCCATCAAGAAGCCTCTCAACTACTATCGCGACGACGACCCGGAGAAGGGACCGCTCGTCACATGGCGAGGCCACGGAAACCTCCTCTTCCAGAACTGGCTCAACTACTACGTATATCAGGAAACGCCATACAATATTGATGAAATTAACTGAAAAGACCTTCTCTAACTCCCCCTTAAAGGGGGAGAAACCAGGTGAGTTTACCACGAAGGAAGCCTCCACTTTAAGGGGAGGTTTGGTAGGGTCTGGAGAGTCTGGGGGGCTCCTCGAGCTCCTCTCCCCTGCCCGCAACCTGGACTGCGGCCTTGCTGCCATCGACCACGGGGCAGACGCAGTTTATATTGGAGCTTCGCGCTTCGGAGCAAGGGCTGCTGCGGGTAACTCCACGGAAGACATCGGCAGGCTCTGCGACTATGCCCACAAGTTCGGCGTCAAGATTTACGCGACACTCAATACCCTACTCCGCCCCGAAGAACTTGAGCAGGCCCGACTCCTGGCATGGGATCTCTACCACGCTGGAGTGGATGCGCTCATCGTGCAAGACCCAAGCCTCACCCCAGCCCTCTCCCAAGGAGAGGAGGCTTTCTTCCCGCCTATTCCCCTCCATGCAAGCACGCAGATGGACAACCGGACAGCGGAGAAAGTAAGGCAGCTTAGTGAACTTGGATTCAGGCAGATAGTCCTCGCACGCGAACTATCACTCGAAGAGATACGAAGCATCCACGAAGCTGTCCCGCAGGTCAATCTCGAGGTCTTCGTCCACGGAGCACTTTGCGTTTCCTATAGCGGGCGATGCTATGCCTCGGAGTACTGTTTCGGACGCTCGGCAAACAGAGGCGAGTGTGCGCAGTTCTGCCGACTCCCCTTCTCGCTCCAAGATGCGGATGGGAACACGCTCATCAAGGACAAATACCTGCTCTCGCTCCGCGACATGAACCGCCTGGCTCACCTTGAAGAACTGATGGATGCAGGCGTCAGAAGCTTCAAAATCGAGGGCAGGCTGAAGGACATCGCCTATGTCAAGAACGTGACAGCCAGCTATCGGCAAGCCATCGACGCCATCCTCCGGCGCAGGCCAGAATTCTCCCGCTCCTCCTTTGGCACAAGCACCTACACCTTCCAGCCCGACCTCACAAGAAGCTTCTCCCGAGGCAGCACGGACTATTTCCTCTTCGGCCGCACCAACGACCTGGCCGAGCCCAATACCCCCAAGAGCAAAGGCCGCGAGGTGGGGCGCGTGAAGGAGGTCAGACGAGATTGTATAATCGTCTCATCGTCAGAGACTTTCAGCAATGGCGACGGGCTTTGCTTCTTCGACGAGGAAGGCCGGCTGCAAGGATTCCGCATAAATCGGGCTGAGGGGAATCACCTGTATTTTAATTCTTCACTCTTCACCAATTATTCTTCACTAAAAAAGGGGAATCGGCTTTGGAGAAGCTACGACAAGCAATGGGAAGACCTCATGAGCGGCAAAACAGCAGAACGCCGCATTGCAGCCCGTTTCCTGCTGGAAGAGACTGAGCAGGGCTTCCGCCTCACATTCTCTGCCGAAGACGGCACACAAAGAAGCGAGGAATTTGCCCTCGAGCACCAGCCAGCCCGCACCGACCAAACATCCTCCATAAAGGAAGTGCTCGGCAAACTCGGCGACACACCTTACCTCTGCAAAGACATCGAAGTCCGTTTCTCCCAGCCTTGGTTCATCCCAAGAAGCACGCTGACCGAGTGGAGGCGAGACCTCACCCTATCCCTCTCCAAAGGAGAGGATACTTTATCAGAATCATCAGAATACTCAGAGCACTCAGAATCTTCAGAGCACTCAGAGCACTCAGCCTTTTCCGCTCCTTTCACCCCTATCTTGGAGGGGTCGGGCCATCCCCTCATGACCTGCCGCTTCTGCCTTCGCCACGCTTGGGGCTGGTGCAAGAAAGAAGACCTACCCCAACCCTCCCTTAAAGGGAGGGGGTATATGTTCTCTCCCTTTAAGGGAGAGTTAGAGAGGGTCCGCTGGGTTGACCCGCTCTATCTCGTACTGGGCGATGGGCGCAGATTCCGTCTTGAGTTCGACTGCAAAAAGTGCGAAATGAAAGTCTTCAATTCATAATTCATAGTTATGAAAGGTCTTAGGCTGCTACTGATAACGTTTCTCCTTTCCTCTTGTTATTATCAGGAGGAGGATTCCACGCTCTATGAGGTGGGAGACAACTTCGAGCTTTGTGCCGACAGTCTTTCCCTGCAAAGCAGTCAGCCCCTTCATAACCTGCCAATTGACACGCTCTGCGAGCAGTTGCACGTCTATTATGGCGACCCCCTTGTGGTGGCTGAAACGCTCATCATTCCCGAGGACTCCGTGGACAGCATCTGGGTGAAGCTGGCTCGCGACCAATACACGATGGGATGGACGCACCAACGGAACTTCATCGGAAACGTTGTGCCCGACGACCCCATTTCGCGTTTCATTCACCTCTTCAGCATTCGGCACTTGGGCCTTTTCGGCATTCTCTTCGCCATCTCCCTGCTTGCCCTGCTCTATCAGATATTCAGCCCAAGGAAGCCCCATGTCTTCTTCCTTCGCGACATCCTCTCGCCCTACCCCACCTATCTGCTCATCACCCTCGCAGCTTCCGCACTTCTCTATGCAGGCATCCAGCATTATGTGCCTGAGACGTGGGTACTCTATTACTATCATCCCACGCTCAACCCCTTCGACCTACCCCTTATCCTGAGCCTGTTCCTCTGCTCCGTCTGGGTGCTTCTGGTGCTTGCCATTGCCACTATCGACGAGGTTCGCCGCCAGCTCCCAGCCGCAGAAGCCTTGCTCTATCTGCTTTCCCTGCTTGGTTGCGGCATCCTCTGCTACCTCCTCTTCACCTTTGCCGCCCTGAGTCCCGGGGCAAGTTATTTCCTCTTTGCACTCTTTGTCCTCGTCCTCCTCTTGCGTTATTTTCGTCATTCCAGACCCCGATATTTGTGCGGTTCCTGCGGTAAAAGACTCAAAGAGTTAGGCAAATGCCCATTTTGCGGAGCAGATAACGAATAATTTCCTGCTTTCCTCTTTGTTTTCTGTTAAAAAAGTACTAACTTTGCAGCAAAAAGTTAGTATTATGAAACTATTCAGGCTCTTATTCACTTTACTATTTCTTACATTATCTTATTATGTGCAAGCCTTGGAGACAGGACAAACCATCCGCCTCGTCAACAATGGATTGTCTGTCTTGGTAGAAAACTCGTCACTCGAGCAGAACAAGCATGCACTTCTTTGGAAGGAAACCAACGTCAATGCCCAGCGCTGGACGCTCACTGCTAAGACCAACGGGACATTCTTCCTGCAAAACGACTACACGAACTTTTACCTTGCCGGACTTTCTTCGGGCAATTCGGGCTTCGTGGGGCAGACCAATAAATCTTCCGCCAACACGAAGGGTTCCTGGGATTTCGTCCCCGTAGAAGGCACGGACAATCAGTACATTATTTATCAAGGTGCGACAAAGAAGTTTGTCCTTGCAGCTGTGGCCGACACGCTGGGGAGCAGCCTGAAAATCATCAGCCCGACTAACCTGTCAGCTGCCGACTCGGCCCGCATCATCTGGACTGTCGAGGTGGTCGAGCCAATGGAAAAGGCCTTCACAAAAGACAAACGCGACGATATGATGGAGAAATGGAAGGCCCGTTGCTACAAGAAAGCAGGCTCGGGATGGGTCATCGGCAATGGTGGCTGGTGGGGCGACGCCGAGATGTTCGAGATTGTGCTCGATGCCCTCGAAACGACTGGTGACCAACAATATGCCACCATGTTCGAGAACCTCTATACGAACTTCATCTCTCGCAACAAGGACACGTGGTATCAGAAGGGCGTGAGCGGATACAATGAGTATAACGACGACATCGCCTGGATGTGTATTGCCTGCGTACGAGCCTATTTGCTGACAGGCGTGGCGAAGTACAAGAACACGGCCAAGAAGAACTTCGACGGCATGTTCAAGCGAGCAGACTGCTATGGGAACGACCTCCTGCAATGGAAGCACAACAGTGGGCAGGGCACGAACTCCTGCATCAACGGCCCCGCTGCCGTTTGCGCATGCTACCTCGCCATCGCTCAGGCAGATACAAGTTATTATCAAAAGGCTCGCAAGACCTACATGGCCGAGCGAAGAACCCTCTTCGAGATGTCGAACGGTAAGCCCACAGGCAAGGTTTGGGACAGCTACGACCAAGCCAGCGGCAACTACAACTACTGGGCCTCGACCTACAATCAGGGCACAAACCTCGGTGCAGCCATCATGCTCTACAATCACTATGGAGAGAAGATGTTCAAGGACGATGCCGATGCCATCATCAAATGGTCGGAAGCCAATATGGCTAACAGCCAAGGCCTAATCCATGTCTGCCAGACGGTTCGAGGCGACCTGTGCGGCTTCAAGGGCATTATGCTTCGATACCTCAGGATGTATGCCGAGAGCTTCAACGCCCCATCGCATTATGCTTGGATTGCCAAGAATGCTTATCACGCCTGGAACAATCGCAACTCTTCTGGCATCACCTCTTCTGCCTGGCTCACCAAGGCTGAGGAGAACTTCAGACATAAAGAGGGGGATGAGTATAAGGAGTTTGGCAACGAGGGCAATATGACCTGCATCTCGGCGGCCTTCAACTGTCACCTCGGAGCCGTGGAAGAGCACGATGCCTACGCCAAGAACGAGGCAGAGGACTTCAACTTTATCCAAAATGCTCCAGTCACTTACGAAGGAAATGACGACGAGGATAATGGCGGCATGGTTGGCCCCATGAAGAGCAAGCATTATATCGGTTATCGCCGTGTTGACTTTGGCGACAAGCCAGCCTCTCATATCGAACTGAGAGCCAAGACCAATCTCACTTCGGCAAACATAAATGTCTATCTCGACCAGCCAAACGCCACAAATGGCATCCTGCTCTGCACCATCAACGGCAGCGAACTCTCTGCCCTCAAGACTTGGGACACCATACAGAAGATGATTAACCATCCCGTCACGGGCATCCACAACCTTTACTTCGTTTCCTCAGGTGCAGGACAGACCAACCTGAACTGGTGGCAGTTCCATAGTCTCAACAATGTCTATGCCGACCTCACAAATGGAAATGGCGAGCTAACGGCTTCCTTCGAGTCTGACAATTTGAGCCGTCAACTCCTCATCGATGGCGACCTCACAACAGCCCTCACAAGCGGAATCGAGGCAGGAGCAGAGGCTTGGATTGCATACAAGAGCCCCTCGCCTATGCATATCTTCGGTTATCAGGTCTTCTCTGGAAACGATGCCGAAGGAAACCCGACAGGATGGGCTCTTCAAGGCTCTGATGATGGCGAGAAATGGGAAACGCTTCATGAAGTCTTAGATACAGCTTTCAGCGTTCACGGCCAATGTTATCGAGCAGAAGTCGAGACCTCAAAGGACTTCACCCAATATCGCCTGCTCTTCCATTTGAGTGAGACGCAAACCAAACTCTCCGTGTCCGAATGGCAATTACTTGGTCGATTCATCGATGAGAACGACCTGACTGCCGACGGAGGACGCATCGGAGGCCTTTCCCAAGCTGAAGACATCAGTACCCTCATCGACCACGAAGGTACGACGCCCTTACCGACGCCCTTCTCCGCCCAATATCTCCCGAATGGTAACTACAGGCTTTCCGCTTACAGTATTACCATCGACGATTCATCAAAGGCTCCGACAAGCTGGAAACTTGAAGGCACGGAGAACGGCATCACTTGGAAAGTCATCGACCAGCAAACAGGAGCCGTCTTCCCACATGATGGATGCACGAACATCTATCGTGTCCATCCCGAAACATCCTATATATATTATAAGCTGACCATTCAAGACGAAGATGCACAAATCACTCAATGGCAGCTCTTTGGCAACTACGACTTCGGGCACTACTATGCCGACGTTACCGGCTTGGCCACCATAGTCAGCAGCGATAATAGCGATGCTCTGCCCCTCTTCGACAAGGACGGAAACACCTATGCAAGCCTTGAGGGCGACGACCTCTACTGGAGCATCACGACTCCAGTTCCTGTCAGGGTCGTTGGTTACTCGCTTGTCTGTGCCGATGATGATGAGCTTGACCCGCATGAAATCACACTCTTCGGCTATGATGACGAGGGTACGGAGACGGCAATATTCACCAAAGCACTCAACTTCCCGACTCGTGGCTCCCGCCTCACCTACTCGACCTCGCCGACCAAGTCATTCAAGCAATTCAAGCTCAAGGTTAATGAAGCAAACGGGACGAGCGTCAGACTTGCCGACTTCGAACTTTACGGTACTGCAATTGCCGAGTCTGACAACCCCATCTTAATCGCTCCGGCAACCGTCGATGCTTCTGCTCCGGCACTCGCCAACTCGGAAGCCATCGGCCGCATCAACGACGGGAACCGCCTCTATCATTATCGTGCTGCTTTCGACGAACCAGTAAGTGTAACTTACACGCTTTCAGACACAGTCTGCATTAATGCTTATAGTATTACTGCAAGCAAGAGTGAACAGACTCGCGACCCTGCTTCGTGGAGGCTCGAGGGCTCTAAAGATGGAGATAACTGGACTTTGCTCGACACTCGTAGCGACGAGACATTCTCCCATCGCTATGCGACGCAGTTCTATTTCCTAAACACGACGGAAGTTTACAATATCTATCGCCTCACCGTGACTGCCGTGAATGGTGGCAATCAGTTGCAGATAGGCGAACTCCAATTGCTTTCTGTCAAGCCCTATGACCCGAATGGAGTCAGAGACATTAAGGAATCCAAGAGCCTCGACGGACCAATCTACAATCTTGCTGGCCAACGTCTTAGCAAGCTTCAGAAGGGCATAAATATCGTGAATGGACGTAAGATTGCTATTAAGTGAAAATAAAGCATAAGCGTGCTCATCGAGTCATGCTCATGCTTTAACGAACGTAAGCAACCTCGACAAAGTCAAGGTTTTGGTTAAATAGAGGCATTCATTCAGGCCTCGCAGCCTTTGACTCCCACAACTTCCAAATGGCGAGTCATCAGAAGTCTTTGTATTCGCTGTTCTCGGCGGGCTGTATCGCGATGCACTCCATCTCGATGAGCCAGGTGGGGCGGCATACTGGGGCGAGGGTGAAGACGGTTGGCACCTGCGGATACTT
>CACXLY010000019.1 GCA_902768605.1 uncultured Bacteroidales bacterium
GCAATTGCTGCATGGCGACAAAGCAATTGCTGCATCGCCATGCAGCAATCAACTATGCAGTATATCTTTGGCAAAAAGACAAATGAAACGAGACGATGATGAAGGTAATGTCAATAACAATTTTCTTTATTTCTTGTCTTCTTTTGGTTCCATGCCTTTGAGGTAAGTCTTCTCTCCGTTGACGTAGCTCTTCAGGATGGCATAGTCGCAAGGAACCCAATACACACCTTTGCTGTTGAGGGTGAGGATGTGGTAGCTGCCATCCTGTTCACGTTTGCAGCAAAGGAAGAACTCGTCGCTGCCGTTATAGATGTGTCCTTTTACCATGTCGGGGAGCCCATGAATAGCATGGCTACTATCTGATCCTTCGAATTCAGTTGTGAATTTATAGGAGTAGGGCTGTTCGGGATGACTGTTAACGTAGTCGTGTGCCAGCGCATCCAGTTCCTTGTATAGCGTTTTTGCATCGGCTTCGTTTTGAGAGGGAATGATATAGTGCGTGCCAGTAACAAGGCCGGGATGCGTTTCGAACTCATGCTTGTCACGGCCATATTTGGGTGTCATAAAGAAATCTCTGTCATTCTCGAAGCCTTCGTCGTGCTGCCAATGCACAGGATAAGCCTTCGCTCCCTTCAGCTTCATGAACTTCTTCAATACGGGCTGGATGTGTTCGCAGAAAGCTTCGCCGTCGAAGGGCTTCATGTCGTCCTCTTTGATGCCTGTGGAAACAGTATAAGAGTGATAGTAAGAATAGTAATAGTCGCTGTAGTCAATAATCCCATTATCATTGTTTTTATGGGGCTTATTGTGGTATTCAAAGTTGGCAAATTCGTGGGAAGGCCCCATATAGGAATACTTGATGGTGTCCAAGCCGTTCTTGTGGAACTCATACAGGTAGCTTTCTGGAGCATCCTTGCCTAAGCTGGCAAAAGTTGTGCGGAAGTAATCAATGACTCCCTCCATTTTCTGACGGTTCTGAGTAATGCGGCTATTAACCGTAAGGACACGCTGTTGCCTTTCTTCTTCGCTCAGTCCCTTCTTGAAATAGGATTCCCATCCACCTGTGAGGTGGCCGCCACCAGTCTCTATCATGTAAGTGATTTTTCCTGCACTATTGTTCTGTCGCTTGTGGACATCAATGTATTGTGTCGGCAAGTATTGCTCCAACTGAGTGAGGCGAACGTTGGGCTGCTGCCCATAAGAAGTGGCAGTAACTGCCAAAAGCATAAAAGTAAGAATCTTTTTCATCGTTCTATATTATTAATGGTTATTCATCATTTGAGCTACTTCTTGATAAAGGCGTTCACCTCGAGAGCGGATGTCCTGAGCATCTGCTATTGCCATCAGGTACAAGTCGGGTTGTTGGGGCAGGTATTCATTCTCTTGCTCTGGCTCTACCTGCGCAGGTTCTGCTTCTTGGGGAACAGGTTCTTCGAGGATAGGCTTGTGGACCTTCCTGCGTTTCTTTGCTGGCTGAGGCTTCTCTGCTTGTGCCACGACGGGCTGCTCAGTTGTCGTTGAAACTGTCGCTTGAGGCGTTTCCTCTATATTGTCTTTAGGCTGCATCACCTTTTCTGTAACGACAGGAGGCTGCTCAGGCTGCTGCTTTCCTATGTTGAGCAAGATGAGCAAGAGCACGCTGGCTGCAATAGCTACCCAGACCCCTCTGGACCTCCAGACCCTCTCTAACTCCCCCTTAAAGGAGGAGGACTCCCTCCCTTTAAGGGAGGGCTGGGGTGGGTCTTGGAGGCTTCCCATCACCCTTTGCTCCATGTCGTCGGGCATCTTCATGCCTGCGGCCCGGTCGTTCTGCCGTTGCAGGGCTTGGCGGAAAAGGTTCTTCGCTTCGCTCAGGCGCAGGCGGTTGTCGTTATTCATGATTCAATGTGTGTTAAGATGATTCTGAGGCGTTGGCGTATGCGGTGAAGCTGGCTGCTGAGGCGCGACACTTCGCGAGCTGTGGCTTCGCCCGCCTGGTTGGTGATGTAGGCAATCTCTTTTAGCGAGCGTCCGTCGAAGTAGAAGAGTTGCAGGAGCATCTGGTCCTGGGGTGAGAGCTGCTGTATGGCTTCGTCCAGTTGCTGTGCTGTCGTGTCTTCAGGTAACTCGTCGGGAACATCATCCCTTATGTTGAGCGGCAGCATGACTTGCCGTTTTCGCTTCCGCAGATGGTAGAGCGCTTCGTGATAGGCAATGCGCTGAAGCCATGTCGAGACAGATGCCCGCTGCGGGTCGTAGTCCTTCAGGTGCTGGAAGGCCGCAACGAAAGTGTTCTGCACCACGTCCTCCGTGTCCTCCTGCACCCCCACAATGCGTCCGACGAACACCATGAGCGATGGGCCGTAACGCTTTACCAGTTGTGCGAACTCACTTGTCTCGCCGCCTCGTATGCGCTCTATGATGCTGTTTTCGTCGTTTGCCATTCAACCTTATATAGACACAAAAAGGTGAAATGTCACGCCGAAAGAAAAATTAAAAAGTTGAAAAATTAAAAAGTTGAAATGGAAAGACTATCGGAGCACCTTTTTGCCTTTGCTGACGATGATGCCCTTTGACCGCCCGCCATTGACCACCCGCCATTTCCTGCCACTAAGGTCGTAGACATCATTCTTCATTCTTAATTCTTCACTCTTCATTTCCTTGATGGCGTCTTCGTTGTCCTTGAACAGCGTTAGCGTGCCGGCTGGGATGTCGGCATGTACTTCATAGACAGTTTCGTCGAGTTGGAGGCTCCAAGAGCGCGTGGAGGATGTGGTGGCGGCGAGCGACGAGGGGATATATGGGACGAGCGATTCGCCGTCGGTCGTCGGGGCGTAGCAGGTGTTGTCCTTCGTCGTCGTCTTTTCCGGCTCGACGACAATCATCGTCCAGAACTGCAGAGAGGGCAGGGTGAGTGTGATGGTGCCAGTTGCCGAGACGTATCTGTAGTCCGTCAGCTCCTGCATGGCGCCGCCGCAATAATCTGGCGAAGCGACCCAGATGCGGCGTACCCTGCCCATGCCCGTCATGCCGGTCAACTTGATGGAAAGGTTCTCGAAGCGCTGCGGCCAGGGTCGCTTTGCCTCGTTGTCGTGCCAGCAGAGCATGTAGTCATCGCTGACAGACCCACCCGAACCCTCCCTTAAAGGGAGGGCTTTCGTCGCGGCAAGGTTCTCGCCCAGGGGAGAGTCAGAGGGGGTCTCCTCGTGCGTGAAGTTGAGCAGGTGGACGACTTGGCGGCCACCTACTTCTCGGGCGAGCAGCGTCACCTGATTGGCTTGCGGTTCCCAAGTGTTGATAGTGACGTCGGAGCACGTGGCCTTGACGCCCGTCCGCTCTGTCCACGGGTCGCGCAACAGGTTCTCGTAGGCGGTGAGGAAGTCATAGTAGCGCGTCATCCAGTCCTCGAGTTGGCTGTGCCATTTCATGCCCGAGTAGGGGAAGTACTCACGGCAGAGCATGTGGTCGCCGCCGAGTTCGAGGTGCGCACCGCCGAGGGCGAACATCACGGCGTCGGCCATGACGATGCCCGGCGTGTTGAAGTTCTTGCCGTCGCTCGTGTAGTTCATGTATGCGGCGAGCACGGTGCGGCGGTTCGGGCTGAGGTTGCGGTTCTCGTCGATGACGCTCTTGATGTTTGCGAAGCGTCCCTCGCCGCTCGTCAAGCTGTTGCCGGCTTGGTTCCCCCACACCTCGTTGTAGAGGAAATCCACTTTGCCCGTCCCCGCTATCTGCGATGCGCCCCATCCGGAGACAGCATTCATGATGAGTCGCTTCTCGGGGTGTCGGTTCTTCATGTGGTTGATGAAGGTGGCGAATCCGTCGCGCAGGTTGACGCTGTTGCCGCTGTAGTCATAGACGTTGCCGCGCGAGCCGAGCTGGTCTATCTGGTAGCCGTCGAAGTCGAGAAAGGAATAGACCTCGTCGTTGCGCTCAGCCAGATGGGCGAGCCACTCGTCGTTGGCGGGATTGACAAGGTAAATGTCGCTCTTCCACGAGTCGGGGAGGTCGTGTCGGTCTGTTGTCTGATGTCTGTTGTCTTTATAAATGAACCACTCCTGCTTTACGCCGCGTTCCTCCCAGCCGTCGAGTACGCCGAAGCAGAGGTTGTAGAAGATGCTCTTCATGCCGCGGTCGTGCTGCGCCCGGATGTAGTTTTTGATGGCCGAGGTGTAGATGGTGCGGTTTGCAATGTCTTTGTATGTTGCCCAAAGGCCTCCGTCGCGCGTGCCGCCGAGCGGCCAGTCGTGGCAGTAGTGCCAATCCTGGAACTGCACGCCGTTGATGTGGCAGCGGTTGAGCCACTTCATCTCGCTTCGGGTCTTGCTTAGTGTCTTGTCGCTCCCGAAGGTGGCGACGAATCCGTAGCGCGGAAAGCTTGTCCAGTCGCTGCTGACGTCGATGCCGATGGTGGCGCAGATGTTGTCGCAGTCGTCGCCTCTGCGATAGACCTCGACCATGTAGCCCCGGAAGTCGTCGGGCGGCGCCAGCCATGTCCAGCTGCGAGAGGCGAGCAGGGTGTCTGCGATGACGTCGCCGAGGTAGCGGTAGCGCACGCGTGTGCCCTCCGCAGGTGCCGGCGACATGGTCAGCATCACGGTGTCGCCTGGGGCGTAGCAGCACTTGTCGGTCTCTATCTGATAGCGCAACTTGGGCAGCTTCGTGCTTGCTCCCGACGCCAGTACAGGGGCGATGGGGCGCACGTCGATTGCCTTCTTGTAGGGCTTCGAGTGCAGCGCCAGCGTGCCGGAGGAGAGGGTGAGCAGTCCGCTGTAAGTGCCCGCATCGGGCGAGTCCTCGTGCAGGGCGTAGTCATTCTGGTCGTTGAAGGTTGTGCCGACGGCCGTCCCCACCGGGTACAGGCAGGGCGGGTAGATGCGTGGTTCCGGCTGGCCTGCCGCCTTTGCTGATGTTGTAAGCAACAGGAAAAGGAAGGTATAGAGCAGTTGTTTCATGGTTTATTATTATATATAATGTATATTCACCTGCAAAGATAGGCTTTTTTCAGCGAAGAGAGAAGCGTGGAAGCAAACTTTCTGTCTTGTTTCTTGTTTCGTAAGCAAAAACGTGCTATCTTTGCACAAAAAAGTAAATGGTTAATGATTAAATAGTAAAAGAAAGATGGCAAATTACATCAAACAGAGCCTCGAAGAAGGCGAAACAATCATCTTTAAGGGACGGCTTCACTGGTCGTACATCTTCGGTTATTTATTTTTTGCGTTTCTGTTCTTAGTGGGTGGCATCGTGGCTATCGTGCTGGCGTACTACAAGTTCCCGGAGCAGAAGACGGCGCTCTTCTACACAGGCATCGCGCTGCTGGTGCTGTCGTTCTTCACGTGGCTTGTGGGTCGCATCATCCGCACGCGCAGCGAGTTCGCCGTCACCGACACGCGCTTTGTGCAGAAGGATGGCATCTTCAACATCAAGATGACTGAAATACCGCTCGGCCGCATCGAGACGGTGAACTTCTACCAATCGCTCTGGCAGCGCATCCTCGGCACGGGCTGCGTGGAGATGGTGGGCAGCGGCGGCACCTCGCATCAGGTGCATTGCATAGAGGAGCCCATGAAGGTGCGCAAAATCATCTGCGCATCTATCAAGAAGCCTCAGCCCAACCAGAATACTCAGAACAATCAGAACACTCAGGATAATCTGAATTCTCCCAGTTCTCCGACTCCTCAGAGTAATTAATATTTAAGTTACAGATGTTATTTTTTTATTGAAGTTAAAGAAGTTAAAGAAGTTAGCTCGCTATGCTCGCTTGGGGAAGTTAAAGGACAATAGCTTTTGCAGCCAAATCCGGGGCTGAATGCACGCCGCATCCCAATGTATCATCCTTTAACTTCTTTAACTTCATTAACTTCTTTAACTCCAGAAACTTGGATTAATTATAAATTGTGAATTATGAATTATGAATTGAAAGAGCGCGTCGCGTTTGTCGATTGGATACGCGTCATCGCGTGTTTTATGGTGATGCTGGTGCACGCCAGCGAGAACTTCTATGGTGCCGACAACAGCGGCCTGGCCGGTAACGTGTCGATGCTGGCCACCGAGGCGAACCGCTTCTGGGTGGCTTTCTACGACGGCGGCTTGGGCCGAACGGCCGTGCCCCTCTTCATGACCATCAGCGCCTTCCTGCTTGTCCCGATGAAGCCGGGCATGAGCATGACGCAGTTCTACCGCCGGCGCGCGCTCCGCATCCTGCCGCCGATGATTGTCTTCATGCTGCTCTACTGCTTCCTCCCGCTCCTGTGGGGCGGCATGACTCAGGAGCAGTCGTGGGCCGACTTCTGCCGCCTGCCCTGGAACTTCCCGTCGATGGCCGGCCACCTCTGGTTCATGTACCCCCTCATCAGCATTTACCTCATCATCCCCATCGTGTCGCCCTGGCTGGAACGTGCTACGGCGAAGGAGGAGCGCATCTTTCTCTACATCTTCACGTTCTCGACGACGATGCCCTGGCTGCACCGTTTCGTGAGCGACGAGTTGTGGGGCGAGTGCTTCTGGAACGGCTTCCACATGCTTTGGTACTGCTCGGGCTACCTCGGCTACCTCGTCCTGGCGCACTACATCCGCTTCCACCTCAAGTGGAGCAGCGAGAAGCGCATCGGCGTCGGACTCTTCTGCTTCCTCGTCGGAGCGGCATTCACGGCTTGGAGCTTCTGGCTGAAGGGCGAGCCGGGTGTCGTCATAGAGACACCGATGCTGGAATGGAGCTGGGAGTTCTGCACGTTGAACGTCCTGATGGCTACTTACGGACTCTTCCTGCTGTTCTCCACGATACAGAAGCCTGCGCCGCGCGTCATCACGTCCCTTTCCAAGCTGAGCTTCGGCATGTACCTCATGCACCTCTTCTTCCTGGCCCCCATCGCAGCCTACTTCGTGAATGGCAATCCCGCCGAACCGCTGATGCCCGTCTGGGCAGTCATTCCCGTCATCGCCGTGCTGAGTTTCATCTGCTGCGCTGTGACGACGAAGCTCATCTCCCTGCTGCCCGGCAGCAAGTATATCGTAGGATAGGGAAAAATATCCCACAGCAAGCGTTGCCACTTCCTACAGCAAGGAAAGCCCGACGCCACAGCAAGCGTCGGCCGTTCCCACAGCAAGGAAAAACAATTATTGCTGTCCGGTAAATAGCACCGGAGGTGCGAAAGACCACAGACGGGGGTGTGAACCCCCGGGACAGGATAGCCTGACAATAATAAGCCCCGAACCAAAGGTCGACGATAGTCAAGGGGCGACAGAATATGTAATTTGTTTAATAACAACTTGCTTATGGCTCTGTCGCCCCTTCGGGGCTTTCTCTTTCGTCGCAACATTACCGGGGGTTGTCACCCCCGTCTGTGGTCTTTCGTCTCTTCGAGACTTTTGGCAAGCTCCCATAAGCTGCTATTCGTCAGAAACACCGATGGGAAAGGACCTAAAAGGAAGAGGGGGAAATTTTCCCCGAACAGCAAGGAAAAGCAATCCCCACACGTGGCGTTTTGAGATGCCTCATGTGGGGATTGCCTTGTCTATGCGAAAAGACGTGCGGCGGAAGCTTTACCAGATGTCCTCCGGACGCTCGGGGTTGTCGTAGATTTCCTTTGCCACGTACTCGATGAAGTCCATGTAGAACTCCTTGCGGTCTGAGTCGAGCACGGACTTCAGCTTGATGTAGTAGGTCTCGTTGGGGTCGAGCGTCTGGCGCACAAAGATGTGGCGGATGTTCTCGCGGTCATTGTAGTCGCGCTCGGTGCCGTCGTTCGAGTCGATGGATTTCGGGCCCTTCATGTAGCCGTTGTTGCGCATCTTCTTGTCGTTCTCGGCGTTGATGTCGTCGTCAGTCTGCGAGTCTCTCTCCCACCCCACTTTCCTGGCGTCCAGCTCATTACGGCAATCGAGCGTCAAGTCCATGGGAATACCTGTGACAGGTAACTTGTCGGGATTCGAACCAAAATAAATCTGCGCTACACCACGATTGCCGTTGGCCAGCACCTTGTAGCGTACCTCGTAGGTACCTCTGCGGGGCACGGGCGGCAGCTTGAACATGACCTCGAAGCGGCCGACGGCCTTCATCTCGTCGCGCTGCAGGTTGCACCAGTCGTCGTTCCACGCGTTGTAGTACACGAAGTTCATGTCGCGGTTCTGCTGCATGTTCTCGAAGTAGTTGTAGGCGCGCACCGTGTTGGGGATATAGACGTGCTTGTAGCGCTCCTCAGAGGCCTTCTTCAGTCGGATGTCATTGTTCATGGCTTCGGGGAAGAGGCTCATGCCGTCGAAACGTATGCGGTGGCGCTGCAGGTTGTTGCGCGTCTCGTCGTTGTAGGAGATGGGAGCGTCGATGGGATACACGTTGCAGTTGATCATGTCGTTGAGGATGGCCAGGTCGGATTCAGTATCCACGCGGCTTCCCACGTTTTTCGCGTCGCAACCGATCTCCTCGCCCGTGCCCTGGCGACCATTATCGACGATGGGGAACCGGTTAATGTAGATGCCGCCGGCTTGCTTGCTCTCATAGAGTTTGAAGAGACGGCGCTTGCCCATCGTGGTGTAGAATTCCTCGACGGGAATGGTGTAGTTGTTGGGTCGGCTCAGGTTGTAGCCGTACTCGTTGACGTGGAACACCAGTTTGCCTTTCGGTATGCGCATGGGCAGGATGTGATAGGTAATCCACTGGTTGAGCAGGTTGTCCTCGCTCTCATAGTTCTCGTCGGTCGTGAAGTGGTCTTCGTCGCTGTACTGATGCTTGTCGACAATCCACCTGGTAATCTTCTGAAGCAGGTCGGGGTCTTCGGGGTCGATGCCTTCGCCTCGCCAGAAGTCGTCGGGCTCAGCAAAGATGGTGAAGCCGTAGAGGCGATGCTTGGGCGCATAGCCTATCTCGCCCTCGGCGAAGCCATAGCTCGTCATGCCCACCAGGTCCTCTATCATGCCGCTCTGGTAGAGCTCTTCGTACTTCTCGTCGCGTATCTTGCTCAGCGTGTCGAGCAGTCCGCAAGCCTGAATGACGCGGAAGCAGGCGTAGAAGCCTTCCTTCTTCTCGTCGAGGCACTCCTGAATGTAGCTGGCAGCCGATATGTCCTTGGGGGCGATGACTTTCTCCATCTGATGGATGATGCCGTTGATGGCCAGGATGTCCCTCTCCTTGATGCTGACAGGGCAAACGTCATTGATGTAGATGCTGTCCGGCTGGCTGGCGGGCTTTCTTACGGACAGCTTCTTGTCGTTGAGCGTACCGAGGATGAACTCGTCCTTGTCGTTGGGGAAGCTGAAAGTGTAGAAGAAGGCCGTGGTCTCGTCTCCGCCATCGATGATGCTGTTGTAGACGATGACCTTGCGAATGGAGTCGGCCTTGTGCTCGTTGGGGAAGCCGTCCCAACTCGGCTCGGAGATGAGGCCCTCCTCTGCAAGCTCGTTGAGGTACGCCTGAATAGCCGCGTTGTTGGGCGCAAAGACGGTGTAAACGCCGCGAGCGCTCAGCAGCTGGCTCACTTTCGAATCGCTGAGCTTGCTGATGTTCACTTTCTTGAGGATGTCAACATAGCTGCTGTAGGCCTCGTGCTTTTCCAAATAACTCAGGATGGTTTCTTCCCTGAAAACATAACGTGCCGATGTGTCGATATTTTCTGTGCAATTCCACAGTCCGACAAGACAGATTGCCAAAAGGCATAAATTGAATGTGTTTGAGAGTCTTCTCATATCATTTAAGTGTTTATTTTGGGACAAAGATAGCAAATAATACGATACAACGCAACATTTTGTTTCAATTCTTTTGCTTTTTCCTTTCATAATTGTAACTTTGCAGCAAGAAGAACAATTTAATCAATACTAATTTAACACAGAATTATGAAGAAAAACCTTTTCCTCGGTCTCGCGGCTATAGCTGCCGGACTTTGTCTCACAGCTTGCGAAGGCAAGACAAACAGCAACACTGAGAGCGCAGACAGCCTCACCCTCTCTGGTCTCAACCCCGCCGACTTCGTCAGCGACTCTACTGCCCTCTATGTCATCTCCAACGATAACGGCATGGAGGTGTGCTTCACTAACTTCGGCGGACGCATCGTCAGCATTATGGTGCCCGACAAAGACGGCAACATGACGGACGTCTGTCTCGGACACTCCTGCATTGCCGACTATGAGAAGTACGGAGCCGACGGCTGCAACTTCGGCGCCCTCATCGGCCGATACGGCAACCGCATAGCAAAGGGCCGCTTCACCCTCGACGGCGAGACCTATCAGCTCCCCATCAACAACGGCCCCAACAGCCTCCACGGCGGCGGCCCCATCGCCTTCCACAACCGCATCTGGACGGCTGACCCACTCGACGACAACAGTATCGCATTCAGCACCAGCAGCCCAGACGGCGAGGACGGTTATCCTGGCAACATCGACGTCACAGTAACCTACGTCCTCACCAACGACAATGCTCTGCAAATTAGTTACTTCGCAACGACCGACAAGGCTACAGTCCTCAACCTGACCAACCACTGCTACTTCAACCTCAGCGGCGACGGCACGAAGGATTGCCTTGATGAAGTGCTCTGGCTCGACGCCGACAAGTTCACCGCCGTTGATGCCGACGTGGCCGTCACGGGCGAAGTGCTCGACGTCGCCGGCACGCCGTTCGACTTCCGCATTCCTACCGCCATCGGCGACCGCATTGATGACGAGAGCAGCCAGCAAATCGTGAACGGACACGGCTATGACCACAACTGGATTCTCAACAACCCAGGCGACATCACAAAGCCCTTCGCAAGTCTCTACGACCCAAATAGCGGCATCCTCATGGAGATGTTTACCGACCAGCCCGGCGTGCAGTTCTACGCAGGCAACTTCCTCGACGGCAGCTTCGTCGGCAAGAAAGGCGTGAAGCATCCCCGCCGCAGCGCATTCTGCTTCGAAACGCAGCACTACCCCGACAGCCCCAATCATCCCGAATGGCCCACCACAACCCTCCGACCGGGCGAAGAGTACATGACCACCACCATCTACAAATTCAGCACGAAGTAATATACCTTATATATATTATAGCGAAGCAAAGCAGCGAGCCTGGCATCTCCCGGGGTCGCTGCTTTCTTTGTCCGACGGACGGCCGGCCAAGTGGTAATGGATTTGGCATCGTGATGTGGGAAAGCTGACAACGTGACGTGGGAGATTTAGCAACGTGATGTGAGAAAGCTGACAACGTGATGTGGGAGATTAAGCAACGTGATGTGAGAGATTTGACAACGTGATGTGGAAGATTTGGCGACGTGATGTGGGAAAGCTGGCAACGTGAGGTGGGAGATTTGGCCTCTATGGGGAGGTTTACGTTCTTTTTTTGCAGGAAGATATAGGCGGATAGCAAAAAATGTCGTATCTTTGCGCACGTAATTAACATTAGCTTATGAAGAAACTGTTTTTCCTGCTGGCCGCCCTGCTGACCGCCAGCGCCATGCCAACCACCGCGCTGGCAGAAGAAGTCTATCGCGACAGCCATGTCCGCTTCACCCTCATCGACGAGGGAACCATTCGCCTCGAGTATGCCCCCGACGGCAAATTTGTTGACGACAAGAGTTTCGTGGCTGTGATCCGCGAATACGGTAACGTGCCGCACAAAGCCTCGACGGGTGGCAGCAAGGTGGTCATCACGACAAGCAAGTTCAGCCTTACCTACAAGAAAGACGGGGCGCCGCTTAGCGCGAAGAACCTCTCCATCACCTCTGCCAAGGGGCTTGGCACGACGTTCAGCTGGACACCCGAATCAAAGCAGAAGGGCAACCTGAAGGGCACCTATCGCACACTCGACGGCTACGACGGCGACACCTATCAGTACAGCAACCCCAAGCACCCGATGCCTCTCGAGGATGGCTTGCTGGCAACCGACGGCTGGACGCTCATCGACGACTCCAAAAACTTCCTGTTCGACGGCGCTCAGGATTGGGACTGGGTCAAAGAGCGCAAGTGTGCCGAGGGCGCACAGGATTGGTACTTCATGGCTTACGGTCACGACTACAAGGGCGCGCTGAAGAGCTTCACGAAGTTTGCGGGCAAGGTGCCTCTGCCGCCGCGTTACACGTTCGGCTACTGGTGGAGCCGCTACTGGAGCTATTCAGATAAAGAGCTGCGCGACCTCATCAGCAACTTCCATCGCCTCGACCTGCCGCTCGACGTGATTGTCATCGACATGGACTGGCATCCCAATACCAAGGAAAGCGGCGGCGGCTGGACTGGCTGGGACTGGAACGAGAGCATCTTCCCCGACTACAGAAAGTTCCTCGCATACCTCGACGAGCAGGGCGTAAAGACTACCATGAACCTGCATCCCGCCGACGGTGTCCGTCCCTACGAAAAGAAGTACAACGAGTTCATGCAACGCTACGGCAAGAACGACGGCAAGACCTACGAGTGGATGGGTAGCGACAAGAAATACGTAAAGGCACTCTTCGACACTTATCTGCATCAGTATGTCGACGAGGGTGTCGACTTCTGGTGGCTCGACTGGCAACAATGGGAGAAAGACCGCACCCTCAAAGACCTCGACAACGTCTTCTGGTGCAACTACATCTGGTTTTCTGATATGGAAAAGAACGGCACGAAACGCCCCCTGCTCTACCACCGCTGGGGCGGCCTCGGCAACCACCGCTATCAGATTGGCTTTTCAGGTGACTCGTACGCCACTTGGGAAAGCCTTCGCTTCCTCCCCTACTTCAACAGCACCGCGTCAAACGTGCTCTACGGCTACTGGAGCCATGACATCGGCGGACATCAGGTGAAGAGGTTCGGCATGGGTGTGGACACAGAACTCTACACTCGCGCCATGCAGATGGGACAATATCTGCCCATCCTGCGCAGCCATAGCGCAAAAGACGCCAGCCTCAACAAGGAGCCCTGGGCTTTCGATATGGCAACCCAGCGTCGGCTCACAGCCGTCATCAACGGACGCTATGCCCTTATACCTTATATATATACTATGGCACGCCAGACGTATGACACGGGCATCTCGCTTTGCCGCCCGATGTACTACGACTACCCTGAGGCGAAAGAGGCCTACGAGATGAAAGAGCAGTACATGTTCGGCGACAAGATGCTCATCGCGCCTGTCACGGCAGAGGCCAACAAAGAGAGTGGAATGGCTGCTGTCAAGGCTTGGCTGCCCGAAGGCGAATGGCTGGAGTACGAGACCGGCACGATGATAAAGGGCGGACAGACCGTCGAGCGCCTGTTCTCGATGGACGAGTACCCCGTTTATGTCAAGGCAGGCAGCATCATTCCCTACTACGGGAAAGTCAAGAACGTAAGCGGCACGGACCTGCCCGTCATCATTCGCGTCTTCCCGGGCGGCGACAAGGACGAGTTCACCCTCTATGAGGACAACGGCGAGGACAAGAATTACGCCGGCGAATACGCCACGACGCCTCTCTCCTACCAACGTAACGGACAGCAGCTCAGCATCACCATCGGTCAGCGCAAGGGTAACTATAAGGACATGCCTGCCCGCCGCGACTTCACCATCGCCCTGCCCTGCCAGAAGGCACCGCAATCCGTCAGCGTTGACGGCAAGAAGGTTAGCTTCGACTACGACGGCTTGAACCTCGAGGCTGTTGCCGCTTTGGGCAGCATCGATTGCAGCAAAGGCGCCACCATCGAGGTGACGTTCGCCTCTGCCGATTATGCCGTGACGGCTGGCGAAAAGGGACAATTCCACCGCATACAGAACGCCGTGCAGGACTACAAGCGTCATGATGCCAATATGGTCTATACAAAGGACTTCGGCTTCCTCGAAGCCACGCCTCTGCGCCTCTATTATCATCCCGAGCAGCAGGATGCCACACTCGACCGCTTCCGCCAACTCTACAAGAAGCTGCCCGTCGTGCTCGTCGAGCAAATGGGCAAGAGTGAGAACTTCGACCGCTTCCTGAGGCAAGTGGGCGAGAACGGCAATACGCTCAGCGAGGTAGCGCCAGCCGCCTTCAGCACAGCAGCAGGAACGGGCTTCGACCTGCGCTACTTCCCCAATAAGAAACTTGAGGGCGAGGCAAAGGCCACGGCACATCAGGAGAAACTTGACTTCTTCATCAGCGGCTCGCCCGTCGAAGGCATCCCCGCCGACTACTGGAGCATGACGGCCACAAGCACCTTTACCGCTCCCGAGACGGGCGACGTGATGTTCATCATGTCGGGCGACGACGCCTATCGCCTCATCTTGGACGGCAAAGAGCTCTTCAGCGACTGGGGCGACCATGCCGAGACGAGCCGCAACGCCACCGTTCACGTCGAGAAAGGCAAGAAGTACGACGTCCGCATCGAATACTACGACAACGAGTACAACGCCATATTGCGCTTGCAGACGCTAATCGTCAAAGAACAATAAGAAAAGCATATGCCAGATAAGGCCGATGAGCCAGATAAGGCAGATAAGCCATATGAGCCATATAAGCCATATAGGGCATATAAGCCACATAAGCCTATGAAAAGACTCTTCTTGGCAGCTGTGCTGCTCCTCTTCATAACACCCGCGGGTTCCGTCCTCAAGGAGAAGGACCTGGCGCGTACGCTCGGCGTGCTCAAGGCAGAGCTTCAGACCAACTACGAAATGCAGCAGGCCTTCATGCAGAGTTACGAGCAGCAGGGCATGCAGCAACATCAGCAGCTCGTCTGGTACATGCACCAATGCGAGCAGATTGGGCTGATGCTCTACTCGCAATCGACCGACAACACGTTCGACATGGCGTATGCCTGCCAGCAGGCATCCAATCTGAGGCGCGAGCTCGACAATCGCAACAGCAAGATGCGGCAGTATGACAAGATTATCGCCCGCATCAAGCAGGACATCGAGCGCACTGACCACCTCATCCGCTCGCTGAAGCGCATGCCGCCCGTCATCGATGCCGACAGCATCCTGACTGCCAGCGACAGCGTGCTGCTGCAGGCCATCGACTCGCTGGAAGGCAAGAAGGATTCGCTCCTTACGGCTCGCCACAAGATGGACGAAGAGGAGGTGGAGCTCATCGAAGACGCGAACGAGGACGAGATTCCCGAAGAGGAAGACGGCATCGAGCCGCTGTACCTGACGAGGTCACAGCAGCGGGACCGCAACGCCTGCCTTATGTTTGCCGACACGATACGCAACAACATGCAGCACTTCCTGGAGAGTCTCGAGGCCGAAAACGCCTACTACCAGAGCGTCCGCGAAAAGGTGCTCGAACTCGACCAGTTCGCGCAGAGCCGCTACAAGCTGCTGCAGGACAACATCTTCCGTAACGGCGGCGCCAACTACTTCAAGATTCTGGCCACGCTGCCCATGCAGCTCAAGATGGCGCAATCGACCATCGACCTGCGCTACAGGCCGTTCAAGGACCACGAACGCCTCTACTCCGAATGGCGCGGCGCAACGGTGCTCTTCATCAGCATCTTCCTCGTCCTCTACCTTGGCCTCTCGCTCGGCATCTGCTACATTGTGCTGCGCTGGCTCCTGCCGAAGAAATGGCGCGGGCCTGACTTCAAGGAGAAGCGGCGAATGCTCAACTTCGTGGCCGGCATAGCTCTCTTCGCCATTATCGTGATGATAGTCCGGGCATCCGTTCAGCGCAACTTCATCCAGATGGGCACTGGCCTCATCATTAACATAGCATGGCTGCTCGAAGCCATCTTCTTGAGTCTGTACGTGCGTCTGAAGAGCGCGCAGATGCGGCATGCGGCCATCATCTACACCCCGCTGATGGTGCTGGCCTTCATCGTCATACTGTTCCGCATCGTGCTCATCCCGAACACGCTGGTCAACCTTATCTTCCCGCCCGTCCTGCTCGTCTTTGCCATCTGGCAATACTTTGTGGCAAAGCGTCATATACAATACCTGCCGCTCCTCGACAAGGTCTATACGCACATCACCACCGCAGCGATGTTCTTTGCGTGCGCTGCCGCCTGGACGGGCTACACGTTGCTTGCCGTGCAGGTCATGATATGGTGGACGTTCCAGCTGGCAGCCATCATGACCATCACCTTCATCTACGACCTCACGAACAAGTACGAGGCGCGCTATCTGCTGAAGCACCTCGCGTCCGACATCAGCAGCGACGGCGAGCGCATTTCTCTGCTGAAACGCGTGAAAAAGGGCGAATTCATCGAGAAAACGTGGCTCTACGACCTCTTCTGCCGCACGATAGTGCCCATCCTGGCAGTGCTCTCCGTGCTGTTCAGCATCTTCTGGGCAGCCCAGGTATTCGAGATGACGAGCCTCTGCCGCAAAGTCTTCACGCGCGACATTGTCAACCAGACGGGCCTCATCCGCATCTCGCTCTTCTGGGTCTGCATGGCGGCGGCCCTCTTCTTCATCTTCCGATACATCAACTATGCCCTGCGCAGCTTCTACCTGCACTATCGCAAGCAGTTCAGCGATAACAACGAGGCCATCAACAAGACGCTGGCCCGCAACGTCATCGGCATATTGAGCTGGGGACTCTACATCATCCTGGTGCTCATCATCTTCAAAGTGCCGAGGGACGGCATCAGCATCGTCAGCGCCGGCCTGGCCACGGGTCTCGGCTTCGCCATGCAAAGCATCCTGGAGAACTTCTTTTACGGCATCAGCCTCATGTCGGGGCGCATCCATGTGGGCGACTACATCGAGTGCGACGGCATAGCAGGCCGCGTGGAGAGCATCACCTACCAAAGCACCCAGATCACCACGACCGACGGCAGCGTCATCGCCTTCCTCAACAGCGCGCTTTTCAGCAAGAACTTCAAGAACATGACGCGCAACCACCGCTACGAGCTCATCAAAGTGCCTGTGGGTGTCGCCTACGGCACGGACGTCGAGCGAGTGCGGGGGCTTATCGTCGAGGCGCTCAAGCCCATCTGTCATGAGGAAAACGACGCCGGACAGCCACTCACGGACACCAACATACCGCCCACCGTGGCCTTCAGCGACTTCGGCGAGAGCAGCGTGGACCTCAAGGTCTGCATCTGGATGCTTGTCGAGGAGAAGATTGCCATCACGGCACGCGTCAAGGAAGTCATCTACAACACGCTGAACAAGAATGGCATAGAGATTCCCTTCCCGCAGGTGGACCTCCACATCAAGGAGGGACAGGCAAATCCCTCGTGAAGCGTCGGCCGTTCCTTGCTGTAGGAAGAGCCGTTCCTTGCTGTGGGAAGAGCCAACGCTTGCTGTAGCGTTTGGGAACCCCTCGGGAGTTAATGAAGTTAAAGAAGTGAAAGAAGTTAAAGGACGATACCTTGGGATGCAGCGTGCATTCAGCCCCGGATTTGGCTGCAAAAGCTATTGTCCTTTGACTTCCCCAAGCGAGCATAGCGAGCTAACTTCTTTAACTTCTTTAACTTCCATAAAAAACAGAACATCCGAAACTTAAATCATCTATTATATAACAGAACATGATGAAACGAGTTATTGCACTGGCAGGGCTGCTGCTTGCCCTGCTTAGGATTCCCGCCTCGGCAGAGGAGCCCGTCTGGTGCCTCATGACAGACAGCGGCATTGCCATTGCCATGAGCCAGGTGACGTGTCTGGTGGCGGCAGACGACGAGACGACTTTTGGCATTGTGCTGCAGGACGGCACCGTCCTGGCAGGTGTACGCCGCGCCACCTTCGACCAGACCATCCCCACCGGAATAGAGAAGCCCGGGGAAACCATCTTTCGCGTGAACAAAGAGCTGGGCTTGGAAGGCGTGGCGCCCGGCACGCCCGTCCGCGTCTATGACGCCGGCGGCAAGCTGCGGCAGATGGGCACGGCGCGCCTCACTTCGCTCCAGTCCCTACCAGCCGGCATATACATCATTCAGGTCAACAACACGTCGTTCAAAATCAGAAAGCAATGAGGAATGTAGAATCCACAGGGCTTCGCCCCTCTGCAATGCACTGGCTGCGTACGTCCCTACGAATTAAAGGCTGTCGGTTCCTGCTTGCCGGTTGCATCATGTCCGCATGCCTCATGCAGGCTGTGGCGCAAGAAGGCACGAGGCCAAAGTTCGCAGTCTTCTACCGCAACATGGTCGGCACAGAGGCCTTGCAGCAAGACTTCACGCAGCAAGACGACGCCGACGGCTGGGCTCCCGGTCACACCTACTACGGACACAAGGACCTCAGCCAGATAGCATACATCTCGCGCTACGTCGCCTGCACCGACTTCACGGCAGCCGACGCCGCGCCCCTGCTCATGCAAGGAGAGGTGAGGGACATCGCCCTCACTTTCACCCCCGCAGAAGCCGTCAGGCAGTACGTGGACCGCAACATCCGCACCACCAACAACCGCGTTGCCACGGCAGAACGCATCGGGGGCAACCGCATCCGCATTACAGCCGTCGGCACCGGCACCTGCCAACTCATCCTCCATCACGAGGAGGCCGGAGACAGGGAGATAACCGTCAGCGTAAGCCACAGCGAAGAATACGTTGAGCGCTCCGCCGACTCAATCTGCAGCCTCATGACGCTCGACGAGAAGCTGAAATTGATAGGCGGCACCAGCTGGATGTACACCAACGCCATCGACCGACTGGACATTCCGCGGATGCGCATGTGCGACGGCCCGCACGGCGTGGGCGGAGGCACGTGGGGCCCCGGCAAGTCCACAGCCTACCCTGCCGACGTGCTGCTCACTGCAACATGGAACCGCGACCTGGCCCGGCAGGTGGGCAGACAGATAGGACGCGACTGCCGGGCCCGCGGCATCAACATCATCCTCGGACCCGCCGTCAACATCTACCGCGCCCCATTCTGCGGACGCAACTTCGAATACATGGGCGAAGACCCGTACCTGGCCGCACAGACCTCCACCAATTACATCATCGGCGTGCAGGGCCAGGGTGTCTCAGCCACCATCAAGCACTTCATGGGCAACAACTCTTCCTATGACCGCGACCACATCAGCAACGACATGGACGAGCGCACCATGAACGAAATCTACCTGCCCGCCTTCAAGTCGGCTGTGCAAGTGGCCGGAACGGGATGCGTCATGAGTAGCTACAACCTGCTCAACGGCATCTATACCACGCACAATTACGACCTGCTCACCACCCATCTGCGTGACCGCTGGGGCTTCAAGGGCATCCTCATGTCCGACTGGGGCTCGACGCACGACGGCCTGCAAGCTGCCCTGGCCGGACTCGACCTCGAAATGGCCAGCGCCGACAACATGAACGCGGACGCCATGAAGCAATTCCTCAGCGAAGGCAAGATAACCGAAGAGACCATCGACAAGAAGGTGCGCCACATCCTCTACACCATGTACCGCTTCGGCTTCAACACAAAAAGCGGCACGGATAGCTCCATCCCCCTCGATGACCCCGAAAGCGACCAGACCGCCCTGCAGGTGGCGCGCGAGGGCATAGTGCTACTCAAGAACAAGGACAACATCTTGCCCATCGACCCGTCGAAGCACAAGCATATCGTCGTGACAGGCAAGAACGCCTCGGGCTTCGTGCGGGGAGGCGGCAGCAGCAGCGTGGACCCCATCCACTACGTCAGCATGAGCGACGGCATCCAAGCCATCGGCAGCCAGCTCGGCTTTGAAGTCGATTACAAAGACCAGCTCGATTTCCTGCCCGCCATCATGTTCACCTCCGACGACCTCTCGCAAGGCGGCTTCCGGGCCGAGTACTTCGAGGGCATCGACCTAAGCGGGTCGCCCGTCGCCACACGCATTGAGACGAAAATCAACTACAACTGGAGCGGCATGGCTCCCGAAGTGGGAGGCCTCGGCTCGGACGATTTCTCCGTCCGCTGGACAGCAACCATGAGCTCGCCCAACAGCGCAAGCTATCAGTTCCAGCTCGGGGGCGACGATGCCTTCCGCCTTTACATCGACGACGCCCTCGTCATCGACCAGTGGACGCCATCCGCCTATCACTCCAAGACCATTACCCGACGGCTCACGGCCGGCAGGAAGTACAAGGTCGTCGTCGAATACTACCAGAAAGGCGGCGACGCACGCGTTGACTTCACCTGGAAGAAGGCGAACGACACGAAAGACTATCTGGCAGAATACCTGGCAGATGCCGACCTCGTGGTGGCCTGCTTCGGCATGAACTCCAACGCAGAAGGCGAGGGACACGACCGCCCATTCGACCTCGATGCCGACGACCAGGCCATGCTCGCCTCCATCAAGAAAAGCGGCAAGCCCGTCGTCGGCTTCGTCAACGCCGGCGGAAACATCGGCATGACCTCGTGGGAGCCGCAGATGGACGGACTCTTCTGGGCCTTCTATGCAGGACAAAACGCGGGCACGGCTGCCGCAGAGCTGCTCTTCGGCCTGACCAACCCTTCCGGCCATCTACCCATGACCTTTGAACGCCGATGGGAAGAGAACCCCGTCTACAACAACTACCACGACCCCGACGGTGACAAGCACGTCGAGTACAAGGAAGGTATCTTCGTGGGCTACCGCGGCTACGACAAGCTGAACCGCGAGGTGCAATATCCCTTCGGCTACGGACTGTCATACACCACCTTCGAAATATCGGGCATGGAGGTCGGCGAACCGAATGCCGACGGCTCTCTCGACGTGACCTGCACCCTGACGAACACAGGCACTCGCGACGGCGACGGCGTCGTACAGCTCTATGTGGGAAAGACCAGCGAGAGTCCCGTGGAACGTCCCATCAAGGAACTAAAGAACTATGCCAAGACGATGTTGAAGGCTGGCGAGTCGGCCGAAGTGACGCTCCATCTCCCGAAGGATGCCTTCACCTACTACAGCACGGACGAGCACGACTTCGTCTATGACCCGGGTACTTATAATATAATGTTAGGCCTCTCCTCACGCGACATCAGGCAGGAGGCCAGCATAACAATGCCATAACTCCTTTTGTATGAACAAGACAGTTTTCAACTTCTCTCGCCACCTTCGTGTGTTGCTGTTCGCCTGTGTGGCATTACTCAGCGCATCCCGCGCCGTTGCAGGCGGACTCGAGAGCAACGAGCTGGGGGCTTACCTCATCTCATCGCCACAGGACCTGCTCGACTTCTCCGACCTCGTGAACAACGGAGCATCGGGCGCCAATGCCGTTCTGACCGTCGACCTGGACATGACGGGTTACGACTTCACACCCATCGGCAACGCGGAGGGCACAAGCTACAACGGCACCTTCGACGGAGCAGGACACGTCATCGACAACCTCAACATAACACGCACAGGACAAAACGGCGTGGGGCTCTTCGGCTATGCCAACAGCGCCACAATAAAGCAACTCATCTGCGGCAAGGGCAACAAGGTCCAGGGGCAGGCCTTCGTGGGCGGCATCGTGGGCGATAAGGTGTCGAGCGGCACGCTCACGCTCATCGCCTGCGGACACGAGGGAAGCGTCAAGTGCTCGGCACAGAACGGGGCAGCCATGGTGGGGTGTGTTCACTCGGGTAGCCTCGTCATCGACCATTGTTATAATACGGGAACCGTGCAGGGCGGGCGCGAATCGGCCATCTTCTGCGGGTGGTTCAGCGGCTCAGCATCCACCATCTCAGACTCCTACAATTCCGGCCAACTGACCTCTGGCGTGGATGGCAGCAACTATCTGTGGAGGTCGTCGCCCACCATGTCACGCGTCTTCGACATCAACGGACGGCAAAACACCACGAAATTCACGCAGGCCGACCTTGCCAGCGGTGCCTTGGCCTGGAAACTGAACGGCAATCGCGCACCGGGTATCTTCCGACAGAACCTCGACACGGATGAGCCCGACAGCCACCCCGTCAGCAGTCAGCTTCACGCCGTCGTCTATGCGTGCGGCACCCTGAAATGCGACGGCACAGCCGCCACGGGAACGACTCTCACCTATGCCAACACCAACCAGGCCGAATACCAACCTCACCTCTACGACGAAGGCATCTGCTCCATCTGCGGTGAGCCAGATGCCGAGTACCTCTACCCCAACCAGCAGGGCTACTATCCCATCGAGACGCCACAGGCTCTGCGTTGGTTTGCGGCATACGTCGCCAGCAATCCCGCCCATGCCTCGCTCGACGCACGTCTCATGGCCGATCTGAACATGAGGGGCATCGCCTTTGAGGGAATCGGTTCGCTCTCTGCACCCTACTGCGGAGAGTTCGACGGCGGGAAGCACACCGTGGACTATCTCACACTCAAAAAGACGGGACAGAACTGCGTGGGCTTTATCAATGCAGCCAATACCAGCGCTTGGATACACGACATCACACTCGGTTCTCACTGCGCCATCACGGGCTATCGCTATGTGGGCGGCATCGTGGGACACGTGGGCGGACAGAACGGCGACGTCATCCGCCTGGAGCGTCTTGGCTTCGAGGGTACGATAACCGTTCACGACAATGGGGGCGGCATCGTGGGATGCATCCCCAACAACGACATCACTTCACTCTTCAAGTCATGCTATTCCACGGGAAAAGTGACGGGCACTACGGAATGCGGAGCCCTCTCGGGATGGTCCACCGGAGCACGCCTGACGAACTGCTACGTGCGCGTCAACGGCACGGGTTGGGAGGCGGGTCACGACGTGGTGCGCGGCTTCTCGCCTGTCTTCCGCAACAGCTATGCATACGGTGCCAAGCAGACAGCCGAAGGCCTCTACTCCTTCACCCTGACCGAGATGCGAAACGGCACACTACTCGAAATGCTTGCCGACCCCGCATTCAAGCAAACAATCGGCACAGACTCATGCCCCAAGTTGAGGGAAGATGAATAAAGAGTGTTAAATAATAGAAAAACTTGCCAAGAAATTTGGCAGTTCACGAAATAAATTGTAGTTTTGCAGAACAAAAAGGCAAAAAACATACATATAAACCTACAAATTTATAGACTTATGAGACACATTACACTTCTTTTGATGGCAGCTGCCACCATTTGCACCAGTGCCTTTGCACAGCCAAGGCCTAAGTATGTCTATACCAGCAGCACGACGCTCAACGTCGAGGCACTGCAGAATCAGGCTCAGCCCGTTGTACTCAATCGCACGCTCTTCGCAGGCTACAACACCATCTGCCTGCCCATGAGCCTCAATGCAGAACAGCTCAAGGCTGCTGCTAAGGACGTTCAGGTAGAGCGCCTCGAAATGGTCCGTCAGGAAGGCAACACGCTCTGCATGTACTTCCTCGACTGCACCAACGAGGGCATCGAGGCAGGCGTACCCTACCTCATCTTCTCTCCCACATTCCAGTCACTGCGTGCCAACACAGAGCAGTCCTCTGGCATCAATGCTGACCTCAAGAGCATCACCAAGAGCGACAACAACGGCAACACGGTGACCTTCGGCAGCTCATGGGAGACAATCCAGGTGACCGGCCGCTACGGCATCCCCGCTCAGCAGGATACCTACATCCTCGAGAGCATCCTCATCCGCACCGAAGGCGATAAGGCATTCCTGCCCACACGCTGCGGTTTCACATGGGACCAGCAGGCAAGCGACGCCACTGAGCTCGAAATTAAGCACGTCACCAGCCTCGAGGACATCGAGACAAGCATCGAGAAGCTCCAGCAGGCAGGTGCAACCGTCGACGTCTACAATGCTCAGGGCACACTCGTACTCTCGCAGACCACCATCAGCGCTGCCAAGAAGAGCCTGCCCCAAGGCATCTACGTTGTCAAGGGACAGAAGTTCGCAGTTAAGTGAGCATGAAGCATAGGGCATGAACACCTTTCATGCCATTGCTCCACCGAGCGAAAGCTCTAATTTTCAACACTAGATTACATTCAAGTAATATTTTTGTTTTCATAGCTGTTAGGGCAGGAAGCATCCTCTGTGAAGAGTAAGCTTCCTGCTTATTTTATATATATATAATGTATAGCTGCCATCGGATTGTCACCTTTTTAGGGTTTCGATGGCAGTTTTTGTCATATTCGTGGCAGAATGTCACGTTTTGGCACGGCCTTTGTATGACATTAGTGTCGTTATGGCGAGATAACGGAATAACAAATATCACTAAATTGTCAAAACATTAAAACATTAAATACTATTATGGGAAAGATTATTGGAATTGACTTGGGTACCACAAACAGTTGCGTATCCGTATTCGAGGGCAACGAGCCCGTAGTTATTGCCAACAGCGAGGGCAAGCGTACCACTCCCTCCATCGTGGCATTCGTCGATGGCGGCGAACGCAAGGTGGGCGACCCCGCCAAGCGTCAGGCCATCACAAACCCGAAGAAGACTATCTTCTCCATCAAGAGGTTCATGGGCGAGACTTACGATCAGGTGCAGAAGGAAATAGCACGCGTTCCGTATAACGTAGTGAGGGGCGACAACAACACTCCGCGCGTCGATATCGACGGCCGTGCTTATACGCCGCAGGAAATCAGTGCAATGATTCTGCAGAAGATGAAGAAGACCGCTGAGGATTACCTCGGACAGGAAGTCACAGAGGCTGTCATCACCGTGCCCGCCTACTTCAGCGACTCTCAGCGTCAGGCCACAAAGGAGGCCGGACAGATTGCAGGTCTCGACGTCAAGCGTATTGTCAACGAACCCACCGCAGCCGCACTGGCTTACGGCGTTGATAAGGCAAACAAGGACATGAAGATTGCTGTCTTCGACCTTGGTGGCGGCACATTCGATATCTCCATCCTCGAGTTCGGCGGCGGCGTCTTCGAAGTGCTCAGCACCAACGGCGACACGCACCTCGGCGGCGACGACTTCGACCAGGTCATCATCGACTGGCTCGCCAGCGAGTTCAAGGCAGAGGAGGGCATCGACCTCAAGCAAGACCCGATGGCGCTGCAACGCCTGAAGGAAGCTGCCGAAAAGGCTAAGATAGAGCTCTCAAGCAGCACCACGACAGAAATCAATCTGCCCTACATCACTGCCGTAGGCGGCGTGCCCAAACACCTCGTCAAGAGTCTCACACGCGCCAAGTTCGAGCAACTCGCCGACAGCCTCATCCAGGCTTGTAAGGCTCCTTGCCAGAAGGCTATGCAGGACGCAGGTCTTACTAACAGCGACATCAACGAGGTCATCCTCGTGGGCGGTTCCACACGTATCCCCGCTGTGCAGAAGCTCGTGGCTGACTTCTTCGGCAAAGAACCCAGCAAGGGCGTGAACCCCGACGAAGTGGTTGCCATCGGCGCAAGCATCCAGGGTGCAGTCCTCGCAGGCGACAAGAGCGACATCGTGCTGCTCGACGTAACGCCTCTTTCTATGGGTATCGAGACGATGGGCGGCGTGATGACTCGACTCATCGAAGCCAACTCGACCATCCCCTGCAAGAAGAGTGAAATCTTCTCCACAGCTGCCGACAACCAGACGGCAGTCACCATCCACGTCCTTCAGGGCGAACGACCCATGGCAAGCCAGAACAAGAGCGTCGGCCAATTCAACCTCGACGGCATCGCACCCGCTCGTCGTGGCGTGCCTCAGATTGAAGTGACCTTCGATATCGATGCCAACGGTATCCTTAACGTTAGCGCCAAGGATAAGGCAACCGGCAAGGAGCAGCACATCACGATTACCGCCAGCAGCGGCCTCAGCAAGGAAGAAATCGAGCGCATGAAGGCAGAGGCAGAAGCCAACGCAGAAGCCGATAAGAAGGAACGCGAGAAGGTCGACAAACTCAATCAGGCCGACTCGATGATCTTCCAGACCGAGAATATGCTCAAGGAAAGCGGCGACAAGATTCCTGCCGACGTGAAGAGCGAAGTCGAGGCTGCCGTTGCAAAGCTCAAGACTGCCCACCAGGCACAGGACATCCCAGCCATCGACGCAGCTATGAACGAACTGCAGACCGCTGCCGGCAAGATGTATCAGGCACAGCAGCAGGCAGGTCCTCAGCCCGGCCCCGACATGAACGGCGGCTTCACCGGCAACACTGGCGGCAACACTGGCGGCAACAACCAGCAAGGCCCCGACATCCAAGACGCCGACTTCGAGGAGGTGAAGTAAAGTGTGATGACATTTCTAAAGGAGAGACATCAGATGCTCCGCGTAAGCAATGCTTATGCGGAGTTTTTTGTTATGACTCGAGAGTGACGATGAGGCGAGGAGGGCTATGAAATGAAGTTAAACAGACTCGAGAGTGACGATGAGACGAGGGGAGTTATGCTTGATAGCTGGATGAAAGTTGAATTGAGCTGAGTTTATTCAATTCTTCTCGATGACAAAGGTGACGTTATAGCCGCGATGGGGACTCTCGGCGAGGCTGAGCGTCATGCCCTGCTTCATCAGTATCTGGCGTGAGAGGGAGAGGCCGATGCCTGTGCCCGTCGGCTTTGTCGTGAAGAAGGGGATGAAGATTTCCTGCTGGACGTCGAGCGGGATGACGTGGCCGTCGTTGGAGAAGAAGAGAGCCCAGCTGGCCCCCTCCCCGCTCCCCCTTTGGGGGAGTGCCACAGTCCCATTGCCTCGCTGCTTCAAAGCACTCCCCCAAAGGGGGAGCGGGGAGGGGGCCAGCCCAAGTCCTATCGCCTTCGCCTCAGCCTCGATGGCGTTCTTGACGAGGTTGATGAAGACTTGCCGCAGGAGGTTCTCGTCGGCCTGAATCGTCATGTCGGCAGGGATGTCGATGTCCCAACGCAGGTCGGGATAGAGGGCGGCGATGCTTTGCGCAAACGTCAGCATGTTCACTTCAGCCATCACCGGCTCCTGCAGCTGTGTCAGCTTGCGATAACTCTCGACGAAGGCCAGCAAACCTGTGCTGGTGTCGTTGATGGCACGAATGCCTTCCTCGTAGGGCGAGTCTTTGATGTCGGGACAGCTCAGGTAGGCCTGGCTGATGCTTTGTATGGGTGTCGTGGCGTTCATGATTTCGTGCGTCAACACCCTTGTCAATTTCTGCCACGACTCCACCTCGCTGTGCGCCACCAGCTTCTGTATCTCCTGCCCCATGTCGTTGAGTGCCTCCTGCAGAGCTTTCTCGCCGAAGAAGAGGCCGCGGGTTGGCAACCGGAACGAGAAGTCGCGATGGCGGATGGCATCGCGCATGATCTGTGCCCGCTCTCTCAGCAGACACTGATGGCGATACCAACGGACAGAAGCCACGACAACGGCAAGGATGATAGTTATAATGATGATGGGAATCATAGTCTATTATTCCCCCTCTCCTCGGAGAGGGGTTAGGGGTGAGGCTTTTACCTTATTATATAATGTCTGGCGGCTGATGCCGAGGAGGTCGGCGGCGCGCTTCATGTTGCCGTCGCACTTGCTGAGCACCTTGCGTACGTGCTCGCTCTCCAGTTGGTCCAGCGGAATCACCTCGCCCGCCTTGTCGATAGCATCCTTCAGGACGCGGATGAGCTCGTCATTGTCCCACGGCTTCGTCACAAAGTCCGCGGCGCCGTTCTTCAGGGCACGCACGGCAAGCTTGACGTCGGCATAGGCTGTGATGAGGACAATCGGGATGTCGGGGAAGCGTCGATGTATGGCCGAGAGCCACATCATGCCTTCCTGCCCGGAGTTCACGCCGAGGCTGAAGTTCATGTCGAGCAAGACGACCGACGGATGCTCCTGAGCGATGGTGGCCAGCGCCTTGTCGGGAGAGTTCAAGGTGAGAACTCGCTCGAAGGTGCCGCCGAGGCATATCTTCACTGCCGTCAGGATGGAAGGGTTGTCGTCAATGACGAGGAGCGTTCCGTATTTCATAGTGCAAAGATACAAAGAAATGAAGAATGAAGAGTGAAGAATGAAGAATTTGCTACCGCTTTCGCGTGTATTTACCCGAAAGTGTCAAAGAATTGGACACAAACGTGTCTAATATCTGGACAAAGCGCAATTATGAGCTATGAATTATGAACTATGAACTAAGAATTGCCTTACCTTTGCAGCAGAAAACCAACAATGAACTAAGAATTATGAACTATGAACTGATTTCTCGCACCGTCAGGGCCAGCTGGCGCAATCTGATGAAGTACAAGACGCAGAACATCATCTCGGTGCTCTGCCTGGCAGTGGGAATGGTCCTCTTTAGCGCGACCTTTATCTTCTCGTTGCGGGCGTGGCAGCTCTGGCAAATGCATGGCGGCCCGCGTCGCGCACAGGTTTCGCTCTATACGAGCGAAGGCAAACACCACTCTGTGAACCACGACGACGTGAGGCGCATCTACGAAGCCAACCTGTCGAGCATCGACTTCATCGACCTCGACTGGTATGCCGTGGGCACCGTCGCACCCTTTACCGACCTGAAGGGAAAGCAGTATGAGGTGGAGACGTCCTGGAAATGGACAAATCCCGAACGCTTCAACTACTTAGGGCTGAGGTCTGCCATCACAGGGGAACGCATTCTGATACTGAAACCCGGCGACCTCATTATGACGAAAAACATGCTGGAGCGCACGTTTGGCAAGGGCGTGAATCCCATCGGCTTCAAAGTCGCTGGCTGTCCCGAGTACAACGGACGCAAGTACGAAACCATTGTCGATGTCGTCGATACGGGCGATTGGTTGCTTAGCGACGACCATCTCTACGTCGTCACCGACCAAATGAAGGAGTTCACGACATCCGTTGAACCCTTTAGCAACTTTTACTTAGACGTCATCCTTGCGAAAGGCAAGACGCGCAAAGACCTGCAGGCAGAACTTCAAAAGGCTCTGCCCGAGTATGAGGTAAAGGCAATGACAAACTACTCAATCGTACTAATAAGATTATTCGTGTTAATCTTTCTCATGGGAAGCAGCATCCTGCTTATCGGCCTGTCCGGTTTCCTGAAGACAGAGATTCAGCTCTTCCGCCTGAGGCAAAGGGAGATGGGACTGCGGCAATGCATGGGAGCACAAAGGGGCCAGCTCTTCGGCCTGCTGATGTGGGAGGTGGCGATCGTCTTCTTCTTCGTCACGCTGCTGGTCATATTGCTTTCCTACTGCTTGGCCGACTATGCCCTCCCCATCATGCAAAAGCAAATGCCAGGGTTTACGGTAGATATGTCGCGCACTTACGTCATCGAACTCTGGCTGTGCCTCGCCACGTTCATACTCACCGCAGGCATCGCCGCCCTGTCTGTCCGCAAGGTTATCCAAGCGCCGCTGAGCGAAGTGGTAGGCAAGAGCCGCAGGGTCTCTACGCGAGGCCGCAGTCTGCTTGTCGTCCTGATGATGGTGGTTTGCCAGGGATTGCTCTTCGTTGATTCGGGCGTCTTCTTCTTCTCTAACGCCATAAGCGCGATTCGCACGCCTGCCAACGCCGATGACTTCCGCCGCAGCATCGTCACAGAAGGCAGCAAATGGAAGCCCGAGTTTCTCGACACCTTGCAGCACCTGAAGCATATCGAAGGCACGACGCATGTGGTGTCAGCACGCTTCAATGCAGTCGGAGGAGGGGATGACGATATCTTCCTGACCGACGAGAACCTCTTCCGTCTGCTGGACATAAAGCTCGTGCCGAGTCACATAGCAGAAGAGATGGACTCGAGGGACATGATTCATGTGCGCGACTACCGTAACGTAAAGCCAGGCGAGGAAGCAAAGGTGATAGGTTACATCGATGTCGGTCAGCTTAAAGCTCTCGCCAGCATCCACTACAGGCCGCTTTGCATCTATCTCTGCGATACATCGTACTTCCTCGATAAGCGCGACATAGCAGAGCGTATATGGGAAGACTTCGAGCGTGCCGTAAGGGGGTATGCCGTCAGGCATAGCATTATCCTCAAGGCTAAGCAGGGTGAGCGAAAGGAAGCCATGAAGGAGCTGAGCGAACTTTATCGCGAGCAGGGACGCTACACGCTGTCTCATGCGCCCATCGACAACCTGTTCAACGTCTGCTTCAGTCTGCTGCGCTCGACTGAGCTGTCAGTGCAAATCCTGCTCGTCCTGACGGTAGTTGCCGTCCTCTGTATCGTGCTGACGCTCTACTCGTCTGTCTCTCTCGACACGCGCCGCCGCCAGAAAGAAGTTGCCATACGCAAGGCGCACGGAGCCGACACGCGGCAGATACTGTGGCTCTTCGCCAAACCATACATCTGGCAACTCATCATTAGCAGCCTCATCTCGTTGCTCCTCGCCAACGTCTTTGCTTACATCGTAGAAGAAATTAGCTTCAAGAGAGATGTCGTCATGCCCTATCTCATAGCCATCTCCGTCGTCGCCCTCGTCACACTCCTGACCGTTGGCTATAAGATATATAAGGTCTCACAATTGAACCCAGCAACGATAATAAAGAAAGAATAATACGGAAGTTAAGGAAGTTAGAGGAAGTTAAGGAAGTTAAAGGACGATACCTGATGGCAACTTCCAAAGCTATTGTCGTTTAACTCCCAGCGAGCATAGCGAGCGATAACTTCTTTAACTTCTTTAACTCCCACAAAAATCAAGGAATATGATACACTTACACAGCATCAAGAAAGTCTTCCGCACGGAAGAGATCGACACTTGGGCGCTCCGCGAAGTGAGCCTCGAAGTGAAGGAAGGAGAGTTTGTCAGCATCATGGGGCCTTCGGGCTGCGGCAAGACTACATTATTAAATATAATGGGACTGCTTGACGTGCCTACCGAAGGAACCTACCTGCTCGATGGCAACGACGTGAGCCTGCTGCCTGAGCGCGAGCGCACAAGCATTCGCCGAGGCACTATCGGCTTCGTCTTCCAAAGCTTCAACCTCATCGACGACCTCGATGTCTATGAGAACGTCGAACTGCCTCTGCTCTATATGGGCGTGCCGGCAAAGGAAAGGAAGAGACGTGTTGAGGAAATCCTCGACCGCATGGCGATGTCCCACCGCAGGCGACACTTCCCGTGCCAGCTCTCGGGCGGTCAGCAGCAGCGCGTCGCCGTGGCGCGAGCCATAGTGGCAAAGCCTAAGATTATCCTTGCCGACGAGCCGACAGGCAACCTCGACTCGAAGAACAGCAAAGAGGTAATGGACCTTCTTTGCCAGCTCCACGATGAGGGCACCACCATCGTCATGGTGACGCACTCACAGCACAACGCCAGCTTTGCCGACCGCATCGTCAACCTCTTTGACGGACAAGTGGTGGAACAGACGGAGCTGTAAGCACAGCCTGTCCCACAGCCAGACCCCCTCTAACTCCCCCTTAAAGGGGGAGGACTCCCTCCCTTTAAGGGAGGGCTGGGGAGGGTCTGGCTGTGGGGCTGGTAGGTTGTATTCTCTTAATAAAACATAATTCTTTGCCTCAACGCGTAACATTTCGCACGCTCGTGCGTTATATATATAAAAGGTGAAAAGGTGAAAAAGGTAAAAAGGTAAAAAAGTAAAAAGATAACAATGAAGCAAACAATCATCGCGTGCCTTCTGTTCATAGCGGCAGGGGCAGCACAGGGAAAGCAAATCGTGTGGGAGCAGCCCACTACGGAGTTCAGTACAAGCTACGGCGACGGCTTCTTCAATTTGGCTCTCGACATCACGAAGGTCCAGTTCGCCAGCGGCTCTTATCTGAGGGCTGACGGCAAGCAATATGCCATCACGTCTGCCGACGGCATACAGCTCGACACGCACCAGCAGACGGGCCCCGACGGCACAAGCGACGTCGTGCTCCACTTCGAGCCGCTGCCCCTATCGACCAAGTCGTTCGACTTCACCGAAGGAGATTTCGACGGCGCATGGTCCATCACGGGCATCAAGCCTGTGGAAGAACGCTGGCGCCAACTGCTGCCTTCCTATTGGTGCGACGAGAAGGGCGACTGGAAGATTGCCTTCCTCGAGGACCAAGCCATATATGATTGCAAGTTCTGGCGTTACAAGAAGCTCGACATCAACCAGAAGACGGGCGAGGCAGAAATGCTGCTAGAGGCAGACCCACCCCTGCCCTCCCTTAAAGGGAGGGAGTCTTTGTCCTCCCCCTTTAAGGGGGAGTTAGAGGGGGTCCGCGAGCTGCGTGTCATTGTTGGCAAGGACAAGAAGGGCAAGCGCACCATACAGATTGGCGACCAGAAGGCTTCGTACAGCATGATAACCAGCCGCTTCATGCCCGACTACCCGCAAAAGGACACGCGCACCGACTTCGTAGATACCGATTACAAAGCCGACACGGTGACGG
>CACXLY010000020.1 GCA_902768605.1 uncultured Bacteroidales bacterium
TGACGCTGCAATCTGATTTTTGTTGCCATAATTTAAATTAGAACTTTTAATAGGTTTGAAATGTGCCGCTAACTCGTAACGGCGGCGCAAAGGTACAACAAAAAGTTCATAGTTCATAGTTCATAGTTCATAATTTTTTGTTTTCTTGCAGTTTTTTCTGCATTTCCCTACATAAAAGGCAGCAGCCGCTCGCTGTTTTGAGCCGACTGCCGCCTTGTCGTTCAGGCATGTAAATGCTTAAGACCGCGGTTTAGTGTGTGATAAGCTTCTTGCCGTTTTCTATATACAGCCCCTTGAGCGGCTTGCCGTTGAGCATGCGGCCCTGCAGGTCGAAGTAGAGGTTTGTACCGTCCGTGTCGATAACACGGAAGGTGGGCTGGATGCCTGTGCCATTGTCCATGAAGGGGATGATTGATATCTAGGCTTTCGCGCGCATGGACGCACGTACCATATATATTATTATGATGCAGTACATGCCGAGACTGATGAGCTCCGAACATGGGTTCTGCCACCATTCGGCGTAGTCGAAGCTGACGTTCTGCCACTTGAGGGCAGCGCTGAGGACGCCCATCAGTGCGCCGCCGGCGATGAAGCCGCTGGCAAGCAGCGTGCCGCGTTCGCCGCGGGCTGTGTTGACGGCCTGGTCTTTGCTGCGCGTCGTGACGAACCAGTTGATGGCGCCGCCAACGAGCAGCGGCAGATTGAGTTCCAAGGGGATGAACATGCCGAGGGCAAAGGCGAGGGCCGACACGCCGAAAGCATTCAGCACGAGTGCGATGAGGGCGCCGATGCCGTAGAGCAGCCAGGGCGCTCCGTTGCCGCTCATCAGCGGTTCGATGACGGCGGCCATCGCGTTGGCTTGCGGAGCGGAGAGCGTGCCGTCGGTGAAGCCGTAGGTCTTGTTGAGAATCATGATGACGCCCGCCACGGTGGCTGCGCTGACCAGTGTGCCGAGGAACTTCCACGTCTCCTGCTTGCGGGGCGTGCTGCCCAGCCAATAGCCTATCTTCAGGTCAGTGACGAAGCCGCCCGCCATGCTAAGCGCGGTGCAAACCACACCGCCCATGATGAGCGCTGCCACCATGCCGCTCGTGCCGCTCAGGCCGACAGCGACCATCACGACAGAGGCCAGGATGAGCGTCATCAAAGTCATGCCGCTCACGGGATTCGTGCCGACGATGGCGATGGCGTTGGCTGCCACGGTGGTGAAGAGGAACGTGATGATGCTCACTACGAGGATGGCGACGATGCTGAATACGATGTTGCCGCCCATCACGTCGAAGTGGAAGAAGAGGAACGTCAGCACGAGGGCCAGGATGATGCCGAAGGTGATGAACTTCATGGGCAGGTCGCGCTGGGTGCGAGGAGTGGCCTCCCCCGTCCCCTCCAAAGGAGGGGTGAGTCGTCCTGCCGCCTCGCCTTTTCCCCCTCCTTTGGAGGGGCTGGGTGAGGCCGCAAGTTTCACGGCCTGGGCAATTATCTTACGGCTCTTCACGATGCCGATGATGCCGGCCATGGCGATGCCGCCGATACCGATGCTCTTGGCGTACTTGAAGATGACCTCAGGCGATGCCATGGCTGCCGTGATGCCTTCCTGCACCTCAAGCCCAGGGAAGAAGAGGGCGATGCAGGGCACGATGACCCACCAGACGAGTGCCGAGCCGCAGCAGATGATGAAGGCGTACTTGAGGCCGACGATGTAGCCCATGCCCAGGACGGCAGCGCCCGTGTTGCACTTCAGCACGAGCTTGGCCTTCTCGGCCACGGTGTCGCCCCACAGCAGCGCACGGCTCGTGAAGTTCTCGTGCCAGAGGCCGAAGGTGGCGACAGCAAAGTCGTAGAGACCGCCCAGCAGGCCTGCTATCATCAGAGGTTTGGCCTGAGCGCCTCCCTTCTCGCCGCTCACCAGCACCTGTGTGCCTGCCGTGGCTTCGGGGAAAGGATACTTGCCGTGCATCTCCCCCACGAAGTACTTGCGGAAGGGAATGAGGAAGAGGATGCCGAGGATACCGCCGAGCAGGCTTGCCAGGAAGACCTCGAGGAAGTTGACCGTCATCTCGGGGTACTTGGCCTGCAGGATGTAGAGCGCCGGCAGGGTGAAGATGGCGCCGGCCACAATGACGCCGCTGCACGCGCCGATACTCTGGATGATGACGTTCTCGCCGAGTGCGTTCTTGCGACGCGTGGCGCTGCTGACGCCCACAGCGATGATGGTGATGGGGATGGCGGCCTCGAAGACCTGCCCTACCTTCAGACCAAGGTAGGCAGCGGCTGCGCTGAAGATGACAGCCATCAGGATGCCCCAGCAGACCGACCACAGGTTGACCTCTCTCGGGTTGCTCTCTGCCGGCATCATCGGCTCGTACGATTCGCCCTCATGCAGTTCGCGGAAAGCGTTCTCAGGTAGTGATGTTTTATATTCCATAATGATACATTGTATTAAAAATTATACGTTATTTGGCACAAAGATACGAAAAAGTTCATAATACATAGTACGCGGTTCGCTCCTTTTTTGTACTTTTGTGGCGAAAAAAGTATAAGAAGGACAAAACAATGACAGTTTCATTGGTTCAAATGGACATAGCGTGGGAGTCGCCGGGCGTTAACCGCGATACCGCGGAGCGTCTGATGCTCTCTGCCGAGAAGAGCGACATCTTCGTGCTTCCTGAGATGTGGAATACGGGTGTCACGACGGAGCCGCAGGGCATAGCCTCCCCCGACCCCTCCGAAGAAGGGGGCAAGCAATCGCTTGACGAAGTCAACGGCGGAGAAACCCTGCAATGGATGCAGCGGATGGCAAACAATTTGGATGCCGCCGTTGTGGGAAGCATCGCCGTAAAAGCAGCCGACGGCACTTACAGGAACAGGCTTTACTTCGTCAAACCGGAAGAAATTGTAAATTGTAAATTGTCAAATTGTAAATGGTATGACAAGCACCACCTCTTTTCCTATGGCGGGGAGACGGAGCACTACACGCCGGGCAACGAATACGTGACGGTGGAGTGGCGCGGCCTTCGCTTTCATCTCTCCGTTTGCTACGATTTGCGTTTCCCGCTCTGGCTGCGGAACCGCGACGGCTATGAGGTTCTCATCTGCGTCGCCTCGTGGCCGTCCGTGCGGATGCACGCGTGGAAGGTGCTGCTCGCTGCCCGTGCCATCGAGAACCAATGCTATGTGCTCGGGGTGAACCGCATCGGCAAAGACCCGTACTGCGAGTATAGCGGCGGCACGTCCGTCGTGGACCCCTTCGGCTTCGCGCAGGTCTGCCCCGATGGCGAAGCGTGTGTCCTGACCCAGACCCTCGACCTGAAGCGCCTCAGGTCATTCCGAGAGAAGTTCCCCGTGCTACGGGAGCGCGACCTTTTCGATTAGAGGAGCCATCGGAGCAATCAGAATGCTCAGAGTATTCAGAGTAATCGGAAGACTCAGAGCAATTGGTGTCCGGTAAAAGTTTATTCCTTTCCCTTCGACGAACTTATTCGTCTTTGTTTCTGACGAAAGGCAATAGAAAGGGCTTGCCAAAGTCTCGAAGAGACGACAGATTACAGACGGGGGTGCAACCCCCGGTAATGGTGCAATGAAAGGGAAAGTCCTAAAGGGACGGCAGAACCCTAAAGCAAGTTGTCATTTGACCAATTACATAATCTGTCGCCCTTCCAAGGCTTTGATATCTTGAATGAAACCGACCCGGGGGTTGACACCCCCGTCTGTGTTCTATCGCACCTTCGGTGCTACTTCTCCACAGGTTGGGGACTTTGCAAGTACATGATGTTGCAATTGCAAGTACATGAAGTTGCAATTGCTGCATGGCGATGAAGCAACGGATTCCTGCTGTGGCGTGGGGAGGAGAATCGTGTGGCGGTCAGTCTTCTTTTGTGGAGAGCGGGGGATGCCTTTTGCTTCAGAAGCGGCGCACGTCCTCGACCTCCTCGATTTTCTTCAGGTCGTGACAGATGTTCTGAAGGTCTTTCGCGTCGTGCACCCCGAGTCGGAGCTCGGCGGTGAACAGCCCGTCGCTGGTGTCGATATGTACGCTGTGGATGTTCATGTTGAGTTGCTGCGAGAGGATGCCCGTGATTTGGTGGAGGACGCCTACGCGGTCGAAGCCCACGATGTGGAGTGTGGCGGGGAAGGACAGGGTGCCGTGCGTGTCCCAGGCAGCAGCCAGGATTTTGTTTCCTCCGGTGGCCTTGAGGCGCTTCGCGATGTCGCACTGGCGCTTGTGAATGATGATTTTGCCGTTTTCATCGATATATCCGAGCACGTCGTCGCCGGGGATGGGGTGGCAGGTCTCGCAGAAAGTGTAGCGTCCTATTGTTTCCTCGCTCAGCACAAGCGTTTTCTTCTTGTCGATCTTTGGAGTGTCCGTCTTTCCCTCGGCGGCATCCGTCTGCCCGTCCTCTGCCTGGCTGGGGTTCTCTTCTTTCTTTCTCTTGAAGATTTTGAGGTATTTGCTCCACTTCTTCCCCTTTTTGATTGTCTCGTTGAGAGCGTTGAGGTCGCCTTCTCCGAGTGTGATGGTCTGCGAGCCGATGGCGGAGAGCAGCTCCTCGCGACTGGCGAGGGCGTGGTATCTGCACAGTTTCGCGATGTTGACGCTCGTGGGCTCTTTCTCGTTCTTTTGCATGAAGTCGGTCAGGATGTCCTCGCCCTCCTTCTGCTTCTCGCGTTCCAGTCGGCGCAGGATAGCCTCTATCTTGCCCTTCGCCTTTGCTGTCGTGGCATACTCCCTCCAGCTCTTGTCGACCTTCTGATTCTTCGAGGTGAGGACCTCCACCTGATCGCCGCTCTGCAGCACGTGGCTGATGCCCACGAGCTTGTGGTTGACTTTGGCTCCGATGCAGTGGGTGCCGAGGAAGGTATGCACGCTGAAGGCGAAGTCGAGCACAGTGCAGCCCGCCGGCATCGTCTTGAATTCGCCTTTGGGTGTCACGACGAAGATCTCGTTGGCGAAAAGGTTGAGCTTGATGGTGTCGAGGAAGTCGATGGCGTTAGGCTGGGGGTCGTCGAGGATTTCCTTAATCTGGTAGAGCCACTTGTCGAGTCCGTCGTCGGTGCCTTCCAATCCGTCGTCGCCGTCCTTGTATTTCCAGTGGGCCGCAAAGCCGTGCTCCGCGATGTCGTCCATGCGGCGGCTGCGTATCTGCACCTCGATCCATTTGCCCGCCTTGCTCATGAGCGTCGAGTGGAGAGCCTGATAGCCGTTGGCCTTCTTGTTATGCACCCAGTCACGCAGGCGGTCGGGATGCGGCTTGTATATCGTGCTGGCGATGTTGTATATCTTAAAGCACTCGTCCGTCTCGTTCATGCCCTCCGTCACTTCAAAGATGATGCGGACGGCCAGGATGTCATAGACCTCCTCGAATGTGACGTGCTTCGTCTGCATCTTCGACCAGATGCTGTATGGTTTCTTGAAGCGGGCCTTGATTTCGTAACGTATGCCGGCCTTGTCGAGCTCCTGACGGATGGGGGCTGTGAACTGGTCGAAGATGGTGGTGAGATGCTCTCGGATGCCTTCGAGCTGCTCTTGGAGTGCGTTGTACTCCTCGGGGTGCTCGTACTTGAAACTGAGGTCCTCGAGTTCCTCCTTCACCTTGTTCAGGCCGAGGCGATGTGCCAGGGGAGCGTAGATGTAGAGTGTCTCGCCCGCTATCTTGTACTGCTTTCCGGGGAGCTGACTGCCCAGGGTGCGCATGTTGTGCAGGCGGTCGGATATCTTGATGAGGATGACGCGGATGTCCTCGCTCATCGTGAGCAGCAACTTCTTGAATGACTCGGCCTGCACCGACGCTTTGTCGCCGAAGATGCCGCCCGATATCTTGGTCAGTCCGTCCACAATCTGCGCTATCTTCTCGCCGAAGATGTTGGCGATGTCTTCTACCGTATAGTCCGTGTCCTCCACAACGTCGTGCAGGAGCGCCGAGCAGATGCCGGTGCTGCCAAGGCCGATGTCCTCGCATGCAATCTGTGCCACGGCGATGGGGTGCATGATGTAGGGCTCGCCGGAAAGTCGGCGGACGCCCTTGTGCGCCTCTTTCGCGAAGTTGAACGCCTTGTCGATGATTTCGGTGTGTTTGCGGTGATGGGATGCCAGATAAGTATCTATCAGGTGCTGGTACGCCTCGGCAACCATCTTCTCATCTTCCATCTCACGAAGGTTAACGTCTTCCATAGTAAGCCTCTCCTCTATCCTCCCCCAAAGGGAAGGGCATGAATGTACGTGTTTAATTCACTCTGATGCGCGTTCCATAAAGGACCTTGTTGCCCCGGATGCCGTTGAGGCGGCGCAGGTGTTCAACCGTAGTGCCGTTCCTCCTTGCTATCGAGCCCAGCGTGTCGCCTTTGCGGACGGTCGCGTATTTGCCTCCCCGCTTGCTTCTGCTCTTATTGGGGCGCGGCTGCTCCACGGCGGGAATCTCCGCGGGTTCTGTCACCTCGGCCAGAGGCACGTAGATGGAGTCGCCTGCCTCCACGAAGGCATTGATGGCGGCTGTCGGCATGCGGAGCGTGCAAACGTGTGACTCGCCGGGAATCAACGTGGTGCGGTACTGCGGGTTGAGCGCACGCAGTTCCTCCTGGCTGATGTTGCAAAGCTCGGCGACACGTTCCATGCGGACGTTCCTGTTGACTTGTATCGTGTCGGTCCCCTGCGGGAGGTGGGTGTTGACGGGGCAGATGTTGTGGTCGCAATAGTAATTCATGATGTAGTTTGCCGCGATGAAAGCGGGCACGTAACCTCGCGTCTCGGCCGGCAGGTAAGGATAGATCGTCCAATAGTCCTTGATGCCGCCGGCCCTCTTTATGGCTTTGGTGATGTTGTTCGGACCACAGTTGTAGCCTGCTATCGCGAGGGACCAGTCGCCGAATATGTCGTAGAGGTCGCGCAGATAACGTGCCGCGGCATAACTTGCCTTGACGGGGTCGCGTCGTTCATCAATGAGGCTTGTCACCTCGAGGCCATACTGCTTGCCCGTCGTTATCATGAATTGCCAGAGGCCAACGGCGCCGGCGTGGCTCACGGCAGAAGGGTTGAGGGCGCTCTCGATGATGGGCAGGTACTTCAGTTCAAGGGGCATCTGGTAGCTCTCGAGTGCCTCCTCGAAGATTGGGTTGTAGAAGTTGCTTGCGCCAAGCAATATGGCCACCGAGTTGCGCAGTCGGCCGCTGTAGAGGTCGATGTATTTCTGGACGACGTTATTGTAAGGCATGTCGATGACGTTAGGCAGGCGGCTGAGGCGGTGCGCGTAGGTCTTGGCGTCGAATTGCGGGTTCTCGCCCGTCGATTCACAAGCCTCGTCGAAGGCCAGGAAGTTGCGTGTCTGCCAGTCGGCAAGCAAGCTGTCAATCTCCTGCATTTGCATGCCCTCGGGCAAATCGAGGGTCGCGTCTTCGACATAGGTCTCGTAGTCTTCCGTCTCCTGTGCCAAGACTATATGAGAATAGGAGAATAAGAAAATAAGAAAGAGTGGAATGCGATATGTCGTGAGTCTGTTCATAGTCTTTGAAGTGTTGTTTAGAAGTTTATGACGCATTGGACGGCTGGTGTCGTCGTGCGCAGGTTCATGTCGTGACGTCCTGTCTCGATGATTGTGGGCTGTATCTCGATGCTCAGGTCGTGCGAGATGTCGAAGGTCGACAGTTCGGCATCGACGTAGGCATCTATTACGGAGAGCAGGTAGACGCCACCGAAGGCGAAGATGCTGAGGTCGCGGAACCTGCGGAATGTGTCTTTCTTGCTCTTGAAGATAGCTTGGAAGCGTGCTTCCTTGCCTTCGATGCTGTAGTTGGGAGGCAACATCTTCTCGTAGCTTTTAGTATTCGGGTCGCTGTCCGTGATGTCGAGGAAGGCCTGTGAATAGTCTGAGAGCATCTGTCCGTTCCAGGTGAGTGCGTAGACGCAACCGAGGAAGCCGCCATAGACGATGGGTAGCTTCCAGTACTTTCTGTTGTAGAACTGTCCGGCGCCGGGCAGCACGAGTCCCAGCCACATGGCGCGGATGGGGTCGGGCTTGAAGTCCTTGAGGTCGCGATGTGCTTTTATCCCTCTCAGCAGGTCGTCGCTGATGGTGCGGAGCGAAGCGCTGTCCACGACGATGGTATCTCTGACGGGCACAATCCTCTCTTCCTGAGCCATGACCATTGACCATTGAGTATTGACCATGGACCATGATGCAGGGAACAGCATTAAGAGTAAGATAATGTGCCGTAACGTCATAGAAGAGCGGTTTTAGCTGCGGAGCTTGTCGAACATCTCGATAATGCGTTCCAGTTCGGACTCGTTGGCGAACGGGATGCTTATCTTTCCCTTTCCGCTTTCTGAGCATGTCATCTCGACGCGCGTCTTGAAGATTTTCCTCAGTCCTTCGCGCAGGAGGTTGTAGTCGGCGCTGAGGTTTGAGCCTTTCTGGCGGATGCGTGTGCCGCTCTGTGTCTTGACGGAGCCGCCCTCGCTGAGTTGCTTCACCATGCTCTCTATCTGGCGGACGCTCATGGGTGCTTTCTTCATCTCTGCGAAGACCTTAAGCTGCGTCTCGGGGTCGGAGATGGCGAGCAGGGCGCGTGCGTGTCCCATGTCGATGTCGCGGTTTCGCAGCGCCACCTGCACGCTGGCGGGGAGCTTGAGCAGACGCAGGTAGTTGGCGATGGTGGCGCGATTCTTGCCGACGCGCTCGCTGAGCTGGTCCTGCGTGAGACTGTACTGCTCGATGAGGTTGTGGTATGCCAGGGCCACTTCTATCGCGGTGAGGTCTTCGCGCTGTATGTTCTCGACGAGTGCCATCTCGAGCATGTTCTCGTCGTCCACCGTGCGGATGTAGGCGGGGATGGTGGTGAGGCCGACGCGTTGGCTGGCTCGCCAGCGGCGTTCGCCCGCGATGATGACGTAGGTGCCATCGCCCATGTCGCGCAGCGTGATGGGTTGTATGATGCCGATCTGGCGGATGCTGTTGGCGAGTTCCTGCAGCGAGTCGTCGTCGAACTCGCGTCGCGGCTGGTTGGGGTTCGGCCGGATGTCGTCCATCCTCACTTCCGAGAGGTTCGACGAACCGCCTGTCTGGATGTCTTCTGTCTGTAGGAGAGCGTCGAGGCCTCTGCCCAGCGCTTGTCCTTGATACTTTTTCTTAATGGCCATCTATGTGTTTACTATTTGAAGATTTACTATTTCTTAGATTCTCTATAACTAAGGCGCGCTTCTAATTGCGCGGAGTCCGATTTATTTACGATTTGATGATTGGGCTATTTCCTGCGCAGGGGCAGGTGCCTCCTTCTTCTCTCCTCTTCCTTCACTCCGTCGTTGCAGGCAGTCGGTTTCTGCAGCGGGACGATTATGAATTATGAATTGCGAATTATGAATTGCGTGAGAGAATTTCCTGCGCAAGTGCGAGGTGGGCTTTCGACCCGGTTGCGTCGGCATCGTAGAGGATGGCGGGGACGCCGTGGCTTGGTGCTTCGCTGAGCTTCACGTTGCGCTGGATGACCGTCTTGAACACGAGTTCGCGGAAATGCCGACGCACTTCTTCGTAGATTTGGTTGGCAAGGCGGAGGCGGCTGTCGTACATGGTCAGGAGGAAGCCTTCTATTTCAAGCTTCGGGTTCATGCGTGTCTTCACGATCTTTATCGTGTTGAGCAGCTTGCTGATACCTTCCAGGGCGAAGTACTCGCACTGTACGGGGATGATGACGCTGTCGGCGGCGGTCAGCGCGTTTACCGTGATGAGGCCGAGGCTGGGACTACAGTCGATGAGGATGTAGTCGTAGTCCTGGACGACGGGCTGTATCGTGTCCCTCAAGACGCGCTCTTGGTTCTTGAAGTTCAGCAGCTCGATTTCGGCTCCGACAAGGTTGATGTGTGAGGGCACGATGTCGAGGCCCTCGATGTCGGTCGTGTAGATGATGTCCTTGATACCCACCTGGCCGAGCAGCGCGTTGTAGATGGAATGGTCGAGCTTGCTGACGTCCACGCCCATGCCGCTCGAGGCGTTGGCCTGCGGGTCTGCGTCGATGAGGAGGACTTTCTTTTCGAGGGTGGCGAGCGAGGCGGCGAGGTTCATGCTCGTCGTCGTTTTGCCGACGCCTCCCTTCTGGTTGACTATAGCGATGGTTTTGCTCATGATGGACTTTTTAGGGAGTTAAAGTAGGAAGTATAAATGGAAGTAATGCGCTTCGCGCAGGGAGTAAAGCCAGCAGGCTGGCAGGACAAATGTCTTGGATTAAGGGTATCGTCCTCTTTTACTTCCGTGAGCGTAGCGAATAATCTTCCTATTTTACTTCCATTTTTACTTCTTTAGAAAACTTTGCAAAGATACGACAAAACCCCGACATACACGTCATTTTCCTTAAGCAGAATGCTTAAAGTGTTGATAACTTAACGTTTTTGTTGATAACTGAGGCAGTTTATCAACACTTTTTTGTACGTTGAGGCACTCAAATCCCTGCTTGGCGCGAGTTTGTTCCACGCCTTTTGGCGGTCTTTTCGATGTTTTTTCTCGGTCTTTTTGATGTAATGATATAGCAGTTGACACGCTTTTCGGATGGGTGAAAGAGCTTAGCCGAGGGAGGATGAAGGCTGTAAGCCTGATAAGAACATAGGCGGGGGTGTAACCCCCGTAAAGGAGATATTGTAACATCTAAGTGCTGAAAGCACGACAGAACATCAGAAATCTCTCCACCCTTTCAGGGTTCCGTTTCCCGCTCGCACTTGTTACGGGGGTTACACCCCCGCCTGTAGTCTTTCCAGCCTTTCAGGCTTCCATCGTGCCAATTGCTATATCATTGCCTTTTCCGACGTCATTTTTCTCTCTTTTTGACGTTAATCAGAACTTCAAGTTTCGGGAGTTAATGAAGTTAAAGAAGTTAAAGAAGTTAAAGGACGATACCTTGGGATGCGGTTTGCATTCAGCCTCGTATTCGGCTGCAAAAGCTATTGTCCTTTAACTTCCCCAAGCGAGCATAGCGAGCTAACTTCTTTAACTTCTTTAACTCCCATAAAAACATAACATCCAACATCCGAAACTTAAATCAGAACTCTTTCCGACACGAAGCTGCTGTCCCCGCTTCAGCATGCGACGCCGAACTTAACGTGTCAGATGCGTTGCAACATCATGTACTTGCAATTGCATATACATGAACTTGCAATTGCAAGTACATGATGTTGCAAGCTCTCCTTCGTGTGGGGTGGGGCAGTGCAATGTGTCGGGCGGAGTGGCGCGACGGCCGAGAATGGCCTTTTTTTCGTTTTCTTCGTCTTTTCGTGATGCCGTTTCCACTTTTTTTCGTATCTTTGTGCGGAAAAAGATGAAACGAATCATGTCAAAACGCCCCTTGATACTTATCTCGAACGATGACGGCGTGGAGGCCCAGGGCATACAGGTGCTGACCGCCCTGATGCAGCAGCTGGGCGACGTCATCGTCGTTGCGCCCGACGGCCCGCGCAGTGCCGCGTCGTGCAGCATATCGCCGCTCGACATCATTTCTATCAGTCTCGTCAGCCAGCGCGAAGGCTTGAAAGTGTATCGCTGCAGCGGTACGCCGACCGACTGCGTCAAGTTGGCCCTCGACGGGCTGCTCGACGTCGAGCCCGACCTCGTGGTAAGCGGCATCAACCACGGCGACAACGCGTCCGTCTCGGTACACTACAGCGGCACCGTCGGAGCGGCTTTCGAGGCCTGCATGAAAGGGGTGCCGGCCATCGCCTATAGCCTCATGACACGCAGCCTGCAGTGTGACTTCCGCCCCTACGAAGAGGTCGTCATGCAGACGGCTCACTATGTCCTCAAGCACGGCTTGCCCGAGGACGTGCTGCTCAACGTGAACTTCCCCGAGGTGCCACGTCTGAAGGGGACGCGCGTCTGCCGTACCGGACGCGGACGCTGGATGAAGGAGATGAAGCAGGTGGGCGAGGGCGAGTACCGACTGACGGGTTACTTCCAGAACCTCGAGCCCGAGGCGGAGGACACGGACTACTGGGCGCTCGAGCACGGCTACGCGTCCGTCACCCCCATCCAGCTCGATATGACGGCACACGGACTGCTCAAATCATTGAACATTGAATATTAAAAATTGAACATTGAAGGTACGAAACATTCAAGGCCTCCCAGCGCGGTAGCAAATTCTTCATTCTTCATTCTTCATTCTTCACTTTCATGCGGTATTATCTCATAGCAGGCGAGGCAAGCGGCGACATGCATGCGAGCCACTTGATTGCTGCCATCAGGCGGCTGGACACGGCGGCGCAGTTCCGCTGCTTCGGCGGTGACATGATGGCGGCTGAGGGCGCAGAGCTCGTCCAGCACTATCGCGACCTCGCCTACATGGGCTTCTGGCCGGTCGTCCGACACCTGCCGACCATCCTGCGCGGCATGAAGAAATGCCAGAGGGATATACTTGCGTGGCGCCCCGACATACTTATCCTGGTCGATTACCCCGGCTTCAACCTCCGCATGGCACGCTTCGTCAAGCAGCACACCGCGATACCCGTCGCCTATTACATCGCGCCGAAAATATGGGCGTGGAAGGAGGGGCGCATCCGCGACATCAAACGCGACGTCGACCTCCTGCTCTCAATCCTGCCCTTCGAAAAGGACTTCTACGAGAAGAAACACGGTTGCGCGATACATTACGTGGGCAACCCGACGGTGGACGAAGTGCAGAAGACCCTCTCTGACTCTCCTTCAAAAGGAGAAGACGACGGGCGGCCCATCATCGCCCTGCTGCCCGGAAGCCGCAAGCAGGAAGTAAGGGACAACCTGCGGCGCATGTTGCAAGCGGCCGAGCCATACGCCGAAGACTATCAGCTCGTGCTTGCCGCAGCCCCCGGCCTCGAGGACGAGTTCTACGAGCAATGCATTAAAATGGCAAACGCTAAATGGCAAAAAGCAGAACGCCTCAATGCCCAATCCTCAATCTTCAATCTTCAATTTTCAATCTTCAATAGTCAATCTTCAATGATTAACGTCGTTCGCGGCCAGACCTATCAGCTTTTGCAGCACAGCACGGCAGCACTCGTCACCAGCGGCACAGCGACGCTCGAGACCGCCCTCTTCCGCGTGCCGCAGGTCGTCTGCTATTACATCAGGGCAGGCCGGCTGGCATCTCTCGCCAAGCGACTCTTCCTGAAAGTCCCCTTCATATCCCTCGTCAACCTCATCTGCGGCGAGGAAGTGGTGCCGGAACTCGTCGCAGAGCAGATGACGACAGCTAACGTCCGCCGCCACCTCGCCTCCATCCTGCCCGGCGGCACGGCAAGGGAGGCTCAGCTGAAAGGCTACGAACGCCTCGCCGCTGCGCTCGGAGAACCCGGCGCGGCAGCAAGGGCGGCAAAGATAATAGTCCAGTATGTTGCGATGCCATCGCAACAATCAATAACCCTTAAACCCTAAAATAATTATGATTAGACTTAACTGTTTCTTCCAAGCCAAGAAGGGCAAGTATGCCCAAGCTCTCGAGGCAGCCATCCTCCTCACAGCAAAGACCCAGAAGCACGAGGGGATGGTCAGTTACGACGTGTTTGAAAGCGCCACGCGTAAGGACATCTTCATGTTTTGCGAGACATGGGAAAGCGAAGACGCCCTCTCAAAACATGCCGCCACACCTGAATTCAAGGAGCTCGTCGGCATTATCGAGAAGTGCGGCGAGATGAAGATTGAGAAGCTGACTCTGTAGGCCACAAAAAGCAGAACGTGTCCCGTCGGCTGATGGGACACGTTCTGTTGTCTTTTCCTTGCTGTCTATCTCACGATGACGATGCGTGAGATGATGGCTTTTCCGCCTTCGGGCGTGTTGGCCACTACGTGATAGATGCCGCTCGCCACGCGTCGGCCGTTGTTCGCCACGCCGTCCCAAATGCACGTGCCGCCTGCCGACTTGCCGTTCCAGACGAGTTGGCCGCCCGTGGATATTATCTTGACTTCGGTGTCGGCTACTAAGCCGCGGATGGCGATTGGACCATTGTAGTCGGGCGTCACCGGGTTGGGATAGATGGTGACATTGCTCTTCTTGAGTTCTTCTTCAGGTGCCGAGGCTTCGCTCATGTAGCTGCAAATGCCCTTGTCTGTGCCGAAGACCACTTCTCCCGTAGCAGGGTGGACGGCGATGCTCTGCACGTTGTCGCTCAGCAATGGGCTGTCCTCGGTCGTGAAATGCTGTAGCATCTCCTGTCCGTCTGCGCTGATGAGCAGTGCGCCATTGGTTTGTGTGCCTATCCACTTGCGGTTGGCGGCATCGACGGCTATGCACGCGATGGATACGTCATTGAGAAGGTAGTCGGCCAGGCCACTGCCGTCGTTGCGGTTTATCTTGATTTGCGTGAACTGGAAGTCCTTGTCGAAAACCTTTGTCACATCTTCGATAACGAAGAGTCCCGCTGATGTGCCGACCCATACCAAGCCGTCGAGGTCTTCGCAGAGACAGTAGAACATCTCGGGCAGATAGGGTGTGCCGTCCTGATTGTATATGTTCTGATGCAGGATGGTTCTGTCGTCGGTGGTGCGGTCTGTACCTTTGGTGTCGAGGCAGAAGACGCCGCGTTTCTCTACGCGACGGCTCGTGACGAGTTTTATACCGCTGCTGTGATGCAGTATCTTGTCAATGAGCGACGCTCCCGCCAGCTCTTCGTAGTAGAGGTTAAGCCATTTGCCGTCTGGTTTGAGCACATGCAGGGTGGTGTCCATCAGGGAGGATGCCATCCAGAGACTGCCGTCGAGGTCGTAGCTTAAGGCGGAGCACATGACGTAGTTGTAGTAGAGCGGCAATGTCGGTATCAAGCTGTGGAGCGGGGAATTGTCGTGATTGTAGAGTTTGACGAATTGGGCGTTGCGATACTCGCAGAGGCCGTTGCGGTAGAGGCTGGCGAAGTGGTGTGTGTCGTCGAGTGGGTCTTGTACGAGGTCGGTGGTGTTGCGGAGCTTGATATTGGTGTAGGGTGCTGCCACTTCCATTTCCTTGAAGTTTGTCCACTGCCCGTCTTCGTAGTACATTGCTGTGGCGGGGTTGAAGAAGCTGCCTATGGTGTTGATGCCTCCCGCCACGAGGAGTCGGTCGCCTACCCAGCTGAGGTTGTATGCTATGTCTCGTATGGGGCTGCTGGGCTGTATGACTTCTCCGGTTGCCACGATGTCGTTGCCTTCTATTTTGTATCCGCGGAGTCCGTTTTCCTGTTCGCTCATCCAGTACTTGCCGCCGAGGTAGGAGATGTCGCTCCATTGGTTGTCGTACGGGATGATGGTGGCGTTGTCGGGGCTGCTGACGTCGGATGCGAAGCCTATCTTTGTCTTGTTGGCCCAGACGAGTTGGCTTCCTGTATCCTTCAGCACGGTGAAGTATCCGGATGCGATGTTTGTTGACTTGTTTGTGGTGGGGTTGTAGGCGAAGAGAGCATCGGTGCGTGCCACCATGACGTTGCCCTGGTAGATGCGCATGCTTCTGATGTTGGGCCATCCGTTGATGAGTTTCCAGTTTTCCTCGAGCTGCATGTTGGCGTTTAGCATGCAGCGTTTCAGTCCGTCGGCAGTGCCGAGGAAGACGGCGTTGTCGGAGACGGCGATGCATGTCACGGCGAAGCCGAGCCTGTATGTATTGCGGAAGACGCCCTCCTTCATGTCGAGCTCTACGAAACCGAAACCGGTGGCCAGGTATGCCGTGGAGCCTTTGATGAAGACATCGGTGACGTCTTTGTCGAGGATGCGTTTGTCCTTCAGTGCCGACAGGTTCTGGACGTTGCCGTCATCGCTGAGGAGGTCGATGTTCGTGTTACTGTAGACGATGAGCAACTTCTTGGCTTCCTTGCAGTATGCGATGTGGGCGATGTTGACGTCGTTGAGGGCGTTGGTGTGGTCGTAGGTGCGTACCTCGCCGTCTTCTGTGTCGTAGGAGAGCAGGTTGCCGTTCATCAGGGAATAGATGATGCTGCCGCTGACTTCGCTTTTCGTGGCGATTTGATAGCTAAGGTACATGCGCCATGTTCCCAGCTCTTGGGCGGTGGCGGCAAGGCAGAGCGCCGCGAGGAGCAGTGCCAGGGAGGAGAGTCTCTTTACCATTATCATTTTGTTGTCGTATTTCGGGGAGCGGGAGGTGCCTTGTGTGGCGTCGGTTTTTCCTTGCTGTGGGAAGTGGCGACGCTTGCTGTGGGAAGGGCCGACGCTTGCTGTGGGAAAGGGCGACGCTTGCTGTGGCGTTTTCCGGGCCCCCTTGTCCGGATGATGCTTATATATTGTATAACGTATTGTTTCCTTGAATTATTGTTTGTCGTGGCAGAGAAAATCTGCCAGCTTCTTTGTGGCGCGTCCGCGGTGGCTGATGGCGTTCTTTGCCTCGGCCGTCATTTGTGCGAAGGCGAGGCCTCCTGCTTCGAGGGGTGCGAAGACGGGATCGTAGCCGAATCCTCCCTCGCCGACGCCTTCCTTCAGTATCGTGCCCTCCACGATGCCTTCGAAGCGTGTCTTCTCGTCTCCGCGGATGAGGGCGATGACGGTACGGAAGCGGGCGCGCCGGGTCTCTGCTCCTTCGAGTTTTGCGAGCAGACAGCGTATGTTGGCATCCGAGTCGTGGCTCTCGCCGTATCCGTTCAGGGCGCCGTAGCGGGCTGTATAGACGCCGGGTGCTCCGCCGAGGGCTTCCACCTCGAGACCCGTGTCGTCGGCAAAGCAGTCCACACCGTAGTGTTCGTGCACGTAGAGGGCCTTCTGCATGGCATTGCCTTCGAGCGTGTCTGCCGTCTCGGGGATGTCCTCGTGGCAGCCGATGTCGCTCAGGCTCTTTACCGTGAAGGCGTCGCCCAGAATCTGCCGGACCTCCTCCAGCTTGTGGGCGTTGTTCGTCGCCATTATCAATTCACCGTTCATTGTCAGTAGTCAGTTTCTTCAGTTCTCCGTAGTCCGTAGTCCGTTGTCCGTTGTCTAAATCTCTGTTGTCCGTTGTCTAAAACTCCGTTGTCTGTTGTCCGTAGTCCGTTGTCCACACTACTTCTTTATCACGTCGAAGCCTTCTCCGAAGACGCCCTCCACGTTGCTCATGGAGACGAATGCCTGTGGGTCGATGCGCTTGATGAGCTGGAAGATGCTTCGGCTCTCGTAGCGCTTGGCCAGGATAAGCAGCACCTGCCGCTTCTCTTTGCTGTAGAAGCCTTCGCCCGACAGCACGGTGACGCCGCGCTCGAGCCTCGTGTTCACCTCCTCCGCTATTTCCGCATAGTGCTCGCTGATGATGATGAACTGCACGCTCCGCCGGGCGGAGTTGATGACGTAGTCGATGAAGTTGGTGCTGATGAACATGGCCAGGTAGCCCACTACTACGGTCTCGACGTTCCGCTCTATAAAGTAGCTGAATCCTATGATGACGATGTCGCACATCAGAAGCAGGCGGCCGAGCGAGATGTCCCAATACTTGTTGATGGAGCTCGCGATGATGTCTGTGCCGCCCGTGCTGCCGCCGGCCAGGAAGATGATGGCGAGGCCGAGGCCCTCGAAGAAGGCGCCGATGACGCAAGCCATGAACTTCTGCTCGCCCACGATGTGGATGAGCGTCGGCGTGCCGTCGGCACTGAGCTCGGTCAGTTGGGGCTGCACCAGGCCGATGGCAGCCGAGATGAGTATCGTGACGATGATGGTGCGGAACAAATAGCGCCAGCCCAGGATGCGCATCGCCATGAGGAGCAGGAAGACATTGATGATGAAGTACGTGTTTCCTGCACCGAAGCCCGTCAGGTAGTAGATGATGGTGGAGATGCCCGACACGCCGCCGCTCACTATCTTGTATGGCAACAGGAAAGTCGTGTAGCCGAGCGTGTAGATGGCAGTGCCGAGAAGCATCTGCAGGTAGTCGCGCAGCAGCTGCCACGGCGAGGGGCCTATGATGGTCTTAATGCTCAAAACGTCGTCCTCCTTTCCATGATATCCTTCATCCCTCCGCTCCTATTTGATGGCGTTAAACCCGTTGCCGTAGACGCCCTCCGCCCTGCTTTGCGAGACAAACGCGGCGGGGTCCAGCTCGTGTACCATGCGAAGGAACGTCAGCTGCTCACGCTTGTGCACAATCGCGATGACAACCTTCACGTCGCCATGCGTGTAATAGCCTTCGCCGTCGAGCACCGTGGCCGAATGCACCGTCTCGGAAATGATGCGGTCGCATATCTCGCGGTGCTTCTTCGTGAATATGATGAACTGTATGTCCTGCCGGGAACTGTTGATCAACATGTCGATGACGTACGTGTACACAGCAAGCGTCACGTAGCCGAACACGACCATCCGCACATCGTGAAAGATGGGCCAGCAGGATGCAATCACTACGAAGTCGAGATACAAGAGGATGCGGCCGAACGAGACATTGTATTTCTTGTTCACCAGCGCCGCAATGATGTCCCAGCCGCCCGTGCTGCCGCCCGAGATGAATACGAAACCGATGCCCAGTCCGTTCAGGATGGCACCCAGGACGCAAGCCATCGAATCCTGTCCCGGACCGAGTACCTGCATCAGAGTCCCGTCGTCGGAAGTCATCATCTGTTGACCCATCTCGAGGAAGAACGAGAGTGCGAAAGCCGCATACGCCGACTTGCCCACGAACTTCCATCCCAACGGCTTGAGCGCGATGAGCAGCAGGATGCCGTTGGCTATCAGGATGGCAGCCGCCATCGGAAACTTCGTCAGGTAGTAGATGATGGCAAACATACCCGTCATGCCACCCGTCGTGATGTGGTAGGGCAGCAGAAAGACAGCCCATCCCAAAGCATAGACAGCCATGCCGAAATTCAAGGAAAGGAAGTCCTTCAGGAAATCCCAGATGCGGCCTTTCTTCAGAAGTGAATTCATTTAACAGGGCTTAACGACAATGTTCACGATACGTTTCGGGATGGCAATCGTCTTGACCACCTGCATCCCTTCAAGGTACTTGGCAGCCTCGGGCGCAGAGGTGGCAAGCTCTATCATCTGCTCGGGCGTCGCGTCAGCAGGGAAAAGCATGTCGAAACGCACTTTGCCGTTGAATTGCACACCAAGCTTCACGCTCGTCTCCACGAGGTATTTCTCCTCCCACTGCGGCCATCTGGCATCGCATACGCTGCCGCCAGTGCCCACTTGCTCCCAAAGCTCTTCTGCGATGTGAGGCGCGAAGGGAGCAATCAGGACGGGTAACGTCGCCAGTACGGTGCGGCTGGTGCACTTCTGCTGACTCAGCTCGTTCACCGCCACCATGAAGGCCGAGATGCTGGTGTTGTAGGAGAACACCTCGATGTCTGCCGTCACCTTCTTGATGAGCTTGTGGAGCGTCTTCAGGCTGTCGGCAGAAGGCTCGCCATCTGTCAGCGCAAGCTCTCCATCCTTTGTCCAGAACAAAGCCCACAGCTTCTTCAGGAAACGGAAACAGCCGTCGATGCCGTTCGTATCCCAAGGCTTCGACTGTTCCACTGGTCCGAGGAACATCTCATACAGGCGGAGTGTGTCCGCCCCATAGTTCTCAACAATCATGTCAGGGTTAACCACGTTGTACATCGACTTCGACATCTTCTCGATGGCCCAGCCGCAGATGTACTTCCCGTCCTCAAGGATGAAGTCGGCCGTAGCGTACTCGGGGCTCCAGGCCTTGAAGGCATCGACGTCCAATACGTCATTGCGGACGATGTTGACGTCAACGTGAATCGGCGTCACCTCGTAGCGATCCTTGAGGCCACACGAGACGAAGGTGTTTGTCTCCTTAATGCGATAGACGAAGTTCGAGCGGCCTTGTATCATGCCTTGGTTGACGAGCTTCTTGAACGGCTCTTCCATCTTGCTCACCCCGAGGTCGAAAAGGAACTTGTTCCAGAATCGGGAGTAGATGAGATGCCCGGTGGCGTGCTCCGCCCCGCCGACGTAGAGGTCCACGCTTTGCCAGTAGCTGGCTGCGCGTTCGCTAACCAGGGCCTTGTCGTTGTGCGGATCCATGTAGCGCAGATAGTAGGCGCTGGAGCCTGCGAAGCCTGGCATCGTGTAGAGCTCGATGGGGAAGACGGTCTTCTCATCAATGAGCTTCTTGTCCACCACCTTAAGGTTCTGCTCGTCCCATGCCCAGATCTGTGCGTTGCCCAGCGGTGGCTCGCCGGTTTCTGTCGGCAGGAACTTCTCGACTTGAGGCAATTCGATGGGCAGGCATTGCTCGGGAATCATCGTGGGGATGCCGTGCTTGTAGTAGACGGGAAACGGTTCGCCCCAGTATCTCTGACGACTGAAGATGGCGTCCCTCAGGCGGTAGTTGACTTTCACACGTCCCAGGTTGTGTGCCTTGACGAATCGCTTCGTCTCTTCTATCGCGTCTCGTATGGTGAGTCCATTAAGACAGAGGCGCTCTCCATCGTACTCGACGCTCTTGTCGGGACTGCTTGGAGAGTTCGTCACGATGCCTTCCTTTGCGTCGTAGCTTGCTTCGGAGATGTCGGCTCCTTCGACAAGGGGTATGATGGGCAAGCCGAAGTGTTTGGCGAAGGCATAGTCGCGGCTGTCGTGTGCCGGCACAGCCATGATGGCTCCCGTGCCGTAGCCTGCCAGGACGTATTCTGCGATGTAGATGGGGCATTTGTCTCCCGTAATGGGATTGATGCCGTAGGCGCCGCTGAAGACACCTGTGACGGTGTGGTCTATCATGCGTTCGCGTTCGGTGCGGCTTTTGACATATTTAATATATTCATCTACTGCGGGGCGCTGTTCCGGCGTGGTGACTTTGTCGACGAGTTCGCTTTCGGGTGCCAGGACGAAGAATGTGACGCCGAACATCGTGTCGGCGCGTGTGGTGAAGATTGTGAATGACTCGTCCTTGCCCTGCTGCGAGGCGAGGTGTATCTCGACTTCGGCGCCTTCGCTGCGACCTATCCAGTTGCGTTGTGTCTCTTTGATGCTTTCGCTCCAGTCGATGTGGTCGAGGCCGTCGAGTAGTCTTTGGCTGTATGCGCTGACACGCAGGCACCACTGCCTCATCTTTTTCTGTTCGACGGGATAACCGCCTCGGACGCTGACGCCTTCCACCACCTCGTCGTTTGCGAGCACGGTGCCGAGCTTGGGGCACCAGTTGACCATGGTCTCGCCGAGGAAGGCGATGCGGTGCTGCATGAGGAGGTCGCTCTGTGCCTTCTCGTCGGCTGGCCATCGGCCTTCTGTCTTGAGTTTATCGATGAGGCGTTCGATGGGCTGTGCCTTCTGGAGGTCTTCGTCGAAGTATGAGTTGAACATTTTCTGGAAGGCCCATTGCGTCCACTTGTAGTAGTCGGGGGAGCAGGTGCGCACTTCGCGGTCCCAGTCGAACGAGAAGCCTATCTTGTCGAGTTGTTCGCGGTAGCGGTCGATGTTGGCAAAGGTGGTCTTCTCGGGGTGTTGCCCAGTCTTGATGGCATACTGCTCGGCGGGGAGGCCGTAGGCATCATAGCCCATGGGGTTCAGAACGTTAAAGCCCTGCTGCCGCTTGTAGCGGGCGTAGATGTCGCTTGCTATGTACCCGAGTGGGTGTCCTACGTGGAGTCCAGCGCCGCTGGGGTAGGGGAACATGTTGAGGACGTAGAACTTCTCGCGACGCTCGTCCTCGGTGACCTTGTAGGTTTGGCATTCCGTCCAGCGGCGATGCCATTTCTGCTCTATTTCTCTGAAGTTATATTCTTTGGCCATTTTGCTTAGAAACGATAACCGAGGGTGATGCTGAAGTTGAAGTTATGTATTTTGGGCAGGCTTGCTTCGACATCCATTGCCTTGTAGTAGTCGTGGAAGGTGTCGCGGAATTTGTCGCGATACATGTCTGCCAGACCCCAGTCGCAGCCGAGCATGAGGTTGTAGTGGCCGTTGTATTCAGCGCCGATGCGGAAGCCGATGCCTGCGTCCCAGCGTTGGAAGTTGAGGGTCTTCTCGATGTCACTCGTCTTTTTGAACGCTTTATAAGTGAGTTCGTCTTCTGCTTCATTGAAGACTTCACCGTCTCCGTCGATGCTCAGCTTGTGCTTACCGCCCACGCCGACGGCGAAATATGGTCCGACCTCAGCGTACAAGCCGAGTTCCTCCATGATGTTATAGCGGAAGCCGAAGCGGATGGGCACTTCGAAGTAGTGGAGCGGGCACTTGGCTGTGGCGTTCCTTAGTCCATAGCCGTCGACGAATGACTCGAGGGACGTCTTGCCGCCCTTCATGGTCCAGTCGAGTCCTGCTGTCACGTAGGTGCCGTGTGCGCCGGGGAGCGTGTAGTCGCCCCTGATGCCCATCATGACGCCGGCCTTTGAGCCGTAGCCGCTGTTCTGCAGCTTCGACACATTCACTCCGAAGAGGCCTACCCAGGTGAGGCCTGGCTCGGGTTCGTTCTCAAACTCAAATGCATTTGCATTGCTGCTGACCATTGCCAGGGCAACGACTAAAAAGAAAAACTTTTTCATAATTGTAAGTGTTTATTGTTGTGTTTGTTCTGTTGTTGATTGCTATACTGCCACGCCTGTCCGCATGACGTCTTCGTAGAGGGGTGACCAGCGGTCTTCTGCCATGAGGACAGGCTCGATGAGCAGGCTTACCTTGTCCACGTCTTCGCCAAGCGCCACGGAGGTTTCGAACCACTGATCGTCGGCTATGTTCGGCACGATGACGGCCACGTCGATATCGCTCCAGGGATTGGGTGTCCCCTTTGAGTAGGAGCCGAACATCATGACTTTTGCCTTGCCGTTGAAGCGGGGCATAATCACTTGCTTGTATCGTCGGACGAGCTGGATGGCTTCATCTCGGCTAAGCACTTTTGGAGTATCCATTGCCGCATCTGTTTGGTTTGTTCAACAATCTGTCTGGTCTTCTCTTCGTTCAGCATATTGGCGATGCTGCGCTTGTAGTCGGGGTAGCGGGCCTCTATGTTCATCAGGCGTATTTCCTGCAGGAAGCGCCTTTGCTCGCTTGTCATCTGCTGATAGAGCCCACAGAGTTCCGCCAGCCGTTTGTGCTCGTGGATGTAGGGCGGCACGTCTTCGCGTGTGGCCGTCCAATAGGCTTTGAGCACTTTCTCTATGACTTGATGGCACATGAAGGCGGCGTAGAGCCAGCGGCCGTTTTGGCAGAGGAACTCTCCCAAATCGAGATCCTCGGCCACAAGGCTGAGCCAGTATTGCACCTTCTCTTCTCGCGTCATAGGCGTTGCATAATATGTTTTCGCGTGCAAAGGTACGAAGAAAATAAGAATTTAGAAAGAAGAATGAAGAATTATTTTATGTAGGGGCATTTGGGGTTACCTGTGGAAATATAAGATTTTTCACGACAAAAAATCTGATGCGAAGCGAGGCGTCCGGGCTTGCTTCGTGAGGAGAAATCCGACGCCACGTGTGGGAAAGGCTGTTCCCACGTGTGGGAAGGGCGTTTCCCTCGTGTAGCGATGGCCGGCTCTTCATGTCGGAAATCGCCTCTTTTTACGATGATTTTTACCGCTCCTGCCGATGCGCTTGTACTCTCTTTGCAAGGCGAGGAATAACGCGTCGTCGTAACCCGCTGATTGTCAAGCGGCATTTGATTTAAGCCCTGAAAACGCGTTTGGGGTCCCCAAGTGCCGGAGACCCCAAAACAAGCCGTCAGAGAGCGCGTCTCTGAGAAAAAGAATTACAAAAGTCAGAAGAGGCGCGGGGCGAACATAGACAAGTAGATGCGCCAGTTGCGCCAAATGTGTCCGCCTTCGTTCTCGAAGTATTCGTAGCGGTATTGCATCTTGTCGAGGTACTGGCGCAGAGCCACGTTCTGCTGGTAGAGGAAGTCCTCCTTGCCGATAGCTATCCAGTAGAGGTGGGGCTTCGCGTCGAAGACGGCCTTCAGTTGTGCCGCAGCCTCGGGGTGGTCGGCAAGCTGCTCCTCGAAGCTCTTCTGGGAGCGGTCGAGGCGTACGGCAGCCGAGTAGAGCCCGATGTAGCCGAACGTGCCGGGGTTGAGCATGCTGATGCGGAAGGTATGGTAGCCGCCCATCGAGAGGCCGCAAAGCGCCGTGTTGTCCGCGCCCTTGCGAACCTTGTAGTGCGACTGGACGTAGTCCATGATGTCGGCAAAGCTCTCCTCGTAGGTCGTCTTCGGGCGCTCTTTGTTCTTGATGCCCGACTCGAGGGGACCTGCATCGTCGGATGCGTTGCCATTAGGCATCACCACAATCATCGGCTTCGCTTTGCCGAGCGCAATGAGGTTGTCCATGATCTGTGCTGTTCGGCCGAGCGTCAGCCAGGCTTCCTCGTCGCCACCCGCGCCGTGGAGCAGGTAGAGGACGGGAAAGTCCTTGCCCTTGTCATACCCGGGCGGGGTGTAGATGCTCATGCGGCGCTTCATGCCGAGTCTGGGGCTGTCGTACCACACGTGCGCCACGTCGCCGTGGTCCACGTTGTGGTTCTGGTAGAGGTAACCGCAGTCGCCCTCTTCCTTGCTGACAATGAAGGTGCTCATGAACGAGCGGACGTCGCGGCTGCGTTCAATGTTGCCGGCATCTTGAACCTCAGCCCCGTCCACGTAGAAGCGGTAATTGTAGAGCTCGGCAGGCAGTACCTTCGTCGTGTAGCTCCATAGGCCGTCCTGTTGCGTCAGGTCGGCGTGGCCGTTCTCGATGCAGTCGCCCACAACCGACACCTTTTGCGCCTCCTGTGCCTTGATGCGAAGTGTCACTGTGCCATCGTCATTGAACTGTGGCGACCGCGTGTCGTGTCTCTCGAAGATTGCTTGTTGCGCCTGAGCCGCAAAAGCAGGAAGCAGCAAAGCTGCCAGTAAGTACAATCTTTTCATCTTACATTAATTATTTGGTTTGTTACAATTGTCCGTCGTCCGCCGGCTGTAGTCCCCCCGTCCGTTATCTGTTGTCAGTTGTCGGTTGTCTGCAGTCCGTAGTCTTTCCCTTATTTTGTCCGTTGTCGGTTGTCTGCAGTCCGTTGTCTTTCTCTTATTTTGTCCGTTGTCGGTTGTCTGCAGTCCGTTGTCGGTGCTTTGTTTTTCAAATCTCTACGCAAAATTAAGTATTTTTTTGGCAAACGCTTTCATATTTGCGAAAAAAAGTGTTACTTTGTGTCGCATATCATATAAAATAAGGTATTATGAGACGAATTGTTGCCCCATTTCTGGCATTATTCATGATAATTCAAGGTGCTATGGGAAGTGACCTGACAGGTTTCCGCGTCTGTCGCATGACGGAGCCCGCGGGCATCCTACGCACAGCGCAGTTCTCCTGGCAAACGACGAGCAAGGAGCCCAATGTGCAGCAGATGTCGTACCGAATACGTGTGGCGACGTCGAGGGACGAGTTGAAGGCAGGCCGCAATCTGCTTTGGGACAGCGAGCAGACCAGTTCCGACGAGAGCGTCAACATCCCGTATCAGGGCCGTCGACTGCCCTACGCAAGCCGCATCTACTGGCAGGTGGAGGTCTGGCTCAACACGGAGGAGCACCTCACAAGTCCCGTGCAAAGCTTCCTGACAGGACTCCAGCAGTTTGACAACAGGGCGCAATGGATTGGCCAAGACGATGCCGACCGCATCATCACCGATGACAACAAGAGCCGCGACCTGCCGGCACGCTACCTGCGACGGGCATTCAACGTCGATGGCAAGGTGTCGCGAGCCACACTCTATATCAGCGGAATGGGCTACGGCCGCACTTACATCAACGGACGCCCTGTCAGCAAAGACGTCTTCGGAACACTACAGACCGACTACTCCAAGACGGTGTATTACAACACGTACGACGTCACGTCGCTCGTCCATAAAGGGAGCAACGCCATCGGCACCGTGTTGGGAAACGGCTACGTACTGGGATTCAACTCCGGCTGCACGTCATACGGCCTGCCCCGCCTCAAGGCGCAGCTCGTCGTCGAAACCGTCAAGGACACGCTTACCATCGTATCGGACGGCAATTGGAAGGTGACGACGCACGGCCCCATACAGCGCAACCACCTCTGGAACGGCGAACGCTACGAGGCTTCCCTCGAGATGAAGGACTGGACGACACCTTATTTCGACGACAGCCGCTGGCAACAGGCGCAGTCGCTCAAGGCGCCGGAGGGCATCGAGCAACCGCAGCCGTGCCCCGGCATGCAAGTACAGAAGGAGCTGCGCCCCAAGAGCGTGCGGCGAACGCCTGACGGCCGCTTCATCATCGACATGGGTCAGAACATGGTGGGCCAGCTGAGGGTCCGCCTCACGGGAAAGCAGGGCGTGCCCGTCGTCATACGTTACGCCGAGATTCTCGACCCGAAGAATCCCGACCAGCTTTTCGTGGCCAACCTGCGCTCTGCCAAATGCACCGACACCTACATCCCGTCGGCCGACGGCACGTTTACCTATCAGCCGCAGCTCACTTACCAAGGCTTCCGCTTCGTCGAGATAAGCGGAATAGACAGGCAACCTAAGCCGAAGGACATCGCCGGCTGTGTCATCTACGACCGCATGGCGGACCAAGGCACCTTCCATTGTGATAACGAGCTCCTCAACAAGCTGCACGAGAACGCTTATTGGGGCATAATCGGCAACTATCATGGCATGCCGACGGACTGCCCGCAACGCGACGAACGCATGGGCTGGTTAGGTGACCATGCCATGGGTTGCTTCGGGGAGAACCTCCTCCTTGATAACGGGGAACTGTACTACAAGTGGTTGCAGGACGTCTGGGACACGCAGGACGCCGACGGCATGATAGCCGACGTGGCGCCGGGCTTCTGGGTGATTCGCAACAAGGATGTGGCGTGGGGAGCCCTCTCCGTGTATGCCACGTACATGCTTTACCGCAGATACAACGACGTCAATGCTGTGCAGAAGTATTACCCCTTCTTGCAGAGCTACATGAATTACTTGGACCGCCACCTCGAGGATGGTCTCGTGACGACGAACGCCTACGGGGACTGGTGCATGCCGCCCGAGAGGGCCGACCTCATCCACAGCGAGGACCCGGCCCGCAAGACGGATGGCAAGCTCATCTCCACCGCCATGTACTACAGCATGCTTACCATGATGGGGCAGCTTGCCATGCAACTGGGCATGGAGGGCGAAATGATGGCTTACGACAACCGCCAGCAGAAGCTCAAGGAGGCATACAATCGCCACTTCTATCATCCCGAGACGGGAAGCTACTCGAATAACACGGTGACGGCCAACCTCCTGTCGCTCGAGTTCGGCCTCGTGCCGGAGGGCGAGGAGGAGAAAGTGCTGCAGAACATCGTCGACGTGACGAGCGGCACGTATCGCGACCACATCAGCTGCGGCGTGATAGGCATGCAGCACCTCATGACGTGCCTGACGCGCACCGGTCACCTCGACCAGGCCATGCGCATCATTCTGCAGAAGGACTATCCCAGCTTCGGTTACATGATAGAGCACGACGCGACGACCATCTGGGAGCTTTGGAACGGCGACACGGCCGACCCGGCAATGAACAGCGGCAACCACGTCATGCTGCTGGGCGACGTACTGGTATGGATGTACGGCGACTTGGCAGGCATACGCCAATCGACGCGTAGCAGGGCCTACAAGGAGCTGGAGATGTACCTCAGCATGCCCGACGAGCTGAACCACGTCTGCGCAACCCACGACACGCCCTACGGCAAGGTGAAAAGCGAGTGGCAGCGTACGGAGGAGGGCATCACGTGGGAGGTGGAGATACCCGCCAACACGTCGGCCCGCATCCATGTGCCCGACGGCTACACCATCCAGGGTATGCCGAGCCTGCGCTGGGCGAGTGCCGAGGTGGAGGGAAGCAATCTGTGCCTCACCGTCGGCTCTGGCAAGTACACCATCAAAGCGCAGAAGACGTTCACGGCTCCTGCACCAACGCTTTTGCGACGCGTGACGGAGACCATCCTGAGCATTCCCGAGTACCTGAAGAACCTGTAGGAGCAGTTCATAGTGCATAGTGCATAGTTCATAGTTAAATGTGACACGAAACGACTTTACGACCAAATAACTATACGACAAGATGATACAGAACGACCTTCAACGCCTTCGTTGGATGATTCTCGACGAAGCCCTTCGCGACCCTGAAATGGAGTATTTCATGGGCGAACGTACCAAAACTAACGAGACTGGCAATACGAGGAGCCTGATTCACTACGTCAACCAGCGCCTCAAAGCTGTCAACCGCGACTTCAAGTGCAGTAAGCGCATGCTGCAGAACGACGTGGCCTACTTCGTGCAAAAGGGCGCGAAGCTGGAGCCCCGCTTCCGCCGCGGCCACAAGCGCATCTTGCGCTACATCAACCTCGACTGGAAGAACCCGCTCCTGAAGGCAGCCTCCTTCCTCCGCTACGACAGCGCCCCGGCCGTGGCTCCCGTCCTGCCCGACGGCCCCGCTACGCCCGTCACCATCCGCATCACGGCGGGCGAGGAGGCGGTTCGCAACAAGCTGGGCAATCCCGAAGTACTGCAGCGCAGCACGGACAGCAAGACGAACTCCGTCACCGTGCAGGTGGAGCTCCCCCTGAGCAAAGAGCTCGAGAATCTCCTCCTCTCGATGGGCACCGACGTTGAGGTACTGGCGCCCGAGAACCTGCGCGACGACATCCGTCAGACCATCACGGCCCTGCAGAAGCTATATAAGAAGGACACCGCCTCGACGCGCAAGAACGTGCAGGGCGACCTGTTCGAAGGGATGTTCTGACGCGAGGGGGAGTTTGCAAGTTCATGTACTTGCAATTGCTTTGTCGCGATGCAGCAATTGCTTTGTCGCGATGCAGCAAGCAACCCCACGTGTGGCGTCGGCCGCCGCATCACGGCGGGCACGCCGACCCTCCGCGTAGGACGGACTGAGACTATACATTATATAATATAATAAATACAGACGAAATGAAACACATCAGCAAGCTGCTCATGGCAGCATTCCTGTTGCTCGGATTGAGCAGCACAGTAAAGGCTGCGGACCTGCCCCGCAGCGAGTATCCGCGTCCGCAGTTCGAACGTGCCGACTGGGTCAACCTGAACGGCACCTGGACGTATAGCTTCGACTTCGGCCAGACGGGCGCCGAGAAGGGCTGGCGCGACAGCAAGGGCTTCGACGGCAAGATCACCGTCCCCTTCTGCCCCGAGAGCAGCCTCTCGGGAGTGAAGCACACCGACTTCATCCCATGTATCTGGTACCAGCGCACCCTCAGCATTCCGGCAGGCTGGGCTGACAAGAACGTCCTGCTCAACTTCGGGGCTGTCGACTACGACGCTACAATCTACATCGACGGAAAGAAAGTGTTCCGCCACTGCGGCACAGGCAACTCCTTCTCCGTCGACATCACAAAGTACGTGAAAGCCGGCGGCAGCGCCAACCTCGTCGTGATGGTCAAGGACAACCTTCGCGGCGGAAAGCAGCCCGGCGGCAAACAGAGCACCCAGCTCAACAGCGCCGGCTGCAGCTACACCCGCGTGACGGGCATCTGGCAGACCGTATGGATGGAGGCCGTCAACCCGATGGCACTCAAGCGCGTATTCGCTACGCCCGACGTCGACCAGCAACAGCTCGTCGTCCGCCCCGAGTTCTACGAGGAGGGCAATGGCAATACGCTGACCGTCCAGGTGCTTGACGGCAAGAAGGTCGTCTCGACGAAAACGGCTCCGGCTACCAACAACACCATCATCGTCCTGCCCATCAAGAACCCCAAGCTCTGGTGGCCCGAGGAGCCCAATCTCTACGACGTGACCTATACGGTGCGCGACGCGAAGGGCGCCGTGCTGGACGAAGTGAAGTCCTATGCCGGCATGCGCAAGATCCACCTCGCAGGCGGATACTTCTACCTCAACAACAAACCCTACTTCCAGCGCCTCGTGCTCGACCAGGGATACTATCCCGACGGCATCTGGACAGCACCCACCGACCAGGCCCTCCGCCACGACATCGAGATGAGTAAGGCTGTGGGCTTCAACGGCGCACGTCTGCATCAGAAAGTCTTCGAGGAGCGCTACTACTACTGGGCCGACAAGCTGGGCTACATCTGCTGGGGCGAGCAGGCCAGCTGGGGCTTGGACGTCAACAACGAAGAGGCCGTGCGCAACTTCCTCTCCGAATGGGCCGACGAGGTGGTGCGCGACCGCAACCATCCCTGTATCGTCACCTGGACGCCTCTGAACGAAACCTGGGGCGCACGCGACGGCGTCTATGTGCGCTTCATCAACGACCTCTACGAGATGACGAAAGCCATCGACCCCACCCGGCCCGTCAATGACGCCAGCGGCGATGCGCACGTCAAGACCGACATCTGGAGCGTCCACGACTACAGCCGCGAGTACGAACGCCTCACCGAAAACCACAACATCAAGCGCGGCGTAGAACCCTATCGCAACATGGGCGGCAAGGACTACCTCGCCAATTACAACGGACAGCCCTACATGCTGGATGAGTTCGGCGGACTCGGCTGGATACCGAAGGAGGACCGTGCCAACTCGTGGGGCTACGGCGCACAAATCGAGACCGAGGACGACTTCTTCAAGATTCTCGAGAAAGAGGTCGATGCCATCATCGCCAGCAAACACATCACCGCCTTCTGCTACACGCAAATCACCGACGTAGAGCAGGAAAAGAACGGCGTGTACTATTACGACCGCCGTCCCAAGTTCGATGCAGCCAAGTGGAAAGCTATCTTCGAGAAGATCCCCTCCATTATCGAGAACCCGCAGGACCTGAGCGGATGGAAGTAAATACAGCCCCCTCCCCGCTCCCCCTCTGTGGGAGTGCCCTTTCCCATTATGCCCATTAACCCCATTAACCCCATAAAACCCATTAACATGAAGAAATCAATCATCTATGTTGCTGCGTTGGCAGCAATGTTCCTGGCTGCATGCTGCGGTCAGAAGAAGTGTAATTGCGACTGTGATGCCTGCAAGAACTGTGTCGAGAAACAAGACCCGAACGCTCCGCAGGACAGTGCCACCATCGTCGACAACGAGCAGTACGACCTCGCGAAACTGAAGGTCGATGCCGACGGCTACTATGTCCTCTACGACGGCACCAGCCTCGACGGATGGCGCGGTTACGGACAAGAGGCCGTGCCCACAAGCTGGGAGAGCGCCGACGGCTGCATCCACCTCGTAGGCTCTGGCACAGGCGAGGCACAAGTGGAAGGCGGAGGCGACCTCCTCTTTGCGCACAAGTTCAAGAACTTCACCTTTGAGTGCGAGTACAAGATCAGCAAGGGCGGCAACTCCGGTATCTTCTACCTGGCTCAGGAAGCCAAAGGCAAGGACGGCAACTACCTGCCAATCTGGCAGTCCTGTTCTGAGTACCAGGTGCTCGACAACGCTAACCACGAGGATGCCAACCAGGGCAAGGACGGCAACCGTCAGGCTGCATCGCTCTACGACATGATTCCCGCCGTGCCCCAGAACGCAAAGCCTTATGGCGAGTGGAACACTGTAAAGATTCGCGTCTTCAAAGGCTCCGTTTGGCACTACCAGAACGGCGAGGAGGTGCTTGAGTACCACCTCTGGACTCCGAAGTGGAAGGAGATGCTCGACGGCAGCAAGTTCTGCAAGGGCGGTGAGTTCCCGGCAGCCTACGACTTGATGATTGTCGAGGGACAGAAGGACGGCGGATACATCGCCTTCCAGGACCACGGCGACGACGTCTGGTATCGCAACGTCCGCATCAAGCTCGACGAATAAGCCTTCTCCTACCTTAAAGCTAACAACGAAAAGAGGCAAGCGACTGAATGCTTGCCTCTTTCTTGTTTTCTGATTAGGCTTTCCGCTCGTCCTGCCACGTGAAGAAGCCTGCCAGCAGAGTGCCCGAGATGCTGTGGTAGGCGCATGAGATGGCGCACGGTATCACGGCGAGGGCTGCCGCGGGATTCATCGCAACGATGGCGGGAGAGGCAAAGAAATTGCGCGACAGCACAGTCGCCATGCCCGCATTCTGCATGCCGACCTCGATGGAAAGCGTGCGGCGCTTCGCCGTGTTGAATCCGAATGCCTTGCCCACGAGGTAGCCCAGCAGGTAGCCTGTGCCATTGTGCAGGGTGACGACGGCAAGCGTCAGGGCAATCAACCGCAGTCCGTTGGCCTGGAGTTGTGGATGAACGGTGAAGATGACGCCTCCCACGATGCAGGCCAGGCAGAGGACGCTCACGCCGGGCATGATTTGCTGCAGTTGTCCGAAACTTTTCCTTCCGGAGAAGAAATAGTTGAAGAGGACGCCGAGCGTCACAGGAAGGAGCGTCACAAGCAGTATGTTCTGGAACATCCCCCACGCATCGACGTCTATCTCAGCACCTGCCAGCCAGAGCACGAGCAGTGGCGTCACGAAAGGCGACAGCACGGTGCTCACCGTCGTCATGCCCACGCTGTACGCCACGTCGCCTTTGCAGAGAAAAGTCATGATGTTGCTGCTCACGCCGCCAGGGCAGCAGCCGACGAGGATGATGCCTGCCGTCATGAAGGGGTCGAGGTGGAAGAGGCGCGCCAGAAACCATGCCAAGAGCGGCATGATGGTATATTGCGCCACGCTCCCGATGAGGATATCGACGGGCCGAGACAATAGGATGCGGAAGTCCTCAGTAGAGAGCGTGCAACCCATCGTCAGCATGATGAGGCCGAGAATGATGGAGGCACGCTGCCCCTGCTGTACCCAGGCGAACGCGTCTGGCACGAAGAAGGCGATGACGGCAATAAGGATGATGAAGAGGCTCGTGTAGCGAGCCAGCCAGCGACTTATGGAAAGCAGGACGTTCATATCTCAAATTCGAGCATCGTAAACGAGTAAGGCGGCAGCTCCACGTCACTCTTGCCCTGCATCTTGCACGGTTCCTGGACGGGTGCGACGGGTTGGCTGTCGAAGCTGTTCTTGTCGTCCGGCTGTCCGCAAAGCGTCGTCTTCGTGCCCGCCTTCAGAGTGCCGAAGCGACTTAGGTTGAGGTGAGCCGTCTTCCGGTCGCTTGTGGCGTTGCAGAGCTTCACAAAGAGGCGGCGCGTCTTGGTGTTCAGCACGACCGACTGACCGTAGTGGCTGTCCTTCGCCGGCTGCACGACGCCCGCCTTGTCGCCTTCAAAGCGAACGCAGTCACCGTAATAATATTGTCCTGCCGACTGCCCGAACATCTGCTGCACATAGTAGCTGCAGGTCAGGTAAGGGCGTTCGTTGTCGAAGTAAATGAGGTCGGGATTCCAGCTCGTATTGTTCTTGCGGGCAAAGAGCGGCGCATAGCTCGTCATGCGCACCACGTCGGCATTGCGCTCGACATGCAGCAGATAGAGTCCTTCTGCCAGAGCGTCGATGAGCTTCGAGTCCTTGGCAGCGTACTCGCCAAGATAGACCTTCGTCTTCTTGCCGCGAGGATAGCTGTCGTACTGGCGGTTGCTGAGGAAATAGTCACGCGGCTCGTAGTAGTGCTCGTCAGCAAGAGGAATGCTCAGCTCGTCGCAAAGTTTCCATCCGTTATCGTAGTCGCTGTTGCCTGGATGCGAACCCGGACCGACGGTTCCCACGATGACAATCTCGGGGTGCGCCTTCGTGACGCGTTCGTACATATATTTGAAGCGCTCGCAGAACTCGGGCGAGATGCGCTCCTCATTGCCCAGTCCGAGGTACTTCAGGTGGAACGGCTCGGGATGTCCCTGCTCGGCGCGCTTCTTGCCCCACTTCGTGTTGACGTCGCCGTTAGCCCACTCGATGAGGTCCAACGCGTCCTGCGTCCACTCGTCCATGTCAGCCATTGGCGCCACGTCCTGTGCCTGGCCCGGCATCCCCCAGCCGCCGTTGGTGCCCTGACACGACACGCCGCATGGCAGAATGGGAACCGGCTCCATCTGCAAGTCCTCGCAAAGCTGGAAGTATTCGTAGTAGCCGAGTCCCATCGACTGATGGTAGCCCCAGGTATTCTTGAGGTGTTTGCGCTCGTGACGCGGTCCGAGGGTCGTCTTCCAGCGATAAGTGCCCCAGAATCCGTCGCCGCCTCCGTGCACGACACAGCCGCCGGGGAAGCGCATGAACTTAGGCTTCAGGTCGGCTAACGCCTGAATCAGGTCCTTGCGAAGGCCGTGACCCTTGTAGGTATCTTGAGGCATGAGCGATATTTCGTCGATGTCCACCGTGCCTTTATTCAACACCAAGATGCGCAGAACGGCATCCTTGCAGTCCTCCTTCGCGACGAGCGTTGCGTCGATTTTGGTCCATTTCATCGAAGAAACAGGTGCCGTTGCCTCAGCGATGACGACGTTTCCCTTCGGCTGAGCAAGGACGATGCGGACCTCCTTGTTTCCTCCCTCGCCATTCCTCAGGAAGGCAGAAAAGTTGTATTTCATTCCGGCCTTCACCGAGATGCCATCGAAGCCGCCGTTCTCCAGCCCGACGCCCGTCCAGCCATCAAAGTCGGCGTAATGTCCGACGCGTTCGATGTAGAGACGCATGTAGGTGGGGTTGTTGGGATGAAGCGGGGCGTCCATTCGCGGCTCCATTCGTCCGAGCGAATGTCCCGGGCGGGAGAAGCGCCAGGCCGTGCCCGGGCCCCATCCGTCGCGCTCTGTGGGGTTGTACTCGAACGAGCCGTTCTGCACGAGCTCTGCAAAGATGCCGCCGTCGGCAGCGTAACTGATGTCCTCGAAGAAGATGCCGAGCAGTTCGTCGCTTATGGCCTTGCCGCCCTTCGGAGCCTTTAGGGTAGGGGCGCCGACGGCGTTGGAGAAGGCTGTCAAAGCAGCGACTGCGAATGTCAAAATGCGTTTCATGATGTCTTGTATTTTGTCGTTTCGGCTGCAAAGATACGAAATAATTCTCAATTCTTCTTTCTTAATTGTTAAATTCTTCGTATCTTTGCAGAGCATAATCCCTATAATAATATATAATGTATAGTAAAGGATGAAAAAGAGAAGCATTATGCGGATGGCTGCGGCGCTCGTCGTCGTCGGCATCCTGACAGGTTGCAAGGGCAGGGACGCAGAGGTGAAACCCGTCTGCGGAACGTTAGAAGAGGCCTTCGGGCTGGAGTCGGCTACGCAGGAGGTACAGGAGGCGATGGCATCCGTTGCGCTCGACGACCGCTATGAGAACACGTTTGAAGACGAGAAGGAGGGCGTTGCCGTCTGGAGCCTGATGCGTTTGAACGACGAGCAGTCCGCGGAGGGCATGGGCATCGTGGTCGTGAAGGACGGCAAGGCGACGGCTTTCCCCGACATCCGTCACGGCAATCAGCCCTCTGCACGATACGATGCCGCGAGCCGTACCTTGTGGTTCGCCGGCGGAGAAATGGAGGGGACGGGCATCCGCGTTGAGCGTCTGTACGAGCTCCATATTGCCGACGACGGCTCGGCCAGCATCGCGCAAAGCATCGACCCATACGATATGCAACAGGCCTTGTTGCAACGACTTGGCTATAGCATCGACGGACAAAGCATCTCGTTCTACGACGAGAAGCGTCTGCTTTGCTGCGTCACGGATACCGTCAGCGACATGGGCGGCTTCGACGAAGAGCCCATCTGGATTGGCGAGCAACTAAGCTATGACCTCTCCGCCGAGCCGATCCGCGTGCTCTGCCTGCCCGGCTTGAAGTACGTCACAGGTCTCGTCCTCAACTACGACGCAATGCCGACCATCTCCGCAACATTGACGCTCAACCATGACGGAGGTTTCGCGCTCGACAATATCGGCATAAAGGAATAACAGACAGTTATTGCAGATTAAGTTGAGACGAAATGAGAGTTTTTCCAGAAAAAGATGTATCTTTGCACTCAAGAAGTCAACTAAACAGATAGAACGCAATGGTGACAACACAATTAAACCCTATGCAGCTGAACGTCCTAAGTCTGATGTCGTACATCAATACGGAGCAGGAACAGAAGGAGCTGCAGGACATCCTTCTGGATTTCTATCGCAAGAAGGCAGACAGGCTGTTGCTGCAGTTTCAGCAAGAGCACAACATCACACAGGAAACGTTGGACGAATGGTCGTGCCATCACGAAAGAACTCCATACAACTGATGAAGATAGTTCTCGACACAAATTGCCTCGTCAACGTCATTATGCCAGGCTCATACAACAATGATGTCTGGCAAGCCTTTCGCGCAAACAAGTACGTGCTTTGCGTGACGAATGAAATCCTTTCGGAGTATCACGAGATTCTGACCAAGCGATACAACATCGTCATCGCCAACACAGTACTGAAGGAGTTGGTTGAAACGTCGAATGTCGAACGCGTCAACCCGTCGTTCCGTTTCAATCTCATCACCACCGACCCCGACGACAATAAGTTCGTGGATTGTGCCATCACGGCAGGTGCGACATTTATCGTCAGCAACGACCGTCATTTTAATGAACTTCAGCAATACGACTTCCCGAAGGTGGATGTCCGTACGCTTTCGGAGTTCCTGGAGATAGTAAGGAAGCTTTGATATATTAACAAGAAGCAGTTGCAGTTATGGCACAAGAGCAGTTGACTCCGATGATGAAGCAGTTCTACGACCTCAAGGCGAAGCACCCCGAGGCACTTCTGCTGTTCCGTTGTGGCGACTTCTACGAGACGTATGCCGACGATGCGGTGATTGCTTCCGAGATACTCGGCATCACGCTCACCCATAGGAACAACGGCAAGTCGGGCGTCGCGCAGAGCACCGCGATGGCAGGCTTCCCCTATCACGCCCTCGACACTTACCTGCCGAAACTCGTCAGGGCGGGCAAGCGCGTGGCTATCTGCGACCAGCTCGAAGACCCGAAACTGACGAAGACACTCGTCAAGCGAGGCATCACGGAGCTTGTCACGCCCGGTGTCACCATGGCGGACACGGTGCTCAATCATAAAGAAAACAACTTCCTCTGCGCAATAAACTTCGGCAAACAAGCGTGCGGCATGTCGTTCCTTGACATCAGCACGGGTGAGTTCCTCGTGACGGAAGGCACCACGGAGTACATCGCGAGCCTCATGGCCTCGTTTGCCCCGAAGGAAGTCCTCTACGAGCGCGGCAAGCGGATGATGTTCGAGGGCAGTTTCGGCACGCGTTACGTCACCTTCGAACTCGACGACTGGGCGTTCACGGAACAGACGGCGCGGGAGAAGCTCCTGCGTCACTTCGAGGTGAAGAACCTGAAGGGCTTCGGCGTGGAGCACTTGCGGAGCGGCATCGTGGCGGCCGGCGTCATCCTGCAATACATGGAGATGACGCAGCACCAGCAGCTCGGCCACATCACGGCCCTGCGTCGCATCGAGGAAGACCGCTTCGTGCGCCTCGACAAGTTCACTATCAGAAACCTCGAGCTGACGGGCAGCATGAACGAGGGCGGCATATCGCTCCTCGACGTCATCGACAAGACGGTGACCCCGATGGGCGCTCGCATGCTGCACCGCTGGATGTTGTTCCCCCTGAAGGATCCTGTCCGGATCGGCAAGCGTCAAGATGTCGTGGAGACCTTCTTCCGCAGTCCCGAGGTGCGGGATGCCGTCCTGGAGCAGCTGCAGACGGTAGGCGACCTGGAGCGCATCATTTCGAAGGTGAGCGTCCGACGCGTATCGCCACGCGACATCGTGCAGCTGCGCATCGCCCTGCAGGCCGTGGAGCCCATCAAGGCGACGTGCCAGAGCAGCGAAGACGGCACTTTGAGAGAGATAGGCCAGCAGCTCGACCTCTGCGCCGAGATACGTGACCGCATCGCCCGCGAAGTGCGGCCCGACTGCCCCCTACAGGTCGCCAGCGGCGGCGTCATCATGGATGGCGTCAACGCCGAGCTCGACGAGCTGCGCAAGATAGCGTATCAGGGCAAGGGCTACCTGCTGGAGATGCAGCAGCGCGAAATAGAGGCGACCGGCATCCAAAGCCTTAAGATAGGCTACAACAACGTGTTCGGCTACTACCTCGAGGTGCGTAACACCTACCGCGACCAGGTGCCGCAGGACTGGATACGAAAGCAGACATTGACACAGGCCGAGCGTTACATCACCCAGGAACTCAAGGAGTACGAGGACAAGATAATGGGTGCGGAGGAGCGGATCCTCAGCCTCGAGGCCCAGATCTTCGACAAGCTCGTGACGGACCTCACAGCCTACGTCGCCCCCATCCAGAGGAACGCCTCGCTCCTGGCACAGCTCGACTGCCTCCTCTCCTTTGCACAAAGCGCGCAGGAGAACCGCTACATACGCCCCATTGTGGACGACAGCGACGTCATCGACATACATGGCGGGCGCCATCCCGTCATCGAGAAGCAGCTCCCCATAGGCGAACGCTACATCGCCAACGACGTCTTCCTCGACACCCGGACACAGCAAATCATCATTATCACAGGCCCTAACATGGCCGGCAAGAGCGCGTTGCTCCGCCAGACGGCACTCATCACGCTCCTGGCACAAATGGGCAGCTTCGTGCCGGCCGAGAGTGCACGCATCGGCTACGTCGATAAGATATTCACGCGCGTCGGCGCAAGCGACAACATCAGCATCGGCGAGAGCACCTTCATGGTCGAGATGAACGAGGCGGCGGGTATCCTCAACAACCTCTCGGAGCGCAGTCTGGTGCTCTTCGACGAACTGGGGCGCGGCACGAGCACCTACGACGGCATCTCCATTGCATGGGCCATCGTCGAGTACATCCACGAGAACAATCGCGGCCACGCCCGCACGCTCTTCGCCACGCACTACCACGAGCTGAACGAGATGGAACGCAATTTCGCCCGCATCAAGAACTTCAACGTGAGCGTGAAGGAGGTCGACGGGAAGGTCATCTTCCTTCGCAAGCTGGAGCGCGGCGGGTCGGAGCACAGCTTCGGCATACACGTAGCGAAGCTCGCAGGCATGCCCAGGGCCATCGTCGCCAGGGCGAACGTCATCCTCCGAGAGCTCGAGGGAGCCGTCAACCATCAACATCTGGGGACGACTGACAAGCGGCAACGGACAACAGAAAGTGGCGTGCAGATGAACTTCTTCCAACTCGACGACCCCGTCCTCTGCCAGATACGCGACGAGATACTCGGCCTCGACATCAACAACCTCACTCCCTTCGAGGCCCTCAGCAAGTTGAACGACATCAAGAAACTCGTCAAAGGAGGCAACTGAACACGTCGGACGACTATTCCCTACACGTGGGATTCATTGCTGCATGGCGACGAAGCAATTGCTGCATCGCGACAAAGCAATTGCTGCATGGCGATGAAGCAATCAAACATACGAGAAAAAGTGAACGATATGACACAGGAAAATGACTTGGAAAACCGCATACAGAGGGCTGTGGAGCTGTTCATGCAGGGCTACGGCTGCTGTCAGAGCGTCGTTTGCGCCTTTTCGGACCTCTACGGGCTGGACGAGGAGATGGCACTCAGAATTAGTGCGGGCTTCGGCGGCGGTGTGGGACGGATGCGGATGATGTGCGGTACGTGCTCGGCTCTCGTGATTCTCGCGGGCTTGGAGAAAGGCCAGACTCGGGGCGAGGACCGTGAGGGAAAGGCCGCTTGCTATCAGCTCGTCCGCCAGCTCCTCGAGACGTTCCGCCAGAGGAACGGCAGCATCATCTGCGCCGAATTGTTACAGATGAGCGGCCTTAAAGCGGAGACAAACACCTCGCAGCCCGACGAACGAAATGCAGAATACTATCGCGTCCGGCCCTGTGCCCGCAAGGTGGAGAGCGCGGCGCGGGTCTTCGCAGAGTGGACCCTCTCTAACTCTCCCTTAAAGGGCGAGAACCAAGTGCAGGTTCAACAAGAGGAGAAGAAAGATTAAACTAAATAACTATCAAAACATAAAACTATGAGAATCCAAGAATCTAACGTTTTTTCTCCCCTTTTAAGGGGGAGTCAGAGAGGGTCTTTCTTTGCGTTTTTTCTGATGCTTAGTGCCTTAGCCTGCAACGCGCAACAATCGGTCGGCACACTCGTCGACTATCATTTGGGGGGGCCGTGGAACGAATCGGCCTGGATAAGCGCCAAGGATGCGCAGGTCGTCACGGGAAAAGTGGTCGATGGTACGCGGGCGGCCGACGGCGCAAGCTGGTTCGTCAGCAATCCCCGCAATGCGAAGAAGGTGAAGAGGGCCATCTGGAAGACCACCGCCCTGGGCACCTACGAGCTTTACATCAATGGTCAACTGGTCGGCGACGAGGTCTTGAAGCCCGGCTTCACGCACTACGAGAAGACGAAGTACAGCTTTACCTACGACATCACAAAGGCTTTCAAAAAAGCCGCAGGACAGGAGAACCAACTGGCCGTGCAGGTCACTCCGGGCTGGTGGGCAGACAAGATCATCACCCCGGGCGGTCACGACGGCATGATTGGCAAGAAGGTAGCCTTCCGAGGCGTGCTTATGTTGACCTACGCCGACGGCACCGAGGAGCATTTCCCCACGAACCTGAAGGACTGGAAGGCTGGCGTGGGAGGTCCCGTCACGCATGCCGCCATCTTCGACGGCGAGGACTATGATGCCCGCCTGCCGCAGGGATGGGAGAGCGCGACACGTTTCTCCGAGCCGGAAATCAATACAGAATTCCCCGGTAAAGTGTGGGGGACCGACGGCGCAGAGATTTACCATCGCTGGGACCTCGCGTTGTCTCCCGTCAAGGCTTATTCTTGGAAGGGCACGACAGGCGCTACCGACGACCAGTACGGCAAGGTCAGCATCGTCGAGGTATTCGCTCCGGCCGGGCCCATGACGGTTCGCCCGGGCGAGACCCTCGTGGTCGATTTCGGTCAGAATGCTTCCGCAGTACCCGCCTTCGAGTTTAAGGCGAAGGAAGGCACCGTGCTGACTTGCCTGCCGAGCGAGCTTCTGAACGACGGCAACGGCGCAAAGAGTCGCGGCATGGACGGGCCGGAAGGCAGCACGCACCGCCTCAACCTCCGCATCCCGGACACGGGCATGATACTGCGCTACACGTTCGCTGCGGCCAAGGATTTCGTGAAGTTCACGCCCCGCAGCACCTTCTACGGCTATCGCTTCGTGTCGATAACGGCTACGGACGAGGTCACGATTCGCAGCATCAAGTCCATCCCCGTCTCCTCCATCACGAAGGAACTGGAAACGGGCACTATCGAGACAGGCAGCGACGACATTAACCGCCTCATCTCCAACACGCTTTGGGGCCAGCGCTCCAACTATCTCTCCGTCACTACCGACTGTCCGCAGCGCAACGAACGCCTCGGTTGGACGGCCGACACACAGGTCTTCACGGAGACCGGCACGTTCTTCGCCAACACAGACCGCTTCTTCCATAAGTGGATGCAGGACATGAGGGACACGCAGTCGCCTACGGGCGCTTTCCCGGGCGTCGCGCCTCTCGCGCAGTACGGAGCAGGTGACGGCAAGGGCAACGGCGATATGATGCGCCTGGGCTGGGCTGATGCCGGCATCATCGTGCCGTGGACGGTGTGGAAGCAGTTTGGTGACAAAGACATTGTCAACGAGAACTGGGAGGCGATGAGCCGCTTCATGGAACACATCTACGAGACCAAGTACGAGCATACCGTCATGACGGGCGAGAACGGCAATTACCAGTGGGCGGACTGGCTGAGCTATGAGCCTCTGGAGAGCTGCAGCGGACGCAGCCACGAGAACGGGCAGCCGAAGCCCGAGACGATAGTGTATTGGAACTACCTCAGCGCGTCGTACTGGGCCATCGATGCCGGCATGATGGCCGACATGGCTCGTGCCACAGGCCGCGACGCCGCTTATTATGACAAGATGCAGGCCGAGGCGAAAGCCTATATCCTTGATAAGTTCCTCAATGCCGACGGCACGTTCAAGCTCGACATCCTCAACACAATGCAGACGCCGGCACTTTTCGCCCTCAAGAACAACCTGCTCGAGGGGGCTGCGAAAGACGCTATGATTGCCCGCCTCCGCAAGAACTTCGAGGAGCACGACAACTGCCTGCAGACAGGTTTCCTCGGCACATCCATCCTCATGCAGACACTCACGGACAACGGCATGCAGGACATCGCCTACGAGCTCCTCTTCCAGCACAAGAACCCGTCGTGGCTTTACTCCGTGGATAACGGCGCGACGACCATCTGGGAACGTTGGAACTCGTACACCGTGACCGAAGGCATGGGTCCGCGCGGCATGAACAGCTTCAACCATTATGCTTATGGCTGTGTCTGCGAATGGCTTTGGGAGACGGCCGCCGGCATCGCTGCCGACCCGAAGGAACCCGGCTTCAAGCACATCATCATGCGTCCCGTGCCCGACAAGCGCCTGGGACACAGCGGCAACAACTGGATATGGAAATTCACCATCCCGAAAGGCGCCACAGCCACCGTGACTCTCCCAGGCGAGACAACTTCGAAGGAATATCAGGCCGGGACGTACACCATTAGGTGCGACGGAATAAAGTTCTGACCTTTGCCACGTTCTTATTATTATATAATGTAAAGATATGCGCCTGCCTCTGTTCCTCTTCTTCATGCTTCTCGCGTCTTCTTTAACTGCGCAAAAGTATGACTGGGACGACTTCGTGGAGGAATACACGAGCGATGTGGAGCGGGCAGAGGAAGAGGACCTTCAGCAGCATCTTCAGGAGTTGAAGGAGCTTTCGGAGCATCCCCTGAACATCAACACGGCAACTGTGGAGGACTTTCTGCAGTTGCCGTTTCTGTCTGAGGCACAGATCGAGCAGATTCACGCCTATATCTATCTGCACGGGCAGATGCAGACGCTCTCGGAGTTGCGTCTTGTGCCGCTCATCGACGACGTGACGCGCAGGCGGCTCTCACTCTTCACGTATGCCGAGCCGGAACAGGACAAGGCCAAGGACAAGCTGTTCAGTCACCTCCGTCACGACTTCTCGACGCGCCTCGACATACCTCTTTATTACCGTCTCGGGCAGCAACAGGAGAACGGCTATCGCGGCGACGCGCTCTACCATCGCATGCGCTATCAGCTGGGTAACAGCCGGCATTTCCAGGCGGGACTGCGCGTGGAGAAGGACGCGGGCGAGCGCTACTACGACAGCTACGGGGCGTATGCCATGCTGCACGACGTCGGCATCCTCGACAGGGCAGTCGTCGGCGACTACCGCATCGGGTTTGGCGAGGGCCTGGTGCTCGGCGGAAGCACTTGGAACAGCAAGAGTACGCCGCCACTCAAAACGCAGGGCGGCATACGCCCTATGGCGAGCAACGACGAGACGAACTTCCTCCGTGGCGCGGCCGTCACGTTGGCTCTGAACAAGCACCTCAAGCTGAGTGCCTTCGGCTCGTACCGGAAGCGCGATGCCACGCTGACAAGTGAGGGCGAGGTACAGACCCTGCGAACCGACGGCTACCATCGGACGGCATCGGAATGGGAGCGGCGAAGGAACGTGGAAAGCACCGTTGTGGGCGGCAACATCAGTTGGTACAATAAGGGCCTGCATTTGGGAGCGACGGGCTATTGGCAGAAGTTCAGCCGCACCCTCAATCCCGGCAGCCAGCAGTACAGGGCGATTTATCCAAAGGGAAATGCCTTTGGCACGGTCGGCATGAATTACGGCTACACGCGCTACCGCCTGTCCTTTGCCGGAGAAACGGCCTACAGCACGGCCGGCGGCGGTTGGGCGACCATCAACCGTGCGTCGTGGTCCATCAGCCGGGGCTATGTCCTCTCCGCCGTCCAGCGTTTCTATGCCTATCAGTACTACTCGTTCTACGCCAGTTCGCTCGCCGAGAACAGCAACGCGCAGAATGAGAGCGGCGTCCTCCTCCACCTGCAGGCAGAGCCTCTGGCAGGCTTGCAACTGACCGCCTACGCCGACTTCTTCCATCACCCCTGGCCGCGCTACCGCATGACGCACAGCAGCACGGGTCAGGACTTCTTTCTGCAAGGCAGTTACGCCGTTTCGCGGCGGCACACGCTCCTCGCCCGCTATCAGCTCAAGCGCAAGGAAAACAGCGATGTCATGGAGCCGCACCACCGCGTCAAGCTGCAATGGACGGTCGAACAGACGGGCCGCTGGCGCCTGCAGACCACGGGGCTTTATCACAATGTACTGGGGAGGAACGGCTTCATGCTGAGCCAGAGCGCACGATGGATGCTGCCAAAGCCGAACCTGACGCTCAACGCACAGCTCGGCTACTTCAATACCGACGACTACCTCAGCCGCATCTATCTGAACTCGCCGGCTTTGTACAGTACGTTTTCGTCAAGTTCATATTATGGACACGGCGTGATGGGCGTCCTGACTTGTCGTTGGAAAAGCAAGAACGAGAAGCTTTGGCTCGAGGGACGCTACAGCCTGCTCCGCTATTTCGACCGCGAC
>CACXLY010000021.1 GCA_902768605.1 uncultured Bacteroidales bacterium
TAACACTTATATTCTTAGCCATGATTGTTAATTCTTATAGTTACGTGTCTGTACCTTGATTATCTCGTAGTTGAGGGGCTCTTTGACGAGTTCGGGAGCCTTGTCGTCGCTACCCTGATAGTCCCAGCAGCCGACGTAGAAGAAGTTCTCATCGTCGCGCTTTGCCTCGCCTTCCTCGGTCTGGTGCTCTTCGCGGAAGTGTCCGCCGCAGCTCTCTTCGCGATGCAGGGCGTCGTAAGCCACAAGCTCGCCCATGAGGATGAAGTCGCGCAGGTGGATGGCCTTGTCGAGCTCGACGTTCAGGCCTTCCTTCGAGCCGGGGATGAAGAGGTTGGTGTCGAACTCCTTACGCAGCGCCTTGAGCAGCTTGAGGCCTTCCTCGAGGCCTTCCTTGGTGCGACCCATGCCGACGTGTTCCCACATGATGTGGCCGAGTTCCTTATGGATGGAGTCAACGGAGCGCTTGCCCTTGATGTTCATCAGGCGGTCAATCTCCTTCTCGACGGCCTTCTCCGTAGCAGCGAATTCGGGCAGGTCGGTGGAGAGACGCGGCCAGATGGCCTGGTCTGCGAGGTAGTTCTGGATGGTGTAAGGCAGCACGAAGTAGCCGTCGGCGAGTCCCTGCATGAGGGCTGATGCGCCGAGGCGGTTGGCTCCATGGTCGGAGAAGTTGCACTCGCCGATAGCGAAGAGGCCGGGGATGGTGGTCTGCAGCTCGTAGTCCACCCAGACGCCGCCCATCGTGTAGTGGATGGCGGGGAAGATCATCATGGGATAGTAGTAGTCGACGCCGTTGACGGTGCGAGCCTTCTCGCCCGGATTGACGTCGGTTATCTCCTCGTACATGTCGAAGAGATTGCCATAGCGCTGGCGAATCTCGTCGATGCCGAGGCGCTGGATGCTCTCGGAGAAGTCGAGGAAGACGGCGAGGCCTGTGTTGTTGACGCCGAAGCCCTTGTCGCAACGCTCCTTGGCTGCGCGGCTGGCTACGTCGCGAGGCACGAGGTTGCCGAATGCCGGATAGCGGCGCTCCAGGTAGTAGTCGCGGTCCTCTTCAGGTATCTCGTAGCCCTGCTTGGTTCCCGCCTGCAGTGCCTTTGCGTCCTCGAGTTTCTTGGGAACCCAGATGCGGCCGTCGTTGCGCAGCGACTCGGACATGAGGGTAAGCTTCGACTGCTTGTCGCCATGCACGGGGATGCAGGTCGGGTGGATTTGCACGTACGATGGGTTCGCCATCATTGCGCCTTTGCGGAAGCACTGGACGGCGGCCGTGCAGTTACAGCCCATGGCGTTGGTCGAGAGGAAGTAGGTGTTGCCGTAGCCGCCGGTGGCGATGACGACTGCATTTGCAGAGAAGCGTTCCAGCTTGCCGGTGACGAGGTTCTTGGCGATGATGCCGCGCGCACGGCCATCGACGATGACGACATCCTCCATCTCGTAGCGCGTGTAAAGCTTCACCTTGCCGCGCTGCACTTCTTTCGAGAGTGAAGAGTACGCGCCAAGCAGGAGCTGCTGGCCTGTCTGACCTTTCGCATAGAACGTACGGCTCACCTGTGCGCCGCCGAACGAGCGGTTTGCCAGCATGCCGCCGTACTCGCGGGCAAAGGGCACGCCCTGAGCCACGCACTGGTCGATGATGTTGTTCGACACCTCGGCCAGACGATAGACATTGGCTTCGCGGGCACGGTAGTCACCTCCCTTCACGGTATCGTAGAAGAGGCGATAGACGGAGTCACCGTCGTTCTGATAGTTCTTGGCTGCATTGATACCGCCCTGCGCAGCGATGGAGTGAGCGCGACGGGGCGAGTCCTGGATGCAGAAGTTATATACGTTGAAGCCCATCTCGGCGAGGGAAGCGGCTGCGCTGGCTCCTGCCAGACCTGTGCCGACCACGATGACGTCGAGTTTCAGCTTGTTCTTCGGGTTCACCAGGCGCTGGTGAGCTTTATATTCTTTCCATTTTTCAGGCACTGGACCTGCAGGAATCTTGGAATCTAATACTTTTGCCATAATTGCATTTACCATTTAAAGATTTACCACTTTACCATTTAACTCAAAGGCCACAGCTACTGCTGCAGGAGCCGCAGCCCTGGATAGCAAACACAACAACTACGGCAGCGAACATCAGCACGACGATGGTGGCGTAGATGTTGCCGATGCAGCGCCAACGGTTGAACCACACCTTGCCGCTCCATCCAAGTGTCTGCATGGCGCTCCAGATGCCGTGCGTCAGGTGGAACCACAATGCGGCGAGCCACACGAGATAGAGGCCTGCATAGACGGGGCAGCCGAAGGTCTGCCTGATCCAGTACGCGCCGTCGGCGGCATGCTGGGCATACTCGCCCTCGATGAGCTCAGCGGCCATCATGTGCCACCAGAAGTTGTAGAGGTGCAGGCAAAGGCCCAGGCAGATGATGATGCCGAGGGCCAGCATGTTCTGGCTCGCCCACTCCACCTTCTCGGGCTTATCGGTCACGGCGTACTTATTGTTGCCGCGAGCCTTCCAGTTCTGGAACGTCAGCCAGAAAGCATAGATGAAGTGAATGAGCACAAGGCCGGCCAGACCCACTGTCGCCACGACGGCGTACCAGTTGGCTCCCAGCATCTCACAAATCCAGTTGTAGCCGTCCTCACTGATGAGTGCTACGACGTTCATGCAGGCATGGAACGTCAGGAACAGGACAAGCGCGACGCCGGTCACCGACATCACTACTTTCCTGCCAATCGATGAATTAATTAACCACATAGAAATAATGAATTAAGTTGCAACTTTTTCGAGGAAATGTTGCAGGAAATGAGTACTTTTGTAGCTAAATTAACGTAACGAAGTGCAGATGGAGTTCAATTTCGACGTCATTGTAGTCGGTGCAGGGCATGCCGGATGCGAAGCCGCAAGCGCCGCCGCAAGGTTGGGTGCCAGGACGTGTCTCATTACGATGGACATGAACAAAATAGCGCAGATGTCGTGCAATCCTGCCATCGGAGGAATTGCCAAAGGACAGATCGTCCGGGAGATCGACGCGCTCGGCGGACACACTGCTGAGGTGACGGACCAGACGGCCATTCAGTTCCGCATGCTCAACCGCTCGAAAGGGCCCGCCATGTGGAGTCCACGCGCCCAATGCGACCGCGCAAAGTTCATCTGGGCATGGCGGGAAGTGCTCGAGAACACGCCTAACCTCTCCATCTGGCAAGACCAGGTCGTCGAGCTGCTTACTGAGGAGAAAAAAATGCCACAGCAAGCGTCGGCCTTTCCCACAGCAAGCGTCGGCCGACGCCACGTGTGGGGTGTGCGGACGCTACAGCAAGCGTTGTTCCGAGCCCCCTGCGTCATCATCACGGCCGGCACGTTTCTCAACGGACTGATGCACATCGGGCGCACCAAGATTCCGGGTGGACGATGCGCCGAACTGCCAAGCCTTCACCTGTCGGAAAGCATTGCCGCACAGGGCATTACGGTTGGCAGAATGAAGACCGGCACGCCGGTTCGCATCGACGGACGTTCGGTGGATTTCTCCCTGATGCAACGTCAGGACGGGGAGCAGGACTTCCACAAATTCTCCTATATGGGCGAACCGCGAGTGCTGCCACAACTGCCATGCTGGATCACCTACACGAACGAAGCGGTGCACGAGCGGCTGCGAGCCGCCCTACCCGATTCGCCTCTCTACAACGGGCAGATACAAAGCATCGGGCCACGCTACTGCCCGAGCATCGAGACGAAACTCGTCACCTTCGCCGAACGGACGGAGCATCTGCTCTTCCTCGAGCCGGAGGGCAGCTCGACGCGCGAACTCTACCTCAACGGCTTCTCGAGTTCGCTCCCCATTGACGCGCAGATCGAGGCGCTCAAACTGATTCCGGCCTTCCGCAACCTGCAGATTTACCGCCCGGGTTACGCCATCGAATACGATTACTTTGACCCCACGCAGCTTCGCCACTCGCTGGAGTCGAAGATTGTCGAAGGGCTGTTCCTCGCCGGACAAGTAAACGGCACGACGGGCTACGAGGAGGCGGCTGGACAGGGACTCGTGGCGGGCGTCAATGCGGCACGAAAGATTGGCGGACAGGAGCCGTTCGTCATGCGGCGCGACGAGTCGTACATCGGCGTCCTTATCGACGACCTCGTCACGAAAGGCGTGGACGAGCCCTATCGCATGTTCACGTCGAGGGCCGAGTATCGCATCCTGCTCCGTCAGGACGACGCTGACGCCAGGCTCACCGAGCGCAGCTACGAGATGGGGTTAGCCAGTCGCGAAAGGCTCGACCACTGGTTGCGCAAGAAACAGGCTATCAAAGAGATAGAGGACTTCTGCAGCACGTATAGCGTGAAGGCTGCGTATATAAACGAGGGCCTGAGGGCGCTGGGAAGCGAACCCCTGCAGAGGGGGTGCAAACTGCTTGACCTCGTCATGCGGCCGCAACTCAGTCTCTCGTCCCTCGCCTCGCTTATCCCTGCCCTATCCGACAGGTTGAACCGCATCGACAAGCGGCGGGAGGAAATCATCGAAGCGGCTGAAGTGCGCATGAAATACAGCGGGTACATCCGTCGCGAAAAGGAAATAGCAGAGAAGATGCAACGTCTCGAAAACATTCGCATCAAGGGGCGATTCCACTACGAAGACATTAAATCGCTCAGCACGGAAGCACGCCAAAAGCTCGCCAAAATAGAGCCCGAGACGATGGCACAGGCCGGAAGAATCCCCGGCGTCAGTCCCGCCGACATCAACGTCCTGTTGGTGATGATGAATCGATAAGTTTCACGTGAAACAATTACCAGTAGTAACAAACGATAAATGGTAAATGAATAAATGGTAAATGCAAGATGAACAACGAATACTTACTGAAGAATCTGCGAAACATACCTGATTTCCCAGTTCCTGGCATACAGTTCAAGGACGTCAGCACGCTCTACAAGAATGCGAAGTGTCTGAAGATAATGGTGGGTGAACTGTATGACCTCTACAAGGACAAAGGCATCACGAAGGTGGTGGGTATCGAGAGCCGCGGCTTCGTCGTGGGTGCTGCGCTCGCCGTCAAGCTCGGCGCAGGCTTCGTCATGTGTCGCAAACCTGGCAAGCTCCCCGCAGAAACGCGCAAAGAAAGCTACATGAAGGAGTATGGCAAAGACACGATAGAGATTCACACCGATGCAATCGAAGAAAAAGATGTCGTTCTACTCCACGACGACCTTCTCGCCACAGGAGGCAGCATGAAAGCAGCCTACGACCTCGTCAAGCAGTTCAATCCGAAGAAGATTTACATCAACTTCATCATCGAATTGACTATCGAGGGCCTGAACGGCCGCGCAGCATTCGACAAGGATGTGGAGATGACCACCCTCCTCAAGATTTAAGAGGTGACTCGTCCCGTATGTTGCGTTGCCAACGCAACATTCACAACACCCCTCCTCAAAATTAAAATGGTGCCTCGTCCCGTATGTTGCGTTGCCAACGCAACATTCACAACACCCCTCCTCACAACAAAAAGTAGATGGAAAAAGCGGAAAAGGAGAAACTCAGAACATATTTGATGGGCATCGTCAGCAATTTGCCTGAGTGCCCGGGATGCTATCAGTATCTCGACGAGACTGGTACCATCATCTATGTCGGCAAGGCGAAAAACCTCAAGCGACGCGTATACTCCTATTTCTCAAAAGAACACGACAGCCGAAAGACCGCTATTCTCGTCTCAAAGATTCGAGATATAAAGTACATCGTCGTCAAGACGGAAGAGGACGCCCTACTGCTCGAAAACAACCTCATCAAGCAATGGTCGCCCCGATACAACATATTATTAAAGGACGGCAAAACGTACCCGAGCATCGTCGTCACGAATGAATACTTGCCTCGCATCTTCCAGACGCGCAAGATTGATAAGCGACTGGGCACATACTTCGGCCCTTACAGCCACGTCCCCACCATGTATCTCCTGCTCGAGCTTATCGGGAAACTATATCCCTTAAGGCGTTGCAGGGAATTCATCACCGCGGAATCCATCGCGAAGCATAAGCACAAGGAATGCCTCGAATACCATATAAAGAACTGCAAAGCGCCGTGTACTTTGCGACAGTCACACGAGGAATATATGGAATACATAGTGGAGGCAAAGGAGATTCTTAAGGGGAACACGGCCCAGCTTGAACGTCAGATGCTCCAGCGCATGCAGCAACATGCGGCTAAGCTTGAGTTCGAAGAAGCTGAAGCAATAAAACGCAAGTATCTTCTCCTCGAGAACTATCGCAGCAAGAGTGAGGTTGTAAGCAGCACGCTCCACAATATCGACGTCTTCAACATCGAGAACAATGAAAAGGTGGCTTACATCAACTATCTTCACGTCACGAATGGCTGCATCACTCAAGCCTTCACGTTCGAGTACGCCAAACGGCTGGAAGAAACCGACGAAGAGTTACTCGCGGCGGGAATCATCGAGATGCGTCAGCGATACAATAGTGAGAGTAAAGAAGTTATTACACCGTTCCCCGTGAAACACTTAGGCGAGGAACTGCTCGTCACTGTGCCTCAAAAGGGCGATAAAAAGAAACTCCTCGAGCTTTCCAAGCTGAATGTGCTGCAATACAAAAAGGACAGAATCAGTCAGTCCGACAAATTGAATCCCGAACAGAAGCAGGTGCGATTGATGAAGGAACTGCAGGGAGCACTCGGCCTCCCCACTCTGCCGATGCAAATCGAGTGCTTCGACAACTCGAACATTAGTGGAGCGGATGCCGTTGCCGGCTGTGTCGTCTTCAAGAAATGCAGGCCGAGTAAGCAGGACTATCGTAAATACATCATCAAGACAGTAGCAGGGCCGGACGATTATGCCAGCATGCAGGAGGTCGTTCGACGTCGATACAGCCGTATGATAGAAGAAGGGAATCCCCTACCCGACCTGATAATAACGGACGGCGGACGTGGGCAAATGGAGGTCGTGAGACGTGTGATTGAGGATGAACTGCGGTTGACGGTGCCGATTGCCGGTCTGGCGAAGGACGACAAGCACCGTACGAACGAACTTCTCTACGGCTTCCCACCGCAAACGATTGCGATGAAAACGGACTCTGCATTGTTTCGCTTGCTCACTCAGATACAGGACGAGGTGCACCGCTATGCCATCACGTTCCATCGCGATAAGCGCAGCAAGCACCAAGTTGCCAGCGCGCTGGACAACATTCCAGGCATCGGACCAAAGACCAAAACGCTACTGCTGCGCAAATGGCACAGCGTGAAGCGTATCCGCGAAGCAGAGGAGAGCGAACTTGCCTCAGTAATCGGCGAGGCGAAAGCGAAGATTCTGAAGGAAAAACTTGCAGAAGAAGCAGAAAATTCGTAGCTTTGCACCTTATAAGATATAATAAGGGCTCGGATAATATATAATAAGGCAATAGATAATATATAATAAGGGAATAGGTAATATATAATAAGGGAATAGGTAATATATAATAAGGAATAGGGTAGGGGTAAGATATGAGAACGGTCATACAACGTGTCAAGAAGGCGAGTGTCTGCGTAGAAGGCCGGACGGTCTCGGCGATAGGGGAGGGGCTTCTATTGCTGTTGGGCGTAGAAGCATCAGATACGGAGGAGGACATCCAGTGGTTGTGCCGAAAGGTGCTTGGGCTAAGGGTGTTCGACGACAGCGATGGCGTGATGAACCGCAGCATCATGGACGTGGGCGGCGATATCATCGTGGTGAGTCAGTTCACGCTTTACGCGAGCTATAAGAAAGGTAACCGCCCGAGTTGGCTGCGGGCAGCAGGCCACGAGCATGCTGTGCCGATGTACGAGCGATTCGTTGAAGTGCTGAGCGCAGGACTTGGGAAGCCTGTTGGCAAAGGCATCTTCGGGGCCGAGATGCAGGTCGAGCTCATCAACGATGGCCCTGTCACCATCTGTATGGACACGAAGAATAAGGAATAATATTACGGATTAAAGCTAATAGAAAGGGATAGAATGACGATACGAGAGGCACAGGAGCGCGTCGACCAATGGATAAGGACGTACGGCGTACGCTATTTCAACGAGCTGACCAACATGGCTTGCCTGACCGAGGAAGTAGGGGAGCTGGCACGCGTCATTGCTCGGAAGTACGGAGAGCAGTCGTTCAAAGATGGTGAGAATCAAGACATTAGCGAAGAGCTTGCTGATGTGCTTTGGGTTCTCATCTGCTTGGCGAACCAGACGGGTGTGGATTTGACAGAGGCCCTGACAGCAAGCATAGAAAAAAAGACCGCTCGCGATAAGGACAGGCACCGCAACAACAGCAAACTGCAATCATAGGGACACATATATTATATAAGTAGAAAATAAAAAGCAAATAACATGGAAACAATCGAGAAAAGCAAGTACGACCAGATGCTTTCGCAGTACAACACTGCGCTGAAGGATAGCGAAGTAGCGGCCAAAGTGGCTGAAATCATCGAGAAAAAGGTGCCGGAGAACGACACGTTGGCAGTGAAGAAGTTCCTCATGGGCAGTGTGGAGCTGACGACACTCAAGACGACGGACAGCGAAGAGAGCGTGCTGGCCTTCACGGAAAAGGTCAACAAGTTCGAGGATGCGTATCCCGAGCTGCCGCACGTCGCCACGATATGCGTCTATCCATGCTTCGCGAAGATTGTCAGCCAAAGTCTTGAAGTGGAAGGCGTTGAGGTGGCATGCGTGAGCGGTAGTTTCCCGTCGTCGCAGGCCTTGATAGAGATAAAGACGGTCGAGACGGCGCTTGCGCTGAAGGACGGTGCGACAGAGATCGACATCGTGATGAGCGTGGGCAAATACCTGAGCGGGGACTACGAGACGCTTTGCGACGAGATCAGCGAGTTGAAGGCAATCTGCGGGGAACGCAAGATGAAGGTCATCCTGGAGACAGGCCTTCTGCCCAGCGCTTCGGACATCAAGAAGGCGAGCCTGCTGGCTATGTACTCAGGCGCCGACTACATAAAGACAAGCACGGGCAAAGAGAAGCCGGCCGCCACGCCTGAGGCAGCCTACGTCATGTGCCAGGCAATCAAGGAATACTACGACAAGACGGGCATCCAGATCGGCTTCAAGCCGGCGGGGGGGCTCAACACAGTGCACGACGCGCTCGTCTATTATACAATAGTGAAGGAAGTGCTGGGCGAGAAGTGGCTCACCAATCAGTGGCTGCGGCTCGGCACAAGCCGACTGGCGAACCTGCTGCTGAGCGAGGTGCTCGGGAAAGAGACGAAATTCTTTTAACGGGCAGAAAGAGGGGAGAGCCAAGGACAAGGAGGCGGGAGACCCGAGGGTAACCCCTCGGGCACAGTGGCTGAGAGAACAGAGGGGAGAGCAAAGGGCACGACGGCAAGGACGCCAAGGAGGCGGGAGACCCGAGGGTAACCCCTCGGGCACAGTGGCTGAGAGAACAGAGGGGAGAGCAAAGGGCACGACGGCGAGGACGCCAAGGAGGCGGGAGACCCGAGGGTAACCCCTCGGGCACAGTGGCTGAGAGAACAGAGGGGAGAGAGGAGGAGGAAAACGGCGAGGTGCGAATGGACGGAACATTTTTCGGCTGCAAAAAGGGGATTTTTCCTTCGCGAGAATCGTTTATTTGCAGGCGGAGGGACGGGCGGACGAAAAGAAACGATTCTCAGAGGCCAGTTTTGAGCCTAAACGCCTGACGGGAAGTGATTTAAGCCATAAAAAAGCGAATGGGATTTTTTTCAAAATAGAAAAGGAAATGAAAAGAAAGAGTATTTTGATGCTGGGAGTGGCGTGCGCGCTGCTCTCATCGTGCGTAGTGAGTAAGAAGAAGTGGGAGATTGCCGAGGCGGGCAGGTATGCGGCGCTTTACAGTCGCGACAGCCTGGCCGACTTGCTTGACATGACGCGAAACGACTACGCGATTCTCGACGATCTGCGTAAGGGACTGGAGAACGACACCGCTCTGCTGAAGAGCAGCATCCGCAACTACCAGCAGTTGCTTGCGACGGGGCAGAACGAGAACCAGAAGCTGAACGCGAACCTGGCGCAGAAGATGAGCGAGCTGCAGGAGCGCGAGAAGACCATCGCCGAGCTGCAGCGGATGATTGCGCAGCAGAACAAGAAGGTGAAGGACCTGCTCAGCAGCGTGAAGGACGCGCTGCTCGGCTTCAGCAGCGACGAGCTGACGGTGCGCGAGGAGGACGGAAAGGTGTATGTTGCGATGAGCGACAAGCTGCTTTTCGAATCGGGCAAGGCCATCGTGAACCAGCAGGGCAAGGAGGCGCTCGGCAAGCTGGCGCAGGTGCTGAACAAGCAGACCGACATCGATGTCTATATCGAGGGCCACACGGACAACGTGCCCATCAAGACGGCGGTCTTTCAGGACAACTGGGACCTGAGCGTGATCCGCGCCACGAGCGTCGTGCGCATCCTGACGCAGACGTATGGCGTGAACCCCCTGCAGATACAGCCCTGCGGCCGCGGAGAGTTCAAGCCGGTGGACGTGAACACGACGGCGGAGGGCAAGGCCCGCAACCGTCGCACGGAAATCATCATGGCGCCGCGCCTCGACAAGCTGTTCAAGATGCTGGAAGAGAGCAAGTAAGGGGCGATGACAACGCGACCGATGTGGCTATGGAAGCGAGGGAGACCGACGCCTCTACAGCCACGGCGGCCGACGCATCGTGAGACCCGAGGAAAAACCCTCGGGCACAGTGGCTAAGAGAACAGAGGGGAGAACTGAGGGCACGGCGGCCGACACCTCGTAAGACCCGAGGGAAAACCCTCGGGCACAGTGGCTAAGAGAACAGAGGGGAGAACTGAGGAACGCCAGACGCCACAGCAAGGAACACCACTTCCCACAACAAGGAACACCACTTCCCACAGCAAGGAACACCGCTTCCCACAGCAAGGAAAGCCACTTCCCACAGCAAGGAGCGCCAGACGCCACAGCAAGGAGTGCCGCTTCCCACAGCAAGGAGCGGCCGACGCCTCGTGTGGGGTGGGGGAATGTTATATTTTGTGTACTTTTTCGCTTCGCGCATCGGTATGTCGATTTTTATTTGTACCTTTGTCGGCGTTAAGGTAAAAACAGACTACATTATTAATAAAAATGAAGAGATTTACATTGGCCATTGCCGCTCTGCTCATGGGCATGAGCCTGTCGGCACAGTGGCGCTTCAGCAATCAGCCAGCACAGAACAACACCGTCAGCGACCTGGAGAAGAACGTGCAAAAGCTCGCGATTGCGAGCATCATGATACACAATTTCTACGTCGATAGCGTTGACAGTAAGAAGCTTACGGAGGATGCCATCAACGGCATACTGTCGAAGCTCGACCCCCACTCGGCCTATACCAACGCGGCCGACACGAAGAAGTTCACCGAACCGCTGGAAGGCTCGTTCGAGGGCATCGGGGTGCAGTTCAACATGCTCGAGGACACGCTGCTCGTCATACAACCCGTGCCGAAAGGCCCCAGCGAGCGCGTGGGTATCCTTGCCGGCGACCGCATCGTCAGCGTGGCAGACACGGCCATTGCCGGCGTGAAGATGAGCCGCGAGGAAATCATGCACCGCCTGCGCGGCAAGAAGGGGACCATCGCGCACCTTGGCGTAGTCCGTCGCGGCATCAAGGACACGCTCTACTTCGACGTGAAACGCGACCGCATCCCCGTCAACTCGGTGGATGCCGCCTACATGGTGACGCCCACCATCGGCCTGATACGCTTCAACAACTTCGCGCAGACGACGCACGACGAGGTGGTGGAGGCCATCAAGAAGCTCAAGGGGCAGGGCATGAAGGACCTCATCATCGACCTGCAGCAGAACAGCGGCGGCTTCCTGCAGGCAGCAGCAGACCTGGCCAGCGAGTTCCTGCCGAAGGGCGACATGATAGTCTATACGAAGGGCCGCAGCGTGCCGAGCCAGGAGTTCCGCAGCACGGGCGGCAGCGCCTTCCAGGAGGGTAAGCTCGCCGTTCTCATCGACGAGTACAGCGCCTCAGCAGCCGAAATCCTGTCCGGCGCCATACAGGACCAGGACCGCGGCATCGTCGTGGGTCGCCGCTCCTTCGGCAAAGGCCTCGTGCAGCGTCCGTTCGACATGCCCGACGGCTCGATGATACGCCTCACGACGGCACGCTACTACACCCCCAGCGGCCGCAGCATACAGAAGCCCTACGAAAAGGGAAAGAACCTCGACTACGCCAAGGACGTCATCAACCGCTACAACAAGGGCGAGCTGACGAACGCCGACAGCATCCACTTCCCCGACTCTCTGCGCTACCAGACGCTCCGCAAGGGCCGCACCGTCTATGGCGGCGGAGGCATCATGCCCGACTGTTTCGTGCCGCTCGACACGACTCGCTTCGCCAAGTGCTACCGCGAGATGTCGGCCAAGAGTATCATCATCAACGCCAACCTCAAGTATATGGACAAGAACCGCAAGAAGTTGGCGAAGACCTACCCAACCTTCGAGCAGTACAAGGCCGAGTATCAACTGCCGCAGGAGCTCATCGACGAAATCTTTGCGGAAGGCGAAAAGCAGAACATCAAGCCCAAAGACGACGAGGAACGCCAGAAGACGACGGAGAACATCCGATTCATCGTCAAGGCCCTCGTGGCGCGCGACCTCTGGGATATGAGCGAGTACTTCGCACTCATCTATGCCGACGACGAGGTGGTCAAGAAGGCAGTCGAGCTGCTACAACAACCTTAAAAAAAATTCATAATTCATAATTCATAGTTCATAGTTAGGCTACGCCCTAAGGCCTGGCAAAGAAAATAATTATGAATCATGAATTAAGAATTATGAATTAACACAAATGATAACCTACAACACAAAGAATGTGGCGATGCCCGACATCGCTGAGGCGGAGGTCTCGGCATGGGTCAGGCAGGTGGCCAAGAGCTATGGCAAGGTGGTGGGCGACATCAACTACATCTTCGTCGACGACGAGACGATACTCGACATCAACCGCCGCTTCATCGGCCACGACTACTACACCGACCACATCGGTTTCGACTACAGCAGCGGCGACTCGCTGAGCGGCGACATCTACATCAGCCTCGACACCGTCAGGACAAACGCCGAGCTCTACGGCGCCACCTTCGACCAGGAGCTGCGCCGCATCATCATCCACGGACTGCTGCACCTCTGCGGCCTACGCGACAAGACAGAAGAGGAGCGAGCCCAGATGCAACAGGCCGAGGACCAAGCCCTCGCAATTATGAATTATGAATTATCAATTATGAATTAAATAAGGTGGAAGATTTCGACATAAGACAAGAAGGACGCCAGAAAGAGAAGGACTTCGAGAACGCCCTTCGGCCGCTGTGCTTCGAGGACTTCAGCGGGCAGCAGAAGGTCGTCGAGAACCTCCGCATCTTCGTCGAGGCGGCGAAGTATCGCGGCGAACCTCTCGACCACACCCTCCTGCACGGACCTCCGGGCTTGGGTAAGACCACGCTCTCCAACATCATAGCAAACGAGCTCGGCGTCGGCTTCAAGCTGACCAGCGGACCTGTGCTCGACAAGCCCGGCGACCTGGCCGGCATCCTCACATCCCTCGAGCCCAACGACGTGCTCTTCATCGACGAGATACACCGCCTCTCGCCCATCGTGGAGGAATACCTCTACTCGGCCATGGAGGACTATCGCATCGACATCATGATCGACAAAGGCCCCTCGGCACGCAGCATACAGATCGACCTGGCGCCGTTCACGCTGGTGGGCGCCACCACCCGCAGCGGACTGCTCACAGCTCCCCTGCGAGCACGCTTCGGCATCAACATGCACCTCGAGTACTACGACGCAGACACACTCGAGAAGATCGTGATGCGCTCGTCGAGCATACTCGGCGTGCCCATCGACGCAGAAGCAGCCGGCGAGATAGCCAGCCGCAGCCGAGGCACCCCGCGTATCGCCAACGCCCTGCTCCGACGCGTTCGCGACTTCGCCCAGGTCAAGGGCAACGGACGCATCGACCTCAGCATCGCACGCATCGCTCTCGAGGCGCTCAACATCGACCGCTATGGCCTCGACGAGATCGACAACAAGATACTCACCACCATCATCAACAAATTCCAGGGCGGACCCGTGGGAATCAACACCATCGCCACAGCCATCGGCGAAGACGCCGGCACCGTCGAGGAGGTCTATGAGCCTTTCCTCATCAAGGAAGGCTTTATCAAGCGCACCCCCAGAGGCAGGGAAGTGACCGAGCTTGCCTATCGGCACCTCCACATTTCCCCAACGAAAGATGGCTACATACAGGGCGACCTCTTTGGATGAGGTGTCCTTTTAGAGTTTGTGTAACAAATGGTAAATGGTTAAATGATTATATGGTAAATAAAAGATGGTACTGAATTACATTTGGATTGGCTTTTTCTTCATAGCTTTTCTTATTGCGGCGGTACAGCTCCTGCTGGGCAACACCGACGTCTTTCCTGCAATCATGAACAGCACCTTCGATAACGCGAAGACTGCCTTCGAGATATCTATCGGCCTGACAGGCGTGCTGTCGCTCTGGATGGGCATTATGAAAATCGGCGAAAAAGGCGGACTGGTCGATATCCTCGCACGCTGGCTGTCGCCGCTCATGGTGCGCCTCTTCCCAGAAATCCCGGCGGGACACCCCGTCTTCGGGCACATCTTCATGAACTTCAGCGCAAACATGCTGGGACTCGACAATGCGGCCACTCCCTTGGGACTCAAGGCGATGGAGGGGATGCAAGAACTGAACAAGCAGAAAGACACGGCAACGAACGCGATGATTATGTTCCTCGTGCTCAACACCAGCGGCCTGACCATCATCCCCGTCGGCGTGATGACCTATCGCGCCGTGGCAGGTGCGGCACAGCCCACGGATGTCTTCTGCCCCATCCTCATCGCGACAGCCATCGCCACACTCGCCGGCATGATTATCACCAGCCTCTACCAGCGCATCAACCTCTTCAACCGAGCCATCATGGCATTCGTCATCGGCATCTGCGCCGTAGTGAGCGGCGTGATCTGGCTCGGCACGCAAGTCGATCAGGAGACGATGAACAAGTGGAGCACTGTCGTGGCCAACGTCCTGCTTTTCAGCATCATCATCGCCTTCATCTGGGCAGGAGTAAGGAAGAAAATCAACGTGTATGAGGCCTTCGTCGAAGGGGCGAAAGGCGGCTTCGACACGGCCATCCGCATCATTCCCTATCTGGTGGCCATCCTGGTTGCAATCGGCGTCTTCCGCGCATCGGGAGCGATGGACTTCATCGTGGGAGGCATCGGCAGGTTCGTCGAGTGGTGCGGCGGCAACGCTGACTATGTGGCGGCGCTGCCCACAGCCATCATGAAGCCCCTCAGCGGCAGCGGAGCCCGCGGCATGATGGTCGACGCGATGCAGCAGTACGGTCCCGATTCCTTTGTCGGCCGCTTGTCGTGCATCTTCCAAGGAGCCACCGACACGACCTTCTACATCCTGGCCGTTTACTTCGGTAGCGTCGGAATCCGCAAGACACGCCATGCCGTCATGGCCGGCCTCCTGACCGACATCTGCGGCGTCATCGCAGCCATCGCCGTCGCTGCCATTTTCTTCGGATAAAACAACACGTTGCTGGACTGCCAGCATCACGTTGTCAGACAGCCGGCATCACGTTGTCAGACAGCCAGCATCACGTTGTCAGTTTTTATACTTAGGCAAGGAGGACTTCCGCCTGCGCCTTACCACTCCACGACTTCCGCGTCGCCGAAGCGGTCGTAACCGCTGATGAGGACGCGGTCGCCGGCTTTCAACCCCTCCATCACCTCGTAGTATTCGGCATTCTGACGCCCGAGACGAATGGGGATGCGGCGTGCGCGCTGCTTTTTCCCATCGACGCGAATTATCCACTGTCCGCTGGTCTGAGCGTAGAAGCTGCCTCGCGGGACGATAAGTCTGCGCTCCGACTGCCCGAGTTCTATCTTCAGGCGGAGGGTCAGGCCAGGTCGAAGCGCGGCTCCTCCGCTTTCGCCGGAGGGAAGCCCATTCAGCTCGATGGCAAACGAGTGGTCCTGCACCTGCGGTGTGATGCGGCCGACCTGCAGGTCGTAGCGCTGTCCCTTGTTGAACGCCGTGGCTGGCTGTCCGCTTTGTATGCGGTCGATGTAGTATTCGTTCAGGCGAGCCGTGACCTTGTAATCAGTCAGCACGCCAATCTCGCCCACAAGCTCGCCCGCTGCCACCTGTCCGCCGACGATGGCCGTCAGGCCGGAAATCTGTCCGTCAGTAGGGGCGAGGACGACGAGGGCTGCCCGGCGGGCGTTGCTGCTCTCGAGTTTCTGCGTTTCCATCGACATCTGCTGTTCGATGAGCTGACGGCCGATGACGTTGAGCACCGAGTCGTGGCGCAGGCTCTCAATGGTCAGCTGCGTGCGCCGGCTGTTGTACTCGTACTCCTCGCGTGCCACTTCCAGCTGCGCCTGACTCTTCACCCCCATGCGCGCCTCCTCCTTTTCCAACTCGAAGCTTCCTTTCATCTTATTCAGCTCAAAGTCAGCCTGCAGGGCTTGCTGCCGGAGGGTGATGCTCTTCTGCTGCATCTCAATGAGTTGCTTGCGGTGTTGCATCCGGCTGAGCTCGTAGTTGCGGCGCTCGACGGCAATCTCCTCCAGCACCTTCGGATTGGAAAGCACAAGGATTGTGTCACCTCGCCTCAGCAGGTCGCCGCTTTGGCAGCAGATGCGCTCCACGGTCCCGCCCTCCGCGGCAGTCACACGCATCGACGTGACGGGGCAGACCAGTCCGTTCACATCAACGTATTCGAGGAAGTCGCTGTCGCAGACCACGGCTATCTGTTCGGCATCGATGCTGACCCGCAACGTCTTCGGTTGCAGTTGCAGAGCGATGGCGTAGGCTATCAGAGCGGCAAGCACTGCGCCTCCCAACAAATATATGCGGTACCTGACGTACCAAGGTTTCTTCGGTAGCTTTATATCCATATCCTTTTGTTATATGTTATTTATTGTCCAACATCATGCTTCTCAGCCCGTAGTAAAGGCTCCAGTAAGTCTGCAGAGCGCTTATGAAGGCGCGCTGTGCGTTGTCCTTCTCGCTGATGCTTGTGCTGAGCTCCAGCAGGCTGGTGCGTCCCTGGAGGTAGAGCCAGCGGGCAACGTCGTAGCGCCGAAGCGCCGTCTCCTGCGTCCGGTAGGCAATCTTTACGCGATAGGCCTGCAGGTTGTACTGCTTGACCATCTTCAGCACGTTGAGCCGGAACTCCTGCATGGCCTGCTCGCTCTGCGTTTGCGTCAGCTCGAGACGCGACTTCGCCACGCGCACCTGCCCTTTGCCCCTGCCCCAGTCGAGCAGCGGAAGCGAGAGGGAAAGGCTCACATACTGCTGGTTGAGGGGTCGCTTGTAGGCCTCCGGCACCGTCGAGCCCGTCTGCGAAAGGCCGAACTGCACATAGAGGTCAGCCTTCAGGCCGCGACTGGCCTTGGCAGCGGACAGCGCGCTCTTGCTCTCCTCGATGTTCAGCTGCAGTCGCTCCGGGTCGGGATTGTTCCTGAGAGCCAGCTCCAGCACCTCGTCGGCATCCAGCGTCACGGCGTGGATAAGCGTGTCGGGCACGACGGAGAGCACCACGTCCTCCTTGATGCCGAGGTAGGAGCGCAGCATCAGCATGGCATCCTCCACGTCGGCCTCCGCGTTCAGGCTGTTCGTCTCCTCGCTCAGCTTGTTTACCTCCAGCTGAAGCATCTCGTTCTCCGTGATGCCGCCCCGCTCGTAGCGATGCCGCGCATAGCTGTGGAGCGTGTCGCTGACGGCATAGTTCTGCCGCGCGATGTCGAGATTGGTCTGCGCAGAAGCGAGCGTGAAGAAGTAGATGCTGGCTCGCGAAGCTACGAGCTCCATCGTCTCGGCATACTGCTTGCGTGCTATTCGGTGGCGCAAAGGCTCTGTACGCCGTGCCCATCGCAAGCTGTTGTGGCCGAAGAGGCTTTGCCTGTAGCCGATGGAGAACGGCACGCTGCTGTAGCTGTGCGTCCCCTGCTCGAATTCATCCTGACGATACAGGTTGCTGCGCACGAAGAACGTGCCTCCGGTGAGCCATACGTTTTGGCTGATGTCAATTGACAGGTCGGTGCTCAACTGGTTTTGCCGCACAAAAACATTGGTACCATCGGGCTGCGTGATGCTGCTCACCTGCCTGTTCAGCATGGGCGAACTGGTGAGAGAGAGTGCCGGCAAGTAGTTGGCCTTGTAGTAGCGGAAGCTCCACTCGGCCGACTCCAGAGAGTGACGTGCTGCCAGGGCATCCGCCGACTGCTGCTGAGCCAGCCTCACCGCCTCGGCAAGTGTGAGATGCAACGTGTCCGCAGGCATTGACCACGCCTCCGCGAGCACGAAGAGAAATAGGATAATGGTTGGCGTCTTCATACCTTCCATACGACAAGATGCGTGCCAAGCGCTTATCTTATTGATACTGGGGACAAAAGCGCCATGCGCAGGCATCTCGGGGCGTGCACTTCCGCACAGAGATGTGCGTTATCGCACAAAAAGAGGGTCGTCTCGAAGAAAAAGAGGAGTAGGGTAGGGCAGTGTGGAGGGAAATGTCTATCTTTGCAATCGGAAACGAGGTTATGGGTTATAGGTTATGGGTTATAGGTTATAGAAGCCTTTGCCTTTCACCTTTTCACCTAAAACAGGAACAAATATGGAAGAAAAGAAAGGCAAGGTGCTCGTCATCGACGACAACGAGGACATTCTCTTTGCGCTGAACCTGCTGCTGAAGCCGAGGGTGGAGGACATCCGCGTGACGAAGCAGCCTGAGCAAATCGACAGGTTCTACGACAGCCTGCAGCCCGACGTGGTGCTGCTCGACATGAATTTCACACGCGACGCCATCAGCGGCGAAGAGGGCTTCGAGTGGCTGGAGCATATCCTGCATCGCGACCCGCAGGCCGTGGTCATACTCATGACGGCCTACGCCGATGCCGACAAGGCGGTGCGGGCGCTGAAGAGCGGCGCCACGGACTTCATCACGAAGCCTTGGAACAATGCAAAGCTGCTGGCAACGCTCTCCAGCGGCATCGAGCTGAGCAGGGAACGCCACAGAAGCCGCCTTCTGGAGCAACGCATGGAGGTGGCGGCATCGCCCTTCGGAGCAACGGCTGCCCCGACCATCATCGGCGAGAGTCCCATCATGCGCCGAGTGCTGCAGACAGTGGCTCAGGTGGCGCCCACGGATGCCAACGTGCTCATCCTCGGCGAGAACGGCACGGGCAAGGACGTCATCGCCCGCCGACTCTGTGCCCTCTCCCGTCGGGCTACGAAGCCCTTCGTCAGCATCGACCTCGGCAGCGTGCCGGAACAGCTCTTCGAGAGCGAACTCTTTGGCTACGAGAAGGGTGCCTTCACCGATGCCCGCAAGTCGAAGGCGGGCCGCATGGAGACGGCCAGCGGCGGCACACTCTTTCTCGACGAGATAGGCAACCTGCCGCTGCCCCTGCAGGCAAAGCTGCTGGCAGCACTGGAGCGAAGGGAAATCTCGCGCCTCGGCAGCACGCAGGCCACGCCCATCGACGTCCGCCTCATCTGTGCCACCAATGCCGACATATATGCCGAGGTCTCAGAGGGACGCTTCCGTGAGGACTTGCTCTACCGCATCAACACCATCGAGCTCACCATCCCGCCGCTGCGCGAGCGAGGCGAGGACATCATCCTGCTGGCGGAACACTTCCTGCGCATCTACACGAAGAAATACGGCAAGGCGTCGATGAGCCTGGGCCGCGATGCCCGCCAGCGGCTGCTGAAGCATACGTGGCCGGGCAACGTGCGCGAGCTGATGCATGCCGTGGAGCGCGCCGTGCTCCTCAGCAAAGGGACGACGCTCTGCGCTCAGGACTTCATTCTGCAGGAGGCGACGCGCCGCAACGCCCAGATGCAGACGCTGAACCTGGAACGCCTGGAGCAGGAAGCCATAGAGCGCGCCATGCTGATTGCCGGCGGCAACGTCAGCCGGGCCGCCGAGCTGCTGGGCATCACACGATTTGCACTCTATAGAAAGCTAAGCAAATGAAGACATACATATTATATATAGTGGGGCTTGTCAGCTTGATGGCGGCCTTGGCCCTCAGCATCCACGCGCACCTGCTATGGCCGTCCGTCGCGCTGGGCGTGGCGCTGCTGTGGCTGTGTCTCTCGCTCTATGGACGCATCGGCCGCCTGCTCTATGCCTATCGCGAGACGGAGAAGGAGAGCGAGCGGCTGCATGCCCGCCTGGCCGAGGCCGAGCGGCAGCTGCAATACCTGCGGCAGCTGACGGAGAACGTCGATACCGCCCTCTTCGTCTGCTCCACGGACGGACGCATCGACTGGATGAACCATGCGGCGACACAATACTCCTCCCCCTCGGGGGAGGTCGGGAGGGGGCTTTTGCCTCCCCATATCCTCTCGGCCATCGCCGAACACAAGGAGGTGGTGGACGGCTGTGCCCTCTCCACCGTCATGCTGCGCATCGACGGCAAGCGGCGGCTTATCGTAGCGCTGAAGGACGTCTCGATGCTGATGCAGCGGCAGGAGATGGAGGCCTGGCAACAGCTCATCCGCGTGCTGACCCACGAGATTATGAACTCACTGACGCCCATCATCTCCATCAGCGAGACATTGGCAGAATCCCTCCCTCAAGGCGAAGGACAGGAGGGGGCCTCCGTCATCAACCGCCGCTGCCATTCTCTGCTCGACTTCGTGGAAAGCTACCGACAGCTGACGCGTATCAAGGCACCCGAGCGCACGACCTTCCCCGTCGCTGACCTCTTCGCCCACCTAAAAGCCCTCTTCCCAAAACTAAAGACCCCCTCTAACTCCCCCTTAAAGGGGGAGGAAGACCCACCCCAACCCTCCCTTAAAGGGAGGGAGAAAGTATCCCCTTTAAGGGAGGGCCGGGGAGGGTCTGCTGGGTCTGCTCTTCTTTATGCCGACCGCGCCCAGTTGGAGCAGGTGCTTATCAATCTCATCAAGAATGCCTACGAGAGCGGCGCCACGGAGGTGGAGCTTACGGCCTCCAAGACACTCTCTAACTCCCTCCCTTTAAGGGAGGGCTGGGGAGGGTCTGTTATCTGTGTCCGCGACAACGGCTGCGGCATGTCGCCCGACACCCTCGAACAAGCCTTCATTCCTTTCTTCACCACCAAGCCCAGCGGCACCGGCATCGGCCTCAGTCTCTGCCGACAGATTATCCTCAAGCACGGCGGCAGCATCACCATCGACAGCGAGGAAGGCCGCGGCACCACCTTCACCATCAAGCTGTGAAAGCCGTGCATTTCCGCACGCTCCTGAGCGATAGCGCACATCATCTCAAAAAGCACAGACCAGTGCATCTTACCGAGAATCATTGTGTTGCTCCTTTTGGCACGGTTCTTGATAGTAAGAAAGGTGAAACAACTTGTCAACTCGTCAACTAAAAGAACATGAAACAAGCATTCCGAATCATCTCCCGCATGAAGGGCTACACAGCCCTCTCCCTGCTGGGCCTCATCATCTCGCTCAGCGGCACCGTCATCATCGCTCGCTACCTGCACCAGGAATGGACTATCGACCACTGGATGCCCGACCTCGACAGGACGTATGTATTGATGGAAGAAAGATCTGGTGATAATCCTTTCCCGGCAATGTTCTATAAAAGCTTTCTCGGGCGTGCAGAACTCCAGTCGCCTTTGGACGGACAGAACGAGATAGAGTATTTCTCGTATGTAAGCACCTACACGAGGCTGCAATTGAAACTGGATGAAGGAGAGATGCTGAAGCCGCTGGCCTTGAAGGCTGACAGCATGTTCCACAGGTTCTTCCCCCTGAAGGCTGTGGCTGGCACGTTGGTATTGCGCCACGAAGGGGATGCCATCATCAGCGAAGAACTGGCTGCACGGCTCTTTCCCGAGGGGGAGGCTGTTGGGCAGACCCTGACGACGGACAACGGACAACTGCGCACTGTTATCGGCGTCTTTCGGAAACCCGCCTCGAAGCTTTCGCTGAACTTCGACTATGTAGAGTACGAAGCAGAATATGCCTACAATAATCAGGGCAGTGTCTTCTATATGGTCAGACTTCACCCAGGGGCCAGCGTGAAGACCTACAACAAACGCCAACCCATTCAGACTCCCAACGTATTTGAAATGGAGGGGCGTACACTGCGTTTTCAGTTGGCTCCATACGAAGGGGTGCTTTCACAGTTCTGGGGCGAAAAAGACGTTACCGTTAGGAGTGTCAGCTCGCCCAAATACCTGTGGATGCTCTTCGCCGTCGCCGTCCTGCTCTTCCTCGTCGGCATCTTCAACTTCCTGAACCTCTTTGCCGTGATGCGCAGCCACCGCCGCCACGAGCTGGAGGTGCGCCGCCTCTTCGGTGCCTCGCGCCTCGACATATTCTCGATGCTCTACATGGAGAACCTGCTCATCAGCGCTCTTGCCATGCTTGGTGTGTGGATGGTCGTCGAGCTGATTACGCCGCACATGAAGGACTGGTTCAGCATTGAGCAGATGAGCATGCCCCTCTTCGACACGACGCTGTCACTCTCAATCATATTTATATTGCCTCTTATAGCAATCGTAGGAAGGTTGGGCAAGGCTGGGGCAAGGTCTTTCCTTTTCCTCCAATACTTCATATCCATCACCCTCATCACCGTAAGCCTCTACCTGATGCGGCAACTGCACTTCATGATGGGCAGCGACCCTGGCTACCATACCGAGAATATCCTGAACTGTACACCCTATCCTTCACGAACATGGACGGGAAGCGGCGGGCCCACTATGGATTGGTTCGAAACAATGAAGAACGACAGCAAGCTACTGAACGACCGCCTGACGGCATGCCCGCATATCAAAAGCTTTTGCTCCTCAGGATACATTTATAAAATGGGTAACGAGTTGTCGGTCAATAATGTCTCGCTTGAATACCAAAGCATAAGCCCGCAGCAGATGGAGATGTACGGTCTGGAAGTCGTTCAGGGTCGGGCTTTCAACGACACACTGGACACCAGAGAACAATATCGCTGCCTCCTGAACGAAACAGCTATCCGACAACTGGGCATCAAGGACATTGAGAAAGAGACGGTTCTGCCTGCAAGGCGTCTGTGGTGGATTTTTGACTACACGACTGGCAGGATGCCCGATGAACAACCGCTCGTGCCCTACGAGATAGTGGGTGTAATACGCGATTACCATCCTGGCAAACTATCCGAACCTCAACCCGGCATGTTCTTTGCTTATCGTAAGGAAGAACCTGACAGACTGAATGGTTCTGAGGTAGCGGTCGAAGTTATGCCCGGGCATGAGAAGGAAGCTATTGAATACATACAGAAGACGTCGCGCGAAATCTTCCATGTGGAGGAATTGCCTTATCATTGGCTCAAAGATGATGTAGCCAGCCTCTACGAGGAGGACCGTCGCACGGCACGCATCTTCTTCACCTTCTCGCTGCTGGCCATCGCCGTGACGTGCCTCGGCGTGCTTGGCCTGATGATGTTCGACGTGCGCCGCCGCTATCGCGAGATAGCACTCCGCAAGGTCAACGGCGCCACGTTCCGCGACATCGCCCTGCTGCTCTCGCGTCGCTACCTTATTATATTGGCTGTCGCCGCTGCCGTCAGCATTCCCGTCTCACTCGTCGGCCTGCACCAACTGATAACGCGCTACTATACCATCCACGCCACCATCGCCTGGTGGATTCCGCTCGTGAGCATCGCCATCGTGCTGCTGCTCTGCGCCCTCACGCTCTGGCAGCAAGTGTGGAAGGCAACACGCATCAAACCCTACGAAGTATTGAAGGAGAACTAAATATGAAACAAGCATTCCGACTCATTTCCCGCATGAAGGGCTACACAGCCCTCTCCCTGCTGGGCCTTATCATCAGTCTTAGCGGCACCGTCATCATCAGCCGCTACCTCTATCAGGAGTGGACCATCGACCATTTCATGCCTGCGCTCGACCGTACGTATGTCCTCTTCACTCAATACAAGGACAGACCTGCAGATGAAAATAACCTTGCCATGAGCTACGATCCAAACGACGAAGCCGACTTTATTTCTCCCGTAGAAGGACAGAGCGAGATTGAGGCTTACTGCGACATAGAACTCCGCAAGGGATTCCCCATCGCCCAAGAGGGAAAGGAAGTCTTCTATCCCGCCGCAATCACTGTGGAGGACAGCACCTTCTTCCAAATTTATCCTGTAGATGTAGTGGAAGGTGTCCGACGGCTGACTGCCGACGGCCAATGCATGGTCAGCGAGGAATTGGCTCGACGCTTGTTTCCTACCGAGAGTGTCGTAGGCAAGAGCATTCCCATCGAGGACGGCACGCCGCACACCATTCAGGCAGTTTATCGTCAGCCTTCCACCAAGAGCACCCTTCGTTTCGACATCATTCAGTTCCACAAAGAGCCAGTGCTCAGCAATTCCTATTCGGTGTGCCTCGTGCTACTGCATGAGGGAGCCGACGCGAACGCCTACAACGAGCGGCAGCCCTATCAGGAAATGTCGCTCTACGGCAAGCATCCCGTTAAGTTCATCCTTCTTCCTTATAGTGAGTTGAGCAATCGATCATGGTGGGGATATGACATAAATGGCATCAAGTCTGCCCAAAGAAAAAGTTCTTCCTCACACCTATGGATGCTCCTCTTCGTGGACATGCTCCTGCTGTTTGTGGGCTTGTTCAACTTCGTCAATCTCTTCGCCGTGATGCGCGCTCACCGTAGGCACGAGCTGCACGTGCGCCGCCTGTTCGGTGCATCGCGTTGGGACATCTTCTGCCAGCTCTATGCCGAGACGTTCCTAATTGCCGTCCTCACCATGATTGGCGTATGGACAGTGGTGGAGCTGACAGAGCCGCTACTCGTCACCTATTATAATATAGATGTATTGTCACAGTGGAAGTTCGACGTGGGTCTAACGTTGTTCATTGTTTTTGGCCTGCCCTTTATAACAAGCCTTATGCCATCCCAATCATTACATTCAATCCGTGAAGAGGTCGGGGTAGGCCTCCAGTTCTTCATCTCCCTTGCCCTGCTGAACGTCGGTCTCTACTTCATGCGACAACTGCATGTGATGATGACCACCGACCCGGGCTTCCGCACCAAGGGCTTGCTGAGCGTGCTACTGCAACCGCGCGAGAACAGGGAATCGTGGTCGTCAGAGGAATGGGAGGCGCATTTGGCCAGGTCGGCCAGCAACCGCGACGTCATCCAGCAACGCCTGGCAGCATGCCCCTACATCAAGACATACTGCAACGACTCACATCTCTTAGGTCCACGTCCTGAGAACGAAATCAATGGGAGATACAAAGTCAACCTCATCTGGATTAATCCCAAGGCAATGGAAATCTATGGCATTCAAGGCGTAGCTGGACGTACGTTCAACGACAGCATCGACCACTACGCACAATATCTCTGCATGGTCAACGAGACGTTCATCCGACAATTGGAAGTCAAGGACTTCCATGACTTTAAAGTGCAGTTCCCCAGACGCATCTGGGGGTCGAACGGCCTCGATATGAACACCAACCCGCCCTTCGAGATAGTGGGTGTGCTACGCGACTTCCATCCCGGTCGTCAGTCCGAGCCACTCATGCCTACGGTCTATCTGTACGACTACTCCGAAATCGTAAAGTACTCCATCTTCGGCTTCGAGGGGCAGTACCTGCTGATGGACATCGCAGAAGGTCATGAAGAAGATGCCATCACCTATCTGCGCGACCTCGTTCACGAACTCTTTGGCACCAACGAACTGACCTATCAATGGGTGGAAGACCAGCGCAAGGCACTCTATAAGGAGGATCAGCGCACGGCCCGCATCTTCGTGACGTTCTCGCTCTTAGCGATTGCCGTGACGTGCCTCGGCGTGCTTGGCCTGATGATGTTCGACGTGCGCCGCCGCTACCGCGAGATAGCGCTTCGTAAGGTCAACGGTGCTACGTTCCTCGACATCGCCTTGCTGCTCTCGCGCCGCTACCTTATCGTCTTCGGCATTGCTGCCGTCGCCTCGCTACCCGTCAGCTTGCTTGCCATCCATCGCCTCATGGCCAGCTACACCATCCGCACCTCGTTCGCCTGGTGGATTCCGCTCGTGAGCATCGCCATCGTCCTGCTACTCTGCGCCCTCACGCTCTGGCAACAAGTATGGAAGGCAACAAGAATCAAACCGTATAAGGTGTTGAAGGAGAACTAAGCAATATGAATTATCGGGAAGTTAAAGGAGATAATGAAGTTAAAGAAGTTAAAGGACAATACTTTGGTATGCTGAAGTCATAATGCTGGGTTTCAAGCGGCAGAACTATTGTCCTTTAACTTCCCAAGCGAGCACAGCTCGCTAACTTCTTTAACTTCTTTAACTCCCCCAAAAACCAAAAAAAGTTATGATTAAGACTATCAACCTCCAGCGCGCTTTTACTACAGAAGAGGTGCGCACCATCGCCCTTGCCGGCGTGAACCTTGAGATTAACGAAGGCGAGTTCGTCGCCATCATGGGCCCCAGCGGCTGCGGAAAGTCAACATTGCTGAACATCCTCGGACTCCTCGATGCCCCGACGGGCGGACAGTATCTGCTCGGCGGACAGGACGTGACGCCTCTCAGCGAACCCGAGCGCGACCGACTGCGCAAGGGACTCATCGGCTTCGTCTTCCAAAGCTTCAACCTCATCGACGACCTCAGCGTAGAGGAGAACATCGAACTGCCGCTGCTCTACATGCGGATGCCGAAGGCCGAGCGCCGCAAGCGTGTAGAGGAAGCCATGCGACGCATGGACATCAGCCACCGCGCCAAGCACTTCCCGCGGCAGCTCAGCGGCGGTCAGCAGCAGCGCGTCGCCATCGCCCGCGCCGTCGTCTCGCGTCCCAAGCTCATCCTTGCCGACGAGCCGACGGGCAACCTCGACTCGAAGAACGGTCGCGAGGTGATGGACCTGCTCAGCCAGTTGCACGACGAAGGCGCTACCATCGTCATGGTGACGCACTCCCAGCGCGATGCCAGCTACGCCCAGCGCATCGTCAATCTCAGCGACGGCCGCATCGTCACGGAAGTGGAGATGTAGAACGACACGTTAGTAAATCGCCAACGACACGTTAGTAGTTTGCCAACGACACGTTAGTAGTTTGCTATGTTCGTGGTGAACGTGCTGTCGTCGCCCTGCATTTTATTGGTTTTGACAAATGATATCGTCGGTCGGGATCTTTTGCCAGTCGAACAGCGGCAAGAGGTCCTGCGGCTTTGCAGGTGCCGGTGCGGGGATTATGCCGGCAAGGCAGGCAAGAAAACCAACGATTTCATCGGGATTTTTATGCTTTTCGCGAAGGACGGACAGGTCGAGCGACTTGTCTCGCTTGCAGAGGCGTTGGCCGTTTTCGTTTATGAGAAGAGGATGATGATAATAAAAAGGTGAAAAGGTGAAAGGGTGAAAAGGTGAAAATGACGCAATGGTCTGGTGCAAGTGAATCTGCTGGGGCGTGCTCAGGAGGAGGTCGCGTCCGCGGACAATTTCCGTGACGCCCATCAGAGCATCATCGACCACGACGGCCAGCTGATAAGCCCACGCTCCGTCCTTGCGCCGCAGGATGTAGTCGCCGCAATGCTTCGCCAGGTTCACCTCTTGCCTGCCATAGTGTCCGTCGGTGAAAGCGATGACCTCGTCCGGCACAAGGAGGCGAATGGCAGCAGGGGAGTTTCTAGAAGAACTAGAAGGACTAGAAGGACTAGATAGACTAGATAAACTAGAAAGACTAGAAGGTCTAGAAAGTCTAGAAGATCTAGAAAGTCTAGAAAGTCTAGAAAGATTCTTTGGGCGGCAGGTGCCGGCATAGACGATGCGGCCGTCCGTTTCGTGCGGAGCCTGCGTCGCCATGATGTCGGCTCGCGTGCAGTAGCAGGGGTAGGTGAGGCCCGCGTCGTCCAGCAACTTCAGGTAGTGCTCGTAGATATCCGAGCGCTGGCTCTGCCACACCACCTCGCCGTCCCAGGGCAGGCCGAGCCATTGCAAGTCGTCCATCAACTGCAAGGCAAAGTCGCGGCGCGAGCGGTCTGGGTCGATGTCCTCGATGCGCAGTCGCCACGCTCCGCCCTTGCTCTTCGCAGAAAGCCACGAGAGCAGAGCGCAGAACACGTTGCCAAGGTGCATGCGTCCCGTCGGCGACGGTGCAAAACGGCCTGTTGTCTCCTTCATTCTTTGCAAAGCAATGACATTTCTTGCCGCAAAGTTACACTTATTTTCTGATTTTGTTGGAAAAGTGCGCTTTTTTGTTTAGTTTTGCATCACGAAAGCACAACTTTTTAACCTTATCCACTATGAACAAGAAAGCAATCGAAACAAATCAGAAAGAGAAGAAGTCAATGTCGCGCAGGCAATTCTTGGCCGCTGCCGGCACAGGTTTGGCAGGTTTCATGATACTGCCAAGCTTCACCATCGACGGCGTGCGCGTTGCCCCGAGCGACCGAGTGGTGCTCGGCTTTGTAGGGCTGGGCCAGCAGGGTTGCAGCGACTTCCGCAGCTTCGCAGCATGTCCGGGCGTCGAGGTCGCAGCCTGTTGCGACGTGGACAGCATCAAGCGCGAACGCTTCCGCCGCTATGTGACGAAGTGGCAGAAAGAGAAGGGAATGGCCGAACGTTGCGACATGTACGAGCGCTACGAGAAGTTGCTCAAGCGCAAGGATATCGATGCCATAGAGATAGCGACGCCCGACCACTGGCACGCCCTCGTGGCCATCCATTCGCTGCAGGCCGGGAAGGATGTCTATGTGCAGAAGCCCTTGGCATACACCATCACGGAGGGACTGGCCGTGCAGCGTGCTGTGCGGGCCAACAACCGCATCTTGCAGATGGGTAGCCAGCAGCGCAGCAGCTCGGAATTCCAGACGGCCATCGCACTTGTCCGCAATGGTGGCATCGGCGACATCAAGGAGATCCACGTCCGTGTGGGCGAGCCGCCCAAGCCTTTCGACCTGCCCGAGATGCCCGTCCCCGAGAACCTGAACTTCGACCTCTGGCTCGGTCCGCTCAACAATCCTAAGATACACTATCATCCCGACATCTGCCCCGTTGTCACGCTCGACCCCGAGAAGAACGAGACGCTATGGGGAGCATGGCGCTGGTACGAGGAGACCGGCAACGGCTATCCTGCCGACTGGGGCGCTCACATGTACGACATCGCGCAGGCTGCCATCGGCATGGACGGCTTGGGGCCCGTGGAGTTCATCCCGAAAGGCTATAATGGTGCTGAATATGCTACGATGAAGTACGCCAACGGCATCGTCATGCAGGAACGTCCGTTCACCGACGACAAGGAGGCAAAAGGCATCAGGTTCATCGGCGACAACGGCTGGCTGAAGGTGACACGCGGCTACATCGAGTGCTCCGACAGCAACAAGCTGAAGAAGCAGCAGGAGACCATTGCCGCCGGACAGTACGAAGTCAGCGCGCCACACATGCAGAACTTCATCGATGCCATCCGCGGACACAAAGACCCGATAGCACCCGTCGAGTACGGTTGCAGCACAAACACGCTCTGCTGCCTGTTCAACATAGCCCGCGAACTGAAGCGTCCCGTGCATTGGAACCCGGCAACGCTGACCTTCGAAGGCGACAAGGAAGCCTTCGCACACCGCCTCTACTACTACGACTACCGCCGTCCGTACACTCTCCCGTATTTGGAAAGACGCGGGTAAAAAGAAATCAGAAGACGCGCTCCGCAACAAAGGAGGCGAGGAGATGCAGGGATTCGGTCACGGCAGCGTCGCGCGTGTCGTCGATAAGTCCGTCGGCCATGCCCTGCATGTCTTTCATGTGCCACTGCGCATACTCCAGTCCGCCGCCGCTTATCGAGTAATCTATGAGTTTCTGAATCTCGTCGGCAGAGGCTTCGCGACGGCGCACCTTCATGGCCAGCTCGCGCATCGACGCGTCTTCGCCATACTTGACGGCATAGATGGCAGGTAGCGTGAGCTTGCCCTCCCTCATATCGTTGCCAAGCGGCTTGCCCACCTCGGTCGTGCCGTAATCGAACACATCGTCGCGAAGCTGGAAGCAGATGCCGATCAGCTTGCCGAACTGTGCCAGGCGCTCCGCTTCTGCATCGCTGCCGCCTGCTGCCAAAGCACCCAAACGGGCACAGACAGAGAACAGGCTGGCCGTCTTGCGGCTGATGACATCGAAGTAAGCGGCCTCGGACAGCACGTCGGAATCCTTGCTGTCAAGCTGCAGCAGTTCGCCGTCGGCAAGCGCCTGCCCGACCTGCGATATGTAGTGAACCACCCGCACATCCTGCGTCCGGGCAGCACATTCAAGTGCTTTACTGAGGATGAAGTCACCGGCAAGAACGGCCACTTGGTTGCTGAGGAAAGCGTTCAGCGAAGGCAGCCCGCGCCGGCGGTCGCTTTCGTCCACCACATCGTCGTGCACAAGGGAGGCCGTGTGCAGCATCTCCATCGCCAAAGCAACCTGAATGACCTTGTCGCTCACCTTGCCCACCATGCGCGCCGACAGCAGGACCAGCAGCGGACGAATCTGCTTGCCGGGACCTTTGAGCAAGTGTTCTACGGCCTTCTCGAGCAATGGGTTGTCGCTGAAGAGCGTTTTGCGGAATGCCTCGCCAAATTGTTCCAATTCTGCCGCAACAGGTGCCTTTATCTTATCGAGTACGTCCATTTATCTCATCTTTAGAGTGCAAAGGTACAAAGAAAAGTTGAAAAGTTGAAAAGTTAAAGGGTTAAAATGAAAGAAGAATTGAGAATTATTTCGTAACTTTGCACTGACAACCTTTTTAATTTTTCAACTTTTCAACTTTTCAACATATATTGATTGATGCAGAAACTCTATTTACTTGATGCTTACGCACTGATTTATCGTGCTTATTATGCCTTTATAAAGAACCCGCGCATAAACTCGAAGGGCGAAAACACGTCGGCCATCCTCGGCTTTGTCAACACGCTGGAGGAGGTCATCAGCAAGGGCGGTCCGACGCACCTGGGCGTTGCCTTCGACCCGCACGGCGGTACATTCCGCCACGAAGCCTTCCCCGAGTACAAGGCGCAGCGCGAGGAGACGCCCGAGGCCATCAGGTTTGCCGTGCCCATCATCAAGGAGATTCTGGCAGCCTATCACATCCCCGTGCTCGAAGTGCCTGGTTATGAGGCGGACGACGTCATCGGAACCCTCGCGCATCAGGCTGACCTGAAAGGCATCGAAACCTTTATGATGACGCCCGACAAGGACTTCGGACAGCTCGTCACGGAGCGCGTCAAGATGTATCGTCCGCCGATGGGGAAGAACAGCGAGGCCGAGATACTGGGCCCGGAGGAGGTAAAGAGGAAGTGGGGACTCGAGTCGCCCCTGCAAGTCATCGACATGCTGGGACTGATGGGCGATGCCGTCGATAACATTCCCGGCTGTCCCGGAGTGGGGGAGAAGACGGCGCAGAAGCTCATCGAGGAGTTCGGAAGCATCGAGAATCTGCTGGCATCGACGGACAAACTGAAGGGCGCGCTGAAGGAAAAGATTGAGGCGAACGTCGAGAAAATCAAGCAGAGCAAGTGGCTGGCGACTATCAATCAAGCCGTCCCCATCAGCCTCGACATGGACCTTCTGCAGCTTCGCGAGCCCGACAGAGACAAGCTGCAGGAACTTTTCAAGCGCCTCGAGTTCCGCCAACTGCTGAATAAAAGAAGCCCCCTCCCAGCCTCTCCCGAGGAGGAGGAGAGCCAACCCGCCAAGAACAACGACGGCTCCACGCAGCTCGACCTCTTCGCAGCAGCTCCCGAAACTAAGAAAAAAGAGAAACAGCCTCAGCAGCTCGACCTCTTCAGCCAGTCCAGCGAAACTAGTCTGACTAGTAAAACTAGTCTAACTAATGAAACTAGTAAAACTAGCCAGCCCGAGCCGTTTGTCGTGAAGGATGGCGCCGTCATCGGCCACAACCTCAAAGCGCATTGGAAGGAGCTCAAGGCACAGCATCTGACGGAACTTCCCATGTTCGACACCGAGATAGCCCACTACCTGCTGCACCCCGAGATGCGCCACTATCTGGACTATCTGCTGTCCATCTATGCCTGCAAGGACGTCTGCGAGCTCATGCCTCGCCTTGAGGAAGAGCTTCGGAAAGAGGATCTGTGGAGCCTCTTCACGGACATCGAAATGCCGCTTATGCCTGTCCTCGCCGAGATGGAAGAGGCAGGGGTGATGATTGATACCGAGGGGCTTAAGGAGACAAGCAGGCTCTTCACCGAGCAGATGCTGGCTCTCGAACAGGAGATACACAGCCTGGCCGGACTGAACTTCAATATAAGCAGTCCGAAGCAGGTGGGCGAGGTGCTCTTCGACACGCTCAAGCTCGACTCAAAAGCCAAGAAGACGAAGACGGGACAATACGTCACGAACGAGGAGGTGCTTGAGGGGCTGAGGCGGAAGCACCCGATTGTAGGCAAGATACTCGACTACAGGGGACTGAAGAAGCTGCTGGGCACCTACATCGACGCCCTGCCGCAGCTCATCAATCCTAAGACGGGACACATACATACGTCGTTCAATCAGACAGTTACAGCCACGGGCCGTCTGTCTTCGTCGAACCCCAACCTGCAGAACATCCCGGTTCGCGACGCCCAGGGAAAAGAGGTGCGCAAGGCCTTCATCCCCTATCCGGGACAGCTTTTCTTCAGCGCCGACTACAGCCAAATCGAGCTGCGCATCATGGCGCACCTCAGCAAGGACGAGAACCTCATTGAGGCCTTCCTGCAGGGCAACGATATCCATCAGGCAACGGCGGCAAAGATATTCAAGAAGCCGCTTGAGGAGGTCACTTCGGACGAACGGCGGAAGGCCAAGACGGCCAACTTCGGCATCATCTACGGCATCAGCGCCTTCGGCCTCGCCGAAAGGATGGGTGTGTCGAGGACTGAGGCGAAACAGCTCATCGACGAGTATTTCCAGACCTATCCCGGCGTTCGGGAATATATGGACAAAAGCATCGCGATGGCTCGCGAGAAAGGTTTCACGGAGACCATCTTCAAGCGTCGTTGCCAGTTGCCGGACATCAACTCGGGCAACGCCGTGGTACGAGGCTACGCAGAAAGGAACGCCATCAATGCCCCGATACAGGGCTCAGCGGCCGACATCATCAAGATAGCCATGATTCGCGTCAGCCGGCGCATGAAGGAGGAGGGTTTGAAGTCGAAGATGATACTGCAGGTGCACGACGAACTCAACTTCTCGGTCCTGCCCGAAGAGAAGGAGAAGTTGCAAGCCTTAGTGATAGAAGAGATGCAAGGTGCCGCGTCGCTCAGCGTCCCCCTCATCGCCGACTGCGGCTGGGGCACGAACTGGCTCGAGGCACACTAAACTGCTAATAATAAAAATTATGGCAATGATATAGCAGTTGGCACAATGGAAGCCTGAACCGAAGGTCGACGGCCGAAGGGAAAGTCAAAGGCTGGAAAGAATACAGGCGGAGAACACCCCCGCCTGTGGTCTTTCGCACCTTGACTATCGTCGACCTTTGGTTCGGTGCTTTTCCCCGACAGCAATGATATCACAGCCTTTTTTATTCGCTCTGTTGC
>CACXLY010000022.1 GCA_902768605.1 uncultured Bacteroidales bacterium
CATCGAGTTCGGCGGCTCTCCCCGTGCCAGCATCAACCTGGCTCTGGCAGCCCGTGCCTTTGCCTTCATCAAGAGGCGCGGCTATGTCATTCCCGAAGACGTCCGCAGCGTGGCTCACGACGTGCTCCGTCACCGCATCGGTCTCACCTATGAGGCTGAGGCGAACAACGTGGTCAGCGAGGAAATCATCAGCAAGATTGTAAACAAGGTGGAAGTGCCCTAAAGCAATTCATAATTCTCAATTCATAATTCATAATTAAGAGCGAGAATTGGAAACAAGTGAGATTCTAAAGAAGGTCAGGAAGATCGAGATTAAGACTCGTGGTCTGAGCAGCAATATCTTTGCGGGCGAGTACCACTCTGCCTTCAAGGGGCGCGGCATGACTTTCTCCGAGGTGCGCGAGTACCAGTATGGCGACGACATTCGCGACATCGAATGGAACGTGACGGCTCGCTTCGGAAAGCCTTACGTCAAGGTCTTCGAGGAGGAACGCGAGCTGACGGTCATGCTGCTGGTTGACGTCAGCGGCAGTCTCGACTTCGGTTCCGTCAAGCAGTTCAAGCGCGACATGGTGACCGAGATTGCTGCCACGCTCGCCTTCTCTGCCATTCAGAACAACGATAAGATAGGCGTCATCTTCTTCTCCGACAAGATCGAGAAGTTCATTCCGCCCAAGAAGGGCCGCAAGCACATCCTATACATCATCCGCGAACTCCTCGACTACAAGCCCGAGAGCCAGCAGACGAACATCGCTTATGCCCTCGAGTACATGACGCGGGCCATCAAGCGACGCTGTATCGCCTTCGTGCTGAGCGACTTCCTCGACCAGCATCATTTCATGCAACCCCTCTCCATCGCAGCCCACAAGCACGACGTCGTAGCCATTCAGGTCTATGACAAGCGCGTGGCCGAGTTGCCCAACATCGGACTCCTGAAGGTGCATGATGCCGAGACAGGGCAGGAGCGAGTCATCGATACGAGCAGCAGCGCCGTCAGGAATGCGCAGGCAAGATGGTGGAAACAGCAGACGATGCGCCTCAAGGACATCTTCAGCCGCAGCCAGGTCGATGCCGTCAGCGTCCGGACCGACCAAGATTATGTGAGTGTGTTAAGAGGGCTGTTTGCAAAAAGAAAGACCCCCTAACCCCCTTTAGGGGGAATAATAAGCCCCTTCTCTCCCTTGGGGCGGAATAATAAATAAGGATTTAATTAATGATACGCGAAATAAGAAATAAGTTGAAAACAATAAGCTCTCCCCCTAAAGGGGGATGGGGGGTCTTTTTGCTCCTTTGCTTCCTACTCCCCCTAAAGGGGGTCGGGGGGTCTGCCAAGGCGCAGGTGCAGGTCGATGTGAAGCTTGATTCGCTTCAGCTCTTCATCGGTCAGCAGACGGGCCTCACGCTTTCTGTCACGCTCGACACGAAGCAGAAGCTACGGATGCCCGACATCAAGAAGGGACAGGAGCTGATTCCCGACGTCGAGGTCGTGGAGGTCGGCAAGCTCGACACCGCTATCCTCAACGACGGCAAACGCATGACGGTCAGCCAAGCCTACACCATCACGGCGTGGGACAGCGCGTTCTACTACCTGCCGCCCATGCAGGTGATGGTCGATACCACACGCTACGAGTCGAAGAGCCTCGCGCTGAAAGTCTATACGGTCGATGTCGATACGCTCCACCTCGACCAGTTCTTCCCGCCAAACGACATCATGGAGCTGCCCTTCCTCTGGGAAGAGTGGCGCATGGTAGCGCTGGGAGGCTTCCTGTTTCTGCTGATGCTGGCTTGCATCGCATACCTCTGGTATCACGTCAAGCACGGCAAACCCATCGTTCGCTTCATCCGCAGGAAGAAGAAGCTGCCGCCGCATCAAGTCGCTATGACAGAGATAGAGCGCATCAAGAGCGAGCGGAAGTGGGCTGAGGAAGACAGCAAGGAATACTACACCCTGCTGACCGACACCCTCAGGAACTACATCCGCGACCGCTACGGATTCAACGCGATGGAGATGACGTCGAACGAAATCATCGAACGTCTCATTTCGGAGAACAACGAAGAGGCGCTCGACGAACTGCGTGAGATATTCCGTACCGCCGACCTCGTCAAGTTTGCGAAGTGGAGCACCCTCATCAACGAGAACGACGCGAACCTCGTCGCTGCCGTAGAATACGTCAATCAAACGAAGATAGAAATCGATCCGAATGCCAAACCCGAACCTGAAATCATCAAGGAGACCGACCAGAAGCGACTCACGCAAGTGAAGATAATGCGTGTGGCAATGATAGTTCTGGGTGTCCTCTCCGTTGCTTTGCTGGCTTGGATAATATGGCGCTCGGCAGACCTGCTAATGTGAGATAATTGAAAATTGAATATTGAAAATTGAAGAACATTGAAAATTGATTGTTGAAGATTGAAATAGGGAAGAAAGACCTTTCAATTTTCAATTTTCAATCTTCAATAAAAAGAACTATGACATTTGAAAACCCACTATATCTGCTTTTGTTGCTGCTGGCGATACCTTACGTCGTTTGGTATTGGTTCAAGTACAAGTCTTCGACGCCTTCCATCCGCGTCAGCAGCACAGAGGCTATGTTCCAGGCTCCCAAGAGTCTAAGGCAACGTTTGCTGCATTTTCCGCTCCTCCTGAGGCTTGCCTGCTATGCACTTGCTGTGATTGCTTTGGCTCGTCCGCAGACCTCGAACAGCTGGAGCAGCAAGCATACCGAGGGTATTGACATCATGCTTTGTATTGACGTCAGCACCAGTATGCTGGCCGAAGACCTGAAGCCCAACCGCATCGAGGCGGCCAAGAATGTTGCCCTCGAGTTCATCAGCGGTCGTCCTGACGACAACATCGGCCTCACGCTCTTTGCCGGAGAGGCCTACACACAATGCCCCATGACCGTTGACCACGCTGTTCTCCTGAACCTGCTGAACGGCACGAAGGTCGATATGGCACAGCGCGGTCTCATCGAGGACGGTACTGCGATAGGCATGGGTATGGCGAATGCTTTGTCGCGACTCAAGGACAGCAAGGCGAAGAGCAAAGTCATCATTCTGCTCACGGACGGCTCCAACAACTGCGGACAGATTAGTCCGAACACGGCAGCCGACATCGCGAAGAGCTTCGGCATACGCGTCTATACCATCGGCGTCGGCACAAACGGCACGGCTCCCTATCCTTGGCCCGTTGGCGGACAGATACAATACGTCAACGTACCTGTGGAGATTGACACAAAGACGCTTGCCACGATTGCCCGCAAGACTGATGGCGAGTTCTATCGCGCCACGAACAACCAGAAGTTGCACGAAGTCTATCAGGAAATCGACAAACTGGAGAAGACCAAGATGAACGTCCGGCAGTACTCCAAGCGCTACGAAGCCTACGGCATGTTCCTGCTCGCCAGCGTCCTCTGCCTCTTGCTGGAGATACTGCTGAGGAACACGATATTGAAACGCATACCATAAAAGAGTGAAGAGTGAAGAACGAAGAATGAAGAATCAGAGTTACATTTAAGGAGCAGAGGAATATATTATTCTTCACTCTTCACTCTTCGTTCTTCACTAATAAATAGTAAATCGTAAATTGTCAAATTGTAAAATTGAAGAATGTTTCGCTTTGAAAGTCCGCAATATTTGTACTTGTTGTTAGTGCTCGTGGCACTGGCCGCTATACATTATTATATTATATATAGGAAGAAGCAACAGGTGAAACGCTTCGGCGACCCTGAGCTGACCAGGCAACTCTTCCTTGGTGTCTCGCGTTGGAGGCCTGAGGTGAAGTTCTGGATTACGATGCTTGCCCTTGCATCCTTCATCGTCGCTTTGGCCCGTCCGCAGTTCGGCACCCGCCTCGATACCCGCGAACGCATGGGCATAGAGGCCATCATCGCGCTCGACGTCAGCAATTCGATGCTTGCCGAAGACGTGAAGCCCAACCGTTTGGAAAAGGCGAAGATGATGGTCAGCAACATGGTGGACGGCATGAGGGACGATAAAATCGGTCTGATTGTCTTTGCCGGCCAGGCCTTCGTGCAGTTGCCCATCACCAGCGACTACGTGAGTGCCAAGATGTTCCTCGAGACCATCTCGCCCGCGATGATGAGCGTCCAGGGCACGGACATCGCGGAAGCCATCAACCTCTCGATGCGCAGTTTCACTCAGCAGGAGGACGTCTCCAGAGCCATCTTCGTGATAACCGATGGTGAGGACAACGAGGCGAGAGGTGTTGAGGCTGCCAAGCAAGCCGCAGCCAAAGGCGTTCGCGTCTATGTGCTGGGCATCGGCAATCCTGGCGGCGCACCCATTCCCATCCCCGGCACCGGCCAATACATCATCGACGACGAGGGCAACACGGTCGTTTCGAGGTTGAGCGAGGAGATGTGTCGCGAGATAGCAACGGCTGGAGGAGGTTCCTACATCTACGTTGACAACAGCAGTTCGGCTCAGAAGAAGCTGTCGGAGCAGGTGGACCGACTGGCCAAAGCCAAGATGGAGAGCCAGATCTACAGCGAATACGACGAGCAGTTCCAGGGCTTCGTCCTCATCGGCATTCTGCTTTTGTTGCTCGACGTCTTCCTTCTCGAAAGGGAAAGCAAATCGACCTGGCTCAGCAACCTCTTCCGCAGAGGACGTCCGGCAGCCGCACTCTTCTTGTTGATTTTCAGCATGACAGCAATGGCTCAGACCGACAGAGACTATATCCGCCGCGGCAATCGCCTGATGCGTGACAGCGTTTACGACAAAGCTCAGGTCGAATACCAGAAAGCCATCGAGAAGGACAACACGAATCCCATCTCGCACTTCAACCTCGGAAACGCTCTCCTCTATCAGAACAAGGCCGAAGACGCCATGAAGGAGTACGAGACGGCAGCCCGATTGGAGAAGGACAAGATGCGTCTGGCTCAGATTTATCACAACATGGGCGTCGTCCTGCAAAGTGCCAAGCAGTTCGACAAGGCCGTAGCTTGCTACAGGAACTCCCTGCGAAACGACCCCACGAACGACGAGACGCGCTACAACTACGCCCTGAGTCTCTTCCAGTTGAAGAAGAATCAAGGAGGTCAGGACAATCAGGACCAGCAGAAGGACGACAAGGGTCAGGACGAGAAGAAAGAGCAAGAACAGCAACAGCAGAAACAAGAACAAGATAAGAAAGACGAGCAGCAGCAACAACCTCAGCCCGAGCAGATGAGCCGCGAGAACGCCGAACAGATGCTCAATGCCGCGATGCAGGACGAGAAAGCTACTCAGGAAAAGATTCAGAAAGCACAGCAAAAACGTCAGCAAAAACAGCTTCAGAAACAATGGTAAACGTGACGGGTTCAAACGACGCACGTGTCGTTGCTAATTTACACACGTGTAGTTGGCAATTTACACACGTGTAGTTGGCGATTTACTAACGTGTCGTTTTCCGACTATCCACGTCAAGTTGAAAGAGACTCCATAAGATGAAAAGACTTTACACGATATTCACACTCTTATTCCTTGCGCTAAGCCCTGTCTTCTCGCAAGTTACGCTCAAGGTTCAGGCACCTTCCCAAGCCGAAGTAGGCCAAAGAATCCGCATCAGTTATGTCGCCAACACGCAGGAGATAGAAGACTTCCAGATTGGCAGCTTCGAGGGTTTCAACGTCCTTTACGGTCCCAGCACGAGTCGCTCGAGCAATTTCTCGATGGTGAACGGCCGCACTACTCAGAGCAGTTCCACAACCTTCACCTATACCGTCGTGCCTACCGCGGAGGGAACACTCAAGATTCCTGCCGCCACAATTAAGGTCGATGGGAAATCCGTCAAGAGCGGAACAGCCAACATCGAAGTGTTGCCGGCCAGTCAGCAGCAGAGTCAACAGCCTCAAAACCAGCAGCAAGGCGGCAATCCTCGCCAACAGCGTCAGCAACAAAACACAACCAGCTCCGGTCAGATAAGCGGCAACGAGCTCTATATGACCGTGACGGCCAACCGAAAGAAAATCTACGAGCAGGAGGCCGTGATGCTGACTTACAAGCTCTACACGCTGGTGAACATCCAACAAATATCCGGCGAAATGCCTCAGATAGACGGTTGCCACGTTCAGGAACTCGAGCGCTCCACGCAGATGTCGCTTAAGTACGAACGCGTCAACGGCCGTAACTACGGCACAGCCGTCTGGAAGCAATATGTCCTCTTCCCGCAGAAGACGGGCAAAATCAAGATTCCCAGCATCACTTTCGACACGCAGGTTGAGGTGCAGAACCACTCGATGGACCCCTTCGACATCTTCTTCGGCGGCGGAAGTCTCTCGCAAATGGTGCGCAAGCAAATCGTCGCGCCAGCCATCGAGATTGACGTCATGCCCCTCCCCACGCCGAAGCCCGACAACTTCTCGGGTGCCGTGGGCAAGTTCTCGGTGTCTGCCACGCTGACGCCCGACCAGGTGAACGCCAACGATGCCGCAACCCTCCGACTCGTCGTCTCTGGTCAGGGCAATATGAAACTCATGAAGGCGCCGACCATTCGATTCCCTCAGGACTTTGAGGTCTATGACCCCAAGGAGAACAACAAAACGCAGAACACGGCAACGGGAGCAAAGGGAAACATCACTTACGACTATGTCGTCGTGCCCCGTCACGGCGGAAAATTCTCGATTCCACCGGTAGAATTCTGCTATTTCGACCCCGAGCAGGAGCGCTACAACACGGTCAAGACGGACTCCTTCCACCTCGCAGTTGCCAAGGCAAAGGGTCAGCCGGTCGCTTACTCTCGCGAACAGGAGGACGTCAGCGTGCTCAACAACGACATTCGCTTCATCAAGTTGGGCGAGTACACCATTGAGGACGAGGATGACTTCTTCGGAACTTCCTCATATTGGCTCACTTATCTGCTTCTCTTCATTGCCTTCATCGCCGCTTTCCTTTGGCTGAGACGCCAACAGAAGCTTAATCCGAACTCCTGGAGCGTGAAGGGCAAGAAGGCAGGCAAAGTGGCATCTCGCCGACTGAAACAGGCTTCGAAGCTCTTGCACGCCAAGGATGATGCCGCTTTCTACGACGAAGTGATGCGAGCTCTGCTCGGCTATGCAGGCGACAAGTTGTCTCTTCCGACCAATGAGCTCAACAAGGAGAACGTCATCAGCAAGCTCACATCGAAAGGCGTGGAGCAGGAAGTTGTCGATTCCTTCATTACCGTACTGAGCGATTGCGAGTTCGCACGATATGCTCCGACGGCCGATGCGAACCTTGCAAAAGAGAAGATTTACGAGCAGGCTTCAGATGTCATTACGCGAATGAACGCCTCGATAAAAAAGTGAAAAGTTGAAAAATTAAAAAGGTTATAAGTTGAATTTTCGCGATGAAACGGTATATTTTTGTTATTTCCCTGGTTCTTGTCTCTGTTTTGACTCAAGCTGCAAGTCCTGCCGAAACGAAGACTTTGGCCGATACAGCTTATGTCCAAGGCGATTACGAGAAAGCTGTCAAACTCTATAGCGAACTGGCTGAGCAGAGTCCTGACATCGAAGTCTTCTACAACCTGGGCTGCGCGTACTATCGTATCGACGATATCGCCCATAGTGTACTTTGGTTCGAACGTGCCTTGAAACTCGACCCAAGCAACAAGGACGTGCTCTTCAATCTCGAACTGGCTCGCACGAAGACCATCGACAAGATAATCCCGCAGCATGAGTTCATCCTGTTCACCTACTTCCGCAGTATGACGAACTGGTTCTCCTTGCGTACCTGGACCATCATCGGCCTGCTCTCCTTTATCATCATGCTCGTTTCCCTGCTTCTCTTTTGGGCTTCCGGCAGCATGTTTGTGCGAAAATGTGCCTTTTCATCGGCTGTTTTGCTCCTGCTCGTCTCTGTGCTTTCCAACGTTTGTGCCCTGCAACAAAGGAACTACAAGCAGGTTCATACCAGCGGCATCATCATCTCTCCAGCCGTCACAGTCAAGAGTACGCCGGCCGATAATGGCAACGATCTTTTCGTCCTTCACGAGGGAAGCAAGGTGGAGATACTTGACGGCAGCCTCAAGGAGTGGTGCGAGGTGAGCATAGCTGACGGCAAGCAAGGCTGGATTCCCAAGAAATCCTTTGCCCTCATCTGAGGCAATAAGTCACCACCCCTTAATGCTAATCAGATGAAAGCCAAAGTTGCCTTTTTCTCCATAATTGCCCTTTTCATCGCTTGTTCTTCGGTCGATATGAAGAGCACAGGGTCTATGGAGAGCAACGACTTGGCTTATCGTCTGCGATATACCGATGTCTCTGCTTCGCAAAAGGCTGCGAAGGAGGCTTTTTCCTCTGCTTCTGAGAGTTCTGATAAGGCTGAAGCCCTCAACAATATGGCTTATGTAGCCTATCAGCAGATGCGTTTCGACCAGGCTCTTCAACTTCTGCAACAGATTTATGGCTTTAGTCATAACCAGCTCGAACTGCTCTGCGCTGATGTGTTGACGATGAAAGTGATGCAGCGCATCGGCCGTGGGAAATCGTTCTTCGATGCTCGCCTACGTGCTCAGAAACGTCTCAGCCGCATTCTTTCCGAGGAGAGCAATCTTACTGAACGTCAGAAGCATCGCCTCCATTATGCTTTGACTGAGCTTCACATCGTGGCCTCTACCTATTATTATTATCTTGGGCAGGACAGCGCGGCTCGTAGCGAGATTCAGGAAGCCGCCCAGTATGTCAATTTGGAAACCGACACGACACAATGGCTCTACTATCAATATATGATAGGTAGCGGCGGACTCGTTGAGGGGACACCAGAGGAAGTGACCGTCACGGAGTTCAATCATCTCTTCCGCGTCTATACCTTAGCGAAGGCCAACCACTTCACTTACTTCGAAGCAAACGCACTTCAGTCGCTTTCTGCCATGATAGCTGACTCGCTCCGAGCTAATTGGATTAAGCAGCAGCGCATCGATGCCTACAGTTATCTCTTTGGAGAACATCTTCAGTGGCAGGCTGACAGCACGCTTTCCATTCGTTATCAGTTCGCCGCAGCTTTGTCGCATCATGCAGTTGCACTCTTCAAAGAGTATCGCGACCTGTTCCAAACAGCTTGTGCCTTGCGTACTTTGGGCGAGGTTTATTTCTCGGCAGAACATTACGAAGAGGCCCTCCAGAGTTTCCGCAAAGCTCTGCATCTTGCCTCCGACCACAGTCGCTCGCCTTACCAAGTGACGCCCTGGCTGGCTGGTATTCATGAGAATCTCAGCCTTACCTATAGTGCATTAGGCGACAAGTTGAGTGCCGACAACCATCGTAACATTTATCTCGACTTGCTTGACGAGTCCCGGCAGAATAAAGAGCTTGACAGCCGAAAGGCTTTGCTGAAGCAAGAGGCTCATAGCGAGCAGATACAGTTCCTCCTGCTTCTCTTGCTCGTCGTTTTAGTCGTTGTCCTTTCCATTTTTTACTATCGTCAGCTCAACAATCGCAACCGTTCCTTCGAGCAAAGAGTTCGTGAGATAGGTTCGAGCGAAGAATGTCAACAGGCCAGGCAGAAACTTCAAGACCTCTTGCAGGAAAGCGAGGACCGATTGGAGGAGAGCAAGGAAGCCAGCGAGGTGATGCTGCAGCGCATCCTTCAGCAACAGCAGCGTCACATCCTGCAGCGCACCAAATTATCTGTTGTTTATGCCATCATTCCTTACCTCGACCGTGTTATCGCCGAAGTAAAAAAACTCGATGAAATGGGCGAAAATGCGTCGGAACATCTCTCTTATATACAAGAGTTGTGTTCTGGTATGATGACCATCAACGACCGACTCACTTCTTGGATTCAGATGCAACAAGGCAAGTTGAGTCTCCAAGTGTCGCGTTTCCCGTTCAAGGACATCTTGCAGGTCATTTCGATGCAGCAATATGCCTTTGCTCAGCAGCAACTCACGCTCGAAGTGCCCGAGACAGACCTTCAGGTGAAAGCCGACAAAGCCCTGACGCTCTTCATGGTCAACACGCTCGTTGATAATGCGCGCAAGTTTACGCCAGCAGGTGGCAAGGTGACGATTTCGGCCGATTCCATCGAAGATTTCGTGGAGATTAGCGTCTGCGATACTGGCATTGGCCTTTCGCAGGAAGATGTGCAAACCCTCAATGACAGTAAAGTTTATGATCCCAATCGCATCGGCACGAAGAACGCAAGCAAGGGCTTCGGTTTCGGCATCATGAACTGTAAGGGCATCATCAACAACTATAAGAAGCTCTCATCACTCTTTAACGTTTGCGACTTTGGCGTTGAGAGCCAGAAAGGAAAGGGAAGCCGCTTCTGGTTCCGCTTGCCGAGAGTGCTGCCGTTGTTGTTTATTTTTGTCTTCAATCTCGCTATTCAAGCTATGCCGCACCGCTGCTATGAACTTTTCGACTCCACATATAACTGCAATTTACAGGGACGATATGCCGAGGCTTGGCTTTATGCTGATAGTGCCATCAATATGATTGAAGGGCAGGTCGATACAGCTTTGCTCGTCTCGCTTTATAACGAACAAGCCATTTCAGCACAGGCTCTTGGAGAGTGGGAAGCATATCGGCAGAGCAATGCCGAGTGCGTTCGTCTGCATCGCCTATTCAGTACCGACCGCTCGCTTGCTTCCGACTGCCAGCGACTCGAAAAGATGAACGAAGACTCGCGTGTCCTTTACGTATTGATTGTCTTACTGCTCATCGCTTCCCTCACCTTGTTCTATATGATTGTGCTGCGTCATCGCCTTCGCCATCGTGCTTCCATGGACGACCTCTATACCCGTCTGTCGTCCGTGCTTCGTTCTTTTCCTGATAATGCAGAGACTTTGAATGACGAGTTGAACGAGGTGGCCAATAATCTTGACCAACCTCAGCTTCGTCAACCCGTTTTGAAGTTACAGCAGAAGTTCTCTTCCAGTTTGGCAAAGTTGCAAGAAACTAACGATTTCATCGATGATTTTGAGGAGAAAGCACAGAAGCAGCGTTTCGAGCACGACCGCTTGTACGTGATGAATCAGATACTTGACAATTCGCTCAGCACCATCAAGCACGAGACGATGTATTTCCCCTCCCGCATCAAGCAGATGGCCGAGATGGCTGAAACGTCTCCCTCAAACTCCTTGCTCGACCTCGTTACTTATTACCGCCACATCTATATGCTGCTCTACGAACAGGCCCAGCGACAGACCGACCAAAGCCTTTTGCGGTTGCAACCTATTGCTGTGAGCGACCTATTTGACTACGCAGCTAAGGCACATGGCATCGAGTCTCTACCTGCAGGAGCTTGTGTGAAGGGAGATTTGATGTCGCTGCAAATGTTCCTCGACCAGATGATTGCAGTCGTGCCAAAGGAAGCCACTCTTTCAGCAAGGGAATCAGGGGAAATGACATATATTATATGTAATGTAGAGGGACAAAGATTCACGCAAGAGGAGCTCTCTGACCTCTTCTCGCCGCAGACAGAACGCATAGAGTACCTCGTTATGCGTCAGATAGTTCGCGAACATGATGGCGCTTGCGGTCATCCAGGGCTTCGACTCGTGGCAGAAAACACCGCGAGCGGCTACCAAATCTCTTTCTCGCTCCTTTCTTCCCATAAACCAACGAACTCATAAACCTACACAATATGGAAAAATTCAAAGTAATCATCGTCGAGGACGATAAGCTGGAGCTCAAAGGTACCCAGCAAATCCTGCAAACCGAAGTGCCGGAAGCGGAAATCATCGGAACGGCTTCAGGCGAAAGCGACTTCTGGAAGTTGATGCGCGACGGCCAGCCCGACCTCGTGCTGCTCGACCTCGGCTTGGGTGGCAGCACTACCGTCGGCGTCGATATCTGCCGACAACTCAGGACACGTTATGCCGACATGAAAATCCTCGTTTTCACCGGCGAAATCCTCAATGAACGCCTTTGGGTTGAGGTGCTCAGCGCAGGCGCTGACGGCATCATCCTCAAGACGGGCAACCTCCTGCAGCGAGATGATATTGTGCAGGTTATGCATGGCCGCCACCTCGTCTTCAACGAGCCGTTCCTCGAGAAGGTGATGGCTCGCTTCCGCAAGGTCGTCTGCAAGGAGCAGGCTTCCGTTGATGCCTTCGTAGAGTACGAGATAGACGAGTACGACGAACGTTTCCTGCGCCATCTTGCCCTCGGTTACACGAAGGACATGATTGCCGGACTTCGCCAGATGCCTTTCAGCACGAAGAGCCTCGAGAAGCGACAAGTGGACCTCACCAACCGCCTCTTTTCGGAGCGCGAGAGGAGTGGCGTGAATGCCGTTCGCCTCGTGGTTCGAGCCATTCAGTTGCACATCATCGACCCTGAAAACTTAGTTGCCGATGAGCAATAACGAGCGAAACTTTGTCATCCTGCTGGTGGTGGCGGCTTTGCTGCCATTCGTCTCGTGGGCGTTGTCGGCGCTGGGCGTGCCTTGCCGTAGCATTCTCGACGACGAGGGCCTTCGTTGGCTCTTCCGTCATATGAGCGATTGCCTCCACAGCCGGTTGGTGATGTTCGCCCTTTGCTGTCTGATGATGCAAGGCGTGATAAAGGAGAGCGGCATCTTGCCCCTCGGCCGGGCTTTCCGCGACCCGAGGTTCCTGCGCTACCTTGCCATCTATGCCGTCGTGTTCCTCACTATTCTGTTTGCCAGCCTTGCTCCCGACAGCCCCTTGCTCAGCATCACGGGCGGCCTTGCAGGAAGTCCTTTGCTCGACGGTCTCCTCTTCCTTGGCTGGTTCTCGTTCATCGTGTTCTGTCTCTGCTACGGACACAACAAACGCGAGCCTTGGCCCAAAATGCTGACGCGCGGCATCCGCAAGCATCCGCTCGCCATACCTTTTGCCATCGTCGTTTCCTTCTGCATCCAGTGCATTCAATATATGATAGCATGAATCTCGAAGACCTCAATCCCAGTCAGCGCGAAGCAGTGCTTTGCATCGATGCTCCTTCTCTCGTCATAGCCGGAGCGGGTAGCGGCAAGACGCGCGTCCTGACCTACAAGATAGCGTACCTTCTGGAGCAAGGTATGCAGCCGTGGAACATCCTTGCGCTGACCTTTACCAATAAGGCGGCGAAGGAGATGCGCGAGCGCATCGCTACCCTCGTATCGCCCGAGAAAGCTGCGTCGCTCTGGATGGGCACCTTTCACAGCATCTTTGCCAAGATATTGCGTATTGAGGGCCATCGCCTGGGCTACGACCAGAACTACACTATCTACGACACCGCCGACAGCTTGAGCCTCGTCAAGCTTGTCGTTCGAGAGATGAACCTCGACGAGAAGGTCTATAAGCCGAGTGCCGTGCAGAACCGCATCTCGGCAGCCAAGAACCGGCTCATCCTGCCTTCGGGCTATGCTTCCGTACGAGAGTACCGCGAGAACGACGCCTTTTATCATCGTACCCTCATGCCCGAGGTTTACAACCGCTATGAAGAGCGCCTGAAGCAGGCCAACGCGATGGACTTCGACGACCTGCTGCTCAACACCTGGCTCATATTCAAGCACAATCCTGAGGTCGCAGCGCATTGGCAGGAGCGCTTCCACTTTATCCTTGTCGATGAGTATCAGGACACCAACTTCGCCCAGCATCAAATCATCCGCCTCCTCACCGACAAGCGGCAAAGAGTCTGTGTCGTGGGCGACGACGCACAGAGCATCTACAGCTTTCGCGGCGCCGATATCGACAACATCCTACATTTCCGCGAGACCTATTCCGGCGCACGCCTCTTCAAACTCGAGCGCAACTACCGCTCGACGCAAACCATCGTGAATGCCGCCGGCTGCTTGATTCGCAACAATCGCGAACAGATAGCAAAGCAGGTCTTCAGCGAGAAGGAGGTGGGCAACCCACTCGCCCTCTTTCCCGCCTATAGCGATACGGACGAGGCCAACATCATCCTTCGGGAGGTGCAGCGGGCTCATCGGGCAGGCATCCCGTACAAGGGCATCGCCGTGCTCTACCGCACCAATGCGCAGAGCCGCAAGATAGAGGACAGCTTTCTGCAAGGTCGCGTGCCCTATCATATCTATGCCGGCACGTCGTTCTATCAGCGCGAGGAAATCAAGGACCTCCTTTGCTACCTCCGACTCGCCGTCAACCCCTACGACGAGGAATCGCTGCGACGTGTCATCAACAAACCATCGCGCGGCATCGGCGACACCACTGTCGGCAAGCTTTTTCTCGAAGCAAGAGCAGCAGGCATGCCAGTCTGGGAGGAACTGAAGGCTTTAAGCCTCTCCACATCCCTCCCCAAAGGAGAGGGGGATTCGTTATTCCCCAAGAGGACAATCGAGAAGCTCAAGGCCTTCTTCGACATGGTTGAGGGCTTTCACGAGAGTTCCAAGACCGACGATGCCCACACCCTTGCCATCCGCATTGCTAAGGAGAGCGGACTGCAGGAACATTACTTCAATGGATGCGACCCGGACGACGTCTCGAGGCAAGAGAATTTCCAGGAAATGCTCGATGGAATCGCGGGTTTTGTTATCGACAATCAAGAGCAGGGGCTCGGTGTTTCCCTTAGCGATTACCTGCAGATGGCCAGCCTTGCCACAGACTTCGACCGCAATAATGCCGAGAAAGATGCCGACCAGGTTAACATGATGACCATCCATTCCGCCAAGGGTCTCGAGTTCCCCGTCGTCTTCATCGCAGGGCTGGAGGAAGGTCTTTTCCCCAGCGAGATGAGTGCAGAGATGCCGCGTGAACTCGAGGAGGAGCGCCGCCTCTTCTACGTAGCCCTTACTCGGGCCGAGCGTCAGGTCATCCTCACCTACGCCAAGTCGCGCTTCCGCAATGGGCGGATGGAGTTCTCGCGTCCCAGCAGGTTCATCAGGGAGATACCGCAGGAGTACTTTAATAATAATAGACAACAGACAACGGACAATAGACAACGGTCAACGGACAACAGTCAATGGACAACGGACAACAGACAACGGACAACAGACAGCGGGCAATGGGCAGCGGACAACGGACAGCAGGACTTCGCTGAGCGTACTCGTATTGAGCAGAGAATTAAGGCGTTCCGTCCCCAAAGCCCAATGCCATCTGCTCCAAGGCCAACCGCATCGGAGGCACTCTCCCCAAGGGGCAATCGCCTGCCGGCAGCAAATGGATTGGGAAGCGTTAGCAGCGGAGGTCAAGGCCGGGAAGGCACAGGATTGTCTGTTGGCTCAGCCGTCGTTCACGAGCGTTTCGGCAGGGGCGTCGTCCAAGCCCTTGAGGGCACGGGCATCGATGCCAAGGCGACGGTGCAGTTCGAGAACGCCGGCACCAAGGTCCTTATGCTGCGGTTTGCGAAGCTCACGTTGGCATAACGCCGACGCATACATAGAACAATCCCAATACGGGCGAGGATGCGACAAGTTCCATCCCCGCCCGTTTTTAGTTATTTTTAATACTGTCCGTTAAAGAAGCACCAAAGGTGCGAGAGAACATAGACGGGGGTGCTAACCCCCGGGGCTATGTCATTTCGTATATCAAAGCCCTGGAAGGGCGACAGAATATGTAATTCGTTTTATTCCAACTCGTTTTAGGGTTCTGTCGTCCCTTTAGGACTTTCTTTCCCATCGCATCATTACCGGGGGTTGCACCCCCGTCTGTTGTCTGTCGTCTCTTCGAGACTTTGGCAAGCTGGCGTGGCCGAAGGATGCGTTTCGTTATCCGTTGAAAATGAGGAGCGTTTGCCCGATGTAGCTGACGCGGTAGCGGTAGAGTGGGCGACCTGTGGGGCCGTCGGAAACGTTGCCAATGTCGTTCAGATTGTAGGTGCGTCCGCAGCTGTTGCATTTGGCGTAGCCGCCGGTGCGCAGCTGTAGGGGTTTCGTGATGTTGTAGTTCTGATAGCAGTTGCTGCATGCGCGGTCGTAGCAGACCACGCGTGCGACGTCCTCTCCAATCTCGGGAATGGTGAGTCGTCCCACGATGAAGCCGCTCAGTCCGGGCATGTAGCTGCCGTATGCCGCGATGGCAGTGACGTTGATGGACGAGGAGTGGTTGGTGGCGTCGGTGAAGATGAACCGCTGCCCGTCGCTTGTGATGGAGCAGAACTCGCCCATGCTCTCGCAGCAGGTATAGAGCACGGGAGCTTGCAGGACGTTTTCGATGTTGAGTCGCGCCGGCAAGTTGCAGTACTTGTTGGTCACCTCGCCGTCCTTGCAGCCTGCAAGCATCAGGCAACAAATCAGGAATAATGTGTTGATGTTCAGTCTTTTCATCTCTCGTTTTTGATATTATGTAGGAAGATGCCAGCTGAGGATCCCCTAACCCCCTTTAGGGGGAATTCTTGATGCTTGCTGTGGGAGAGGGCGATGCTTGCTGTGGGAAAGCCCGACGCTTGCTGTGGGAAAGGGCGATGCTTGCTGTGGCGTTTTCATCCCCCTAATTTCTTCTCCGCTTCTTCAGCCTTTTCGAAGTGGAAACCGCTCCACGTCTGCTCGAAGATGGCAGCTATCTCCTTCGTGCAGAGATTGCCGATGCTGCCCTCGTGCGTGTGGTGGACTTCCTTTTTGGGAACAAATTTCCCGGCCTCGATGTCGAGACCGACCTTCTTGTACGCGTCGCGGAAGGGCATCCCCTCGCTGGCCAGGCGGTTCACCTCCTCTACGGAGAACATCAGGTCGTAGCGCGGGTCGTCGAGTATGTGTTCGTTTACCTCGAGCCTTGCGATGATGTAGGTGGCCATCTGCAGGCACTCTCTCAGCTCCTGGAAAGCGGGGAGGAAGACCTCCTTGATGATTTGCAGGTCGCGGAAATAGCCGCTGGGCAGGTTGTTCATAATGAGCGTAACCTGCTGAGGCAGAGCTTGAAGCTTGTTGCACTTGGCGCGGGTCAGCTCGAAGACATCAGGGTTCTTCTTGTGCGGCATGATACTCGAGCCGGTGGTGCACTCCTTCGGCAGCTTGATGAAACCGAAGTTCTGGCTGTTGAAGAGACAAGCGTCGAAGGCGAGCTTGCTGACGGTGCCTGCTATGCCCGCCAGGGCGAAGGCCACGTTGCGCTCAGTCTTGCCGCGCCCCATCTGGGCATAGACCACGTTGTAATCGAGCGAATCGAAGCCCAGCAGCTCCGTCGTCATCGTGCGGTTCAGTGGGAACGACGAGCCGTAACCGGCGGCCGAGCCGAGCGGGTTGCGATTGGTGATGCGATAGGCCGCCTGCAGGAAGACGAGGTCGTCGGCGAGGCTTTCGGCGTAGGCACCAAGCCAAAGGCCGAAGCTGCTGGGCATCGCCACCTGCAGATGCGTGTAGCCAGGCATCAGCACGTCTTTGTAGCGCTCGCTCTGCTGCTGCAACTCGGTGAAGAGACACCTCACGTCCTCTGCCACAAGCCGCAATTGCTTGCGGATGAATAGTTTGAGATCCACCAGCACTTGGTCGTTGCGGCTGCGACCCGAGTGTATCTTCTTGCCGACGTCGCCCAATCGGCGCGTCAGCATCAGCTCAACCTGCGAGTGAACGTCCTCGATGCCTTCCTCGATGACAAACCGTGCCTCGCGTATATCCGCAAGGATGTTCCGCAGTTCTGCCAGCAAGGCCTGCAGTTCGTCAGTCTTGAGAAGCCCGATGCTCTCGAGCATCGTGATGTGCGCCATCGAGCCAAGCACGTCGGCCTCAGCCAAATACATGTCCATCTCGCGGTCGCGTCCGACGGTGAAGCGCTCTATCTCCGCCGTCACCTCATATCCTTTGTCCCAAAGCTTTTGCATAATTCATAATTATTAATTCATAATTCATAATTCATCATAGCCTCTCTCGCCCTCGCTCTCAGGGCGTGCTATATTATGAATTATGAATTATGAATTGTGAATTGTTTTTAGTAAGGCAGGCTTGCCAACATCTGGGCGAGTCCGTCGACGCCCTGTTCGAGCTTCTTGCCCACCATTTGGCGGATGAAGAAGTTGAGGTCGGCCTTGACGGTGAGTCGCATGGCGCACTCGTTCTCGTTTTGCGGAAGCAGCTGAATCCACATGTTTGCGGCCACGGGCATACCCTCGGCAACGAACTTGATGGTCTTTTCCGGTTCGCGCTCTATGATGCGGAGGGTGGCAGTGCCTATTGGCGTCTGGCCCGAAACGGAGTCTGTGTCGAACTGCAGCGAGCGCAGCTTCTCCACGACCTGTTCCAATTGCTCCGGCGTCACCTTGTCGCCCGCCTGCTGCTTGATGCGTTCCATCGCCTCCGGATTGTCGAGGCCTTGCTGGATGACAGCCAGGTTGTTGAGGTCTGCCAGGCGCTCATAGACGCGTCCGATGGGGGCAAATATCTTCTTTACTTCGCTTTTGTATTCAGTCATCTCGTAATAATTTAGTGGGAGTTATATTGGGGAGTTATATTGGGGAGTTATTATGAGAAGTTATGATGGGCCAAATGTGTTGGCTTCTTATAACTCCTAATCTTAACTCCTATTTATAACTTCTCCTCATAACTCCTTTTTTGTTATTTATTCCATTCCGACGGGTTCTTGCGCCACTCGTGGAGGGTCGCGATGTCCGACTCCTTGATGTAGCCCGTCTTGAGTGCTTCGGCTACGACGGCTTCGTAGTTGGTGAGGGTGAGCAACTTGACGCCAGCCGCCTTGAATGCTTCTTCGGCAACGGGGAAGCCATAAGTGTAGGACGCCACCATGCCCACCACTTCGCATCCGGCTTTCCTGAGCGCCTCGACGGCCTTTAGACTGCTGCCGCCCGTGCTGATGAGGTCTTCGACCACCACAACCTTCATGCCGGGCCTGAGTTCGCCTTCGATGAGGTTCTCCATCCCGTGGTCTTTTGGTTTGCTGCGGACGTAAGCAAAGGGCAGACTCAAAGTGTCGGCCACCAAAGCGCCTTGCGCGATGGCTCCTGTGGCCACGCCGGCCACGCCTTCTGCCTCGGGGAACTGCTCCATGACGAGCCGCGTCAGCTCCACCTTGACGAAACTGCGGAGGTCGGGGAAGGAGAGCGTCTTGCGGTTGTCGCAATAGAAGGGACTTTTCCAGCCGCTTGCCCACGTGAAGGGATTGCTTGGCTGGAGCTTGATGGCTTTTACGCCGAGCAGCTTTGCTGCAAAGATTGATTCAACGTTACTCATTATCGTATCTTTTATGTTATGTTCTATATTCATTCACTATTGTTTTTGACTTTACCTCTTTGCCGTGAGGCCAGACGCGCCCAAGGATGCCGCGCGCGAACATCGAGTCCGGAACGATACGCTTCCTCTTGTCGTCGGAGCCTGGCCGTGCTGGTCTATGCTTTCACGACAATCTTTCTGCCGTCCTTGATGTAGAGTCCCGGCTCCTGCATGCTTGCGGTGCGGGTGCCGTCGAGACGATAGATGATGCTCTGCCGTCCGTTTTCCTTTATCTCGTTCAAGGCATCATCATCGCCAACAACGCTCAGGACGAGCGGTTGCGAGATGGGTTGGCCGTCGATGCAGATGCCGTATTCGTGCTGCCCGGCAGCAAGGCCGGTGAGCGTGATGTTGCCTTCTTCCGTCCCGAGAGGCATCACGTCCTGCCACTCTCCATCTTGCATGACGCAAAGCTTGGCGGGCAGCGAGGGATGAAGCCCGCTGTAGTGCATCGTGATTTCTTCGCTCGTCTTGTACTCCGTCTTGTCAGCGCGGAGGCGTGCCGGCTTGCCGATGGCGAAGTACTGACGTCCGAAGGGTTCTTCGTAACCGTCGGCCATGAAGTAGCCCACGAAGTAGATGCCCTCGGGCAGAGGCGACGTCCAGTTCTTCGTACCGCTTACGTTGAGCGTGAGCGTGCCGTTCACCTTGTTGTTATAAAGCCATGTGGGGCACTTCACATCCTGTGGCACGAGCCCCGCCTGGTAGATGCCCACCCAGTCCTTGTTGATGTTGGGAGCATTCGCGAGCGTTATGACGATGGCATCTCCGACGTCGTAAACGTGCTTGTTGGACGTCATGGAAAACATCGTGGGGTCGTAAGCCCGCGAGGTCACGAAGAAGGGGATGCGGGGCGAACATTCCGTATAGCCGCCGTCCTGGAAAAGCACGGCGAAGTACTCGCCGGCATTGGGGACGCTGAGACTCAACGTGCCGGCCGCGACCTCCGTATAGGCGTAGGTCGTGGAGGTGTCGCCCGAGCCGGGCTTTTTGCCTTTGGTGTAGATGCCAAGCCATGCTTCCGTGCCGACCGGGACGCCACTGAAGGTCGCCTGAATGCTCTCGTTCACCTTGTAGAACTGTTTGTCGAGCGAGAGGGTCGAGATGTAGGAGGCGATGGTGCTGTCCACCCAGTCCGAATAAATGGGGTTGCCCTTGCCGCCGAAGCAGTTGCAGGGCCTTATAGCAAAGCGATAAGCGAAATCTTTGGGCAGTTCGCTCTCGCCGAATACACAGATGACTTCGCCCTCTTCCTTGTTCTCGCCGAGGTAGCACTTGGGTGAGAAGACGCGCTTCGTGGCGGCGACGTGGCGGACGTCGAGCCAGTCGTACTCCACCTGCACCTCATAGTCGAAGGCGCGCACGCCAGCGTTCTTCTTCAGGACAGTCGGGAAGTGCACCGTGACCTGCTTTTGCGAGGTGCCGTAGCGGTCGGCGCCTGAGCCTCCGGTAACGGTAACTTTTGTGCCTGCAGGGAATTGCGGGATGGGAGCCGTCTTGGCGCGATTCTCGAAGGAAAGCGGTTCCGTGACCGAGATGGGCCAAGGCAGGTACCACGCCTCGCCGATGGGTTCGTCATAGACAAACTCGCGCTTCTCGAACGTGATGGCTGAGTCATAGACGCGCATCACCATGCCCTGACGGCCGTCCGACGGGTCCATCTTCGGCATCTGCGAAGGCGGCTTTGCCGACCAGTCGTCCTGATAGGTATTCTCACGTGCCGGCATCGGATAGAGATACTTGAGCGACGAGGTGCCGATGCTGGTGAAGGCGCCCTGCCAAAGGTCGCGGTCGTCGTCGAGCGGCGAATGCGAGTGGCCGGAGAACGCGATGGCATTGGGATAGCCAGACAGCAGTCTTGTCACCGTGCCGTCATCCCTGCCCCAAGCCCACGCGCAGTTGCAGGTATCTTTTGGGTGCGGATGCTGGATGTAGAAGAAAGGCTTCCCGTCGGCTGTCAGCTCGGCGTTGTGCTCCTGAAGGAAGTCGGCAAGGCCCGAGATGTGATTCTGGTTCTCCCAATGCGCGCCGATGAAGTGGTAGCCCTTGATGGTCTTCATCCAGATGGGCTGATAGTCTTCTTTGAAGCATTGCTTCCAAGCAGCAGCAGCCTGTCGGCCGATGCCTTGCGCCTGCGCTGTCTCTGCTCCGACGCTGCTGATGGTGCCTCCCCAGGTATAGCCCTCCACGTCGTGGTTGCCGTAGATGAAGAGCTGCGCCGTCTCTTTCCCGTCGATACCCTTATTGTCGGGGAAGACTTGGAACCAAGCATCCGCCACCACTTGCAACTGCGGGAGGAGGCCTTGGTCGGCCATGTCGCCGGCAATGATGACGCCGTCCACCTTCAGACTGCGGAAGTATTCGAGCGTGTGGATAAACGTCGTCGCCGTGTCTGCGCCGCGCAGATGGATGTCGCTCACAATGCCGATGACGAGGTTCGGATTGCCCAAAGTGGCTATCGCATCAGCAAGTGCGGGCGTACCGAAATAGGCTGCTCCGGCGAGTACACCAGAGCGCTGAAGGAATTCTCTTCTATTCATACCTTATTTATATGTGTGTGCAAAGATACGAAGAAATTGACAATAAAGAGCAATGAAGTGGAGAATAATTTAACTTAACGTGTTAAGTTAGCAAACACAACGTGGTGTGTTTGCAATTACAACGTGTTAAGTTGACCAACTTAACGGGCAGTCTTTTTCTCAGCCAAACGCTTCGACTTCGGCGGAGTAGTGGCCGTAGATGTATTCCACCACCATTCGGCCGTAGCGGCCTTGCTCGGCGACGAGGCAGGCGACGAGTCCCATCGTCCAGCGCCAGTTGACTTCGATGCAGGGACAAATGCCTTCCTCGGCCAGCATCATGTCAATCCCGACAGGCCCCGAGTAGTCGAAACGGCTCAGACGTGCTTCCCACCAACGTCGTATCTCCTGAAGATACTGCAAGGGAATGTACTGAGCCAGCCACGCGAGTTTCTGTCCCTCGGGCGCTACCCAGTTGCCCAGGTACGCCCCCCGCTCGTTGGTGTAGAAGAGGGAAAGCCCTCGATACTCGACGCCGCCCTTTCCATCGAGCCAGAACTCAAGGGCGAAGTCGCTCACCTTATGCAGGAACCGCTCCACGACGATGCTGCCCTGAGCCTTCAGAATGCGTTTTGCCCACGCCACAGACCCTTTCCCTGCCTCTCCCTCTAAGGCGAGGCCTTCAGATGGGACCTGTGTCTGTATCTTTTTCAACCCTCTTCCGCTGCTGCTCCAAGGCGACTTCAGCAAAGCCTCACCATAGGCGTTTGCTGCTTCCTCTGCCTCCTCGATGCTCTGGCAAAGGACGGAATGCCCGGCGAAATGTCCGTCGAGAGGGAGTTCTTCTCGAAGTTCCTGCAAGAGGTACACGGCTGTTTGCCTGTGCGAAAGCCTGCGGATGTGCTCAAGCTTCTCCGCAGAGGGCAATAGCGACTCCTGAACGCCCGCCTGCCGAAGCTGATGGCAGAGCGCAGGACTCCATCCCCAAGGCACAATCCTCGTGTCGCCCTCCAATGTCAATCTGTCCTCGCCGTTCCATACGATGTCTTCCTCCTTGGCCCACCACTGCGGAAGCCACCACAGCTCGCGCCGCATCTGCTGTATCTGAGCAGGTGGCGTGTAGCCGGGATGCCCGTCGGCAAGGGCCATGTCGTTCTCAGGATTGAAGACGTATAAGCAGTTCATAATTCATAGTTATGAGTTCATAATTCATAGTTATGAGTTCATAGTTCATAGTCCATAGTTCATAGTTAGGCCTCGCCCTTAATGAAGCGAAGAGAACGATTATGGACTATGAACTATGAATTATGAACTAATCTCCACGTTCGTGTAGTAGTGCTTGAGGATTTGCTTGTAGCTGTAGCCTTGTTCGCCCATGACGGCTGCTCCTATCTGGCAAAGACCCACGCCGTGCCCCCAGCCGCGACCATGAAGGATGAAACGTCCCGGGATGCCGTCTCTCACGTTCTTCGTCTCGACGGTAAAGGCGCTGCTCTTGAGGGTCGAGGTGCTGAGCATACGGCGTATCTCGAGTTCCTTGCCCACGACGAACGCCTTCTCCTTGCCCACGATACGCAACTTGCTGATGTGTCCGCCAGGTCCCTTCTCCACGATTTCCATCGCGAGAATCGGCCCGAGTTCCATCTTCAAATGCTTGCAGACGCGGTCGTGCACCTCCTCTTGCGAGAGCTCTTCCGTCCATTCATAGAAGTCGTGCGTCTCGAGGTCGTAGTCGTTGAGGACTTGTCGCAGTATCTGCGTGTCGTTCGTGTTGCAGAACGGGTCTTTGACGGAGCGAAGATAAGGCACCTCGATGTTTTCCCAGCAGTACTGGTATTCGTTTGTCTGACCGCCGCAGCATTTGCCGAAGCGCGTGTCGCAAACCTTGCCGTCGTACATCAGGACCTGTCCTCGAGTGGCGTTAACGGCTTCAGCAACCTGCGGATTGCTTGCCCTCGTGATGCCCTGATAGCGCTGGCAATGGTCGTCGGCACAGACGTCGAAGATGGTGTGGTCCTCACGGTCGTACCAGCGGATGCTCTCGCCTTCGCCTTTGACAAAGGAGAAGAACGGCGCCGGCTGGCCTTCCCTTTCCTGGCGACGCTGCATCTGAGCGTAGAGCCAACTGCGGCTGATGACGGCGGCTGCCTTCAGGAACTCGAGCGAACAGCTGCTCTTCATCTCGCTGCTGATGACGCTCGTCAGGTAGTCCTCGACGGGCAGGATGTTGATGGCCACAATCTTGTCCTCATCGACCACGAGCTTGAGGATGCCGCTGAAGGTCTGCGATTCCTGTCGCTCCCAATGGAACTTCTGGCCGATGGTGACGCCGTGAAGGGTAAATGACGCCGCATTTTCCTGAGGACGGAAGGTCAGCTCCTGATAGACATTGTCGCGCCAGCGGATGCCGCCTTCGGTGTATTCTGCCGTCTGTTCGCCCACGACCTCGTTGCCTTTGGCTGCATAGATGTTGTTCATGCAGAAGCGAATGACGGTGTTCTTCATGATGCCGACGGAGACGGAACGATTTTCTTCCTTGCTTTCCTTTTTGGGGAGCGCTTTTGTTTCTTCTTCAGATGTGTCAGCTTTGTCTGTGAGCTGTGCGATGATGGGTTTCAGCTCTTCTTCGCTCAGCGTCACTTCCTTGAGAATGTCTGCGGCTTTCTCTGCCGTCAGGGCCTCGAAGTCTTGTTCGCGAGGTGTGATGAAGAGGCCGCACATGTCGAGTGCTCCCGGACTTATCAAGAGCTGCTCCTTGCCTTCTGCGTAGTAGCAGTCGGGGCGATGCTTGCTGCGCGGGAAGATGAGCGTCACGATTTCATCAGGGCGGCTTGTCGTTCCTTCCTGTCGCCAGCAGACGATGTTCAGCCGCGGCTCTGTCTCGTCGCCCACGATGGGCAGAGCCTTGTAAACGCGCTGGCAGAGCAGGCTGTCGCTTTCGGCTGGCAGACTGCGAATCACGAAGACCGGGCAGGCATAGCCCTCCAGGAGATATAGTCCGGGGCGGCTGCCCACGTTGCCCGCTTCCTCCATCGACGCCATCTGCTCGCCCGTCAGGGGATAGAGCTTGCGAAGTCCCTTCTCGTACATCGTCCAGTCGCGCTCGAGGGGCACGATGCCGCGGCTTCCTGCTTGCAGATGCATGTGGTCGGGACACGACGCGCCGCAAAGCGGGCCGTTGTAGAAGACGATGTGCTTCGGCATGTTCCAAGCCATCCGACGAAGCGTGCCAAAGGAGCTGTAGATGCTTTGTGGCGTATGTCGCCGCATGGGGATGGTGAAGTGTTGCGGCAGGATGGGGTAGGGGTTGACGAGAATCTGGTAGTGCTTCTCCGTCATCAGCTTGTGCTGTTCTTTTGGGCGATTGTTATCGCAAAGGAAGCACGGCCGTTCGCTGATGCTCTTCTTGTCGATGGCAGCACCTGTGGAGACGATGCGGGCAGGGTTCCATTGAAAAATAAATGAAGAGTGAAGAGTGAAGAGTGAAGAGTCAGAGTTACCATCAGGAGCCAGGGCGGCAGCAAATTCTTCATTGACTTTCCCTTCTTCCCTTCGGTCAGGCGCAGGCGGAGCGGCCGTCGAGCGTTGCTTCTTCATTCTTAATTCTGCATTCTTAATTCTTATTTTCTCCAGCGCCTTGTATCGTTCGGCTGCTTCGGGCCATTCCTGCAGTTCCTTTTGGAAGAAAGCCTCAAGCTCTTCCTCCGTCACTTTATGTTGCCAGAGCAGGTTGAGCTGCTGGCGGGCCTTAATCTCGAGGGTGCGCAGGTGGTCCTTGTATGTGTTGTTCTTGTTGATTTTGTCCTGACTGAGAGCAGCGTCGCTGTTGCCTTCCCATCGACGACAGAGATACACCTCGTCGTAGATGCGGCCGATGCGGTAGCGGCGGCTTATCATCAAGCCCAGCGCATAGTCCTCGCCATAGCTCGTGTTCGGTATCTGTAGTTCGCGAAGGACGGGCGTGAAGAAGGCACGCGGCGCGCCGAGGCCGTTGATGCGCAGGGCATTGTTGCGGCCGTTGTGCAGCGTCCATTCGCGATGGTCGATGAGGCCGGGCGGCAGGGTGTTCAGCTGGAAGTCGCACATCCTGTACGAGCCGATGACCATCGCCGCACCTTCGGCATAGAAGGCATCCACCATGCGCTGCAAGGTGTGGGGCGAGGAGTAGAGGTCGTCGCTGTCGAGCTGCACCACGAAGCGTCCCACCTGCGGATGATGAACTGCCAGGTTCCAGCAGCCGCCGATGCCAAGGTCGTTGCGGTCAGGGATGAGATGAATAAGTGAAGAGTGAAGAGTGAAGAGTGAAGAATCAGAGTTACCATTAGGAGTCAGGGCGGCAGCAAATACTTCATTGACTTTCCCTTCTTCCCTTCGGTCAGGCGCAGGCGGAGCGGCCGTCGAGCGTTGCTTCTTCATTCTTAATTCTTCATTCTTCATTCTCTCGATGACTTCCGTTGTGCCGTCGGTGGAGTGGTTGTCGATGACGATGACGTTGAAGGGGAACGACGTTTCTTGCGTGAGGGCAGAGCGAATGGCGTCTTCTATGGTGCGTTCGCGGTTGCGGACAGGGATGATGACGGAGGCCTCGACTGCAAACTCGCCTTCCGAGAAGTTCACCTCGTCGTACTCGTCGCCGTGCAGATAGGCATTCAGGGCGCGCAGATGCCTCGTGCAAGCCCGCTCCATCTCCACCTGCCGGCTGCGGTTGCGCGGGTCAACGTAGTCGAACTGCTTCTGCCCGCTCAGCCTCGTGTCGTGCTCCACCTCGGTATAAAGGAACTCATCGATGTGCAGGGGCAACTGCTTGCGGCTGATGAAGAGACGAAGGTCGTAGAGCGCCGCGAACTGATAGTTGTGCAGGTTCTCCTGCGCGACATACTCCTTCAGCACCTCCGTTCGGAAGAGCAGCACCGATCCCATCTGGAAGTCATCGCGAACGCTCCCGAGCTGGTAGTCGATGAGCCTTAGAGGCTCAAGTGAAGAGTGAAGAGTGAAGAGTGAAGAATCAGAGTTACTTTTGTCCTCTAAGTTGTTACTTTTATTTTTCACTTTTAACTTTTCACTTTTAACTTTCACCTGATAGTGGTCGCTGTACATCATCAGCGCCTGGCTGTCCTCGGCGATGGTGAGGAGCCGCGTCAGGGCGTGATAGCCGAGCTGCAAGGTGTCGTACTTAGTATATAATAAGGTATAGGGCGCCGTTGCCGTTTCTGCGATAAAGCGTATGGTCTTGGTGCCCGCAGGCCCCTCTTCCCGCAGGAAGTTCACGCTCCCGACCTGTGGCTCAGCCGCCAGGCAATCTAAGGTTCCCCTGACCTGTTCGTCGCTCTGCCAAGGGATAAAGCAATCGATGTATTTCATATATTTGTTGTTGTTTCCTCGGCAAAGTTACGAAAAAAAAACGAGATGACAAAGAAATACGTGCATCGTTTCAAAACGACATGTGTATAAATGTCAAACGACACGTGTATAAATGCCCAACTACACGTGTATAAATGCAGATTGGTTCGCCTTCCTTCCGCTTATCGGACGACTGCCTTCTTCCCTCTGTGGATGTAGATTCCCTTTGGCAGGCCACACTTGCCAGCCGGGACTCTGCGACCGCTGAGGTCGTACCAGCTTTCTGAATAATCGGAGTATTCTGAGTAATCAGAGTATTCCGAATAATCGGAGAACTCAGAGCAGTCTTTGAGACCTGTGACGATGATGGTGGCATCGTCTGTCTCTTCGGCAATCTCGTAGATGAGCGGGGCCTTTGACGTCCAGCTGATTTTAGCGGCTACGGCCAGGGGATAGGCTGTGAGGTCGAAGTGGCTGACGTATCCTGTCAGGTTGCCCAGTTCTTCCCATTGCTCGCCGTCCAAAGAGACGCTTACCTTCGCATCCGTTTCCTTTCCTCCATCCTGATAGACGGTAAGCGACCCGGCATAATGCTGCGAGCGTAGATGCCAGACGAACTCGCCGGCCTTGTTCATCGATGCAGGCGTATAGCATGTGGCGCCGTCGGCATCGGACAGCTCTGCGATGGTCATGCCATCGGCATCGACGGCAAAGCCCTGATATGCCTTATCGTAGAGGCGTCCGTTCACCTCAATCTCGTAGAGCCGGAGCCAATTCGTCGTCTTGGGTGTAGAGAGGTAGAGGCGCACGTATCTCGCCGTCTTTCCCTGGCCGTCGAAGTCGCAGTAGGTCATCTCGTCGTTGTATTTCACGTTGTGCGAATTGGAAAGCGTATAGTTCGTGATTGTCGTGCCGCTGATGGGGATGCTTTCCCAGGCGTCCCCGTCCTCGGAGAGTTGCACGAGCCCGGCCGTCATGTAGTCGCCGTTTTCTGTCCCCATGCAGATGCGCACATCGTGGACTGTCGTGCTCTTCTTGAGCTTGACGGTATAGGCATCGCCGTTCTTCTGATTGCGTCTGATGCAGGTCCAGGTAGCGTAGTTGTTGTCGATCATGTACTTCTCGGTGTGTCCGTCGTAGAAGCCGGCGCTGCAAGGCGGCGTGGTGGCCGACGCGGGTTTCAGCTTCTGGGGCAGCGTGACGTAGAACTCCGGCCTGGCGAGCTTCAGGAGGCGCGCTTCAGCAGAGGGATTGACGAAGACGACGTACTTGATGTGCTCTATGGGGAGCGGCTCGTCCTTGCGTATCTCCATCCATTGCTTGCCGTTGGCAGAGCAGAGCACCTCGTAGTGTTCCCAAAGCGTGTCGGCCACGGCGAAGTTCTCCATGCGCGTGGCCTGCGGCAGGGATATGCCTACGTAGTCTCCCTGGCTCATGACGACGGGCTTGAGCAGTTTGATGTAGGCTTGGTTGGAAGACGCATAGAGGCCGGTAGAGCCGTTCATGTCTTCGCGGCTGCCTATAAAGACGGGACCTGTGGCGTTGAGGTCCGTGAAGTAACCCTTGCCGAGGGCGTTCTGCGTGACGGCAGCCGTTTGGTCGGTCACCTGAGTCAGATGCGGCACGGGGTAGATGCCATAGGGATTGCCCTGCGCCCAGGCCGGGCTAAACGACAAGTGGCAAATGATAAATGATAAAATGAGCAGAGAGCGTATTCTTTTTGTTTTCATGGCAATATTGTTTTAATCATGCTGCAAAGATACAAAAAAAAATCAGAATCCGGCAAAGTCAAGCGCACTCTCTTGCTGTAATGCTGTTTTTAACACGTCAAACGAGTCATTTAGGCATGTTTTGGAGAAGGCAATTCCCACAGCAAGGGAAGGCGATTCCCACAGCAAGGGAAGGCGATTCCCACAGCAAGGAAAAGCGATTCCCTCGTGTGGGGTATTTTGACATCATGTAGTGCGACGCCACGCAGGCCGCGCGGGGCAAGCAACCAGAAAGCGTGTCAGTCTCGTTTTCATAGTGATGAAGCGGTTTTCTTAGCATAACCACAAAAAAGTGGAAACAATACATAAAAAAGAGCAAGAATGTTGGAAAAAAATAAAAATTAATGTGTAACTTTGTGGCAGGAAATGTGTAATTGTTAAACATGTTTGTTATGAGAACTAAAAGCATTTTGGCAACCTTGCTGCTATTGGTGGCAGGTTTGCAGACGGTGTGGGGGCAGGGCTTCCGCGTGTACAAGAGTGACGGAACAGTGGCGCAGTTCAGCCTGCGCACGGACAGCATCGTCTTTTACGACGGCATCGGCACGGACGAGGACTTCGGTCCCTTCACGCCCGTCAACCAGTGCATCGCGAAGACGTGGTACAAGTCGAAGAGCGAGACGGTGACCTTTGGCGAGGACGGCACGACGGACTACATGGATGGTGCCACTTATGAGTTCATGCCTTATCAGGGCACGGTCATCATCTACAATGCCAGCGGTGCGCCTGCCGGCTACTTCAAGGTGCTGAAGGTGACGGCCGAGCAGATGATTGTCGTCCCAGCCGGCAGCGAGAACTTCAACGTGTGGAGCACGACGCAGCCGCCGCAGCTTGTGACGGGCATCACGCTGAGCGAGACATCCATCACGCTTCAGCCGAACGAGACAATGCTCCTCACAGCTACCGTTGAGCCTGCTGATGCCGACAATTCTGCCGTGACGTGGTCGAGCAGCGATGAGGCTGTGGCTGAGGTAGTCAATAACGGTTTGGTTGTAGCAGTAGCAAGCGGCACTTGCACCATTACCTGTTCTGCGACGGACGGCAGCGGCGTGAAGGCTGAGTGCCAGGTGACGGTGGCAAATGATAACTCAGGTGTAATCGATGGCAGAGAGTATGTTGACCTGGGTTTGCCGAGCGGGACGCTGTGGGCGACGTGCAACGTAGGCGCCGAAAGCCCCGAGGAATATGGCGACTACTTCGCCTGGGGCGAGACAGATCCGAAGTACAAGTACTCCTGGAGCACGTACAAGTGGAGCAACGGCTCGTACGACACGATGACAAAGTACTGCAAACAGAGCGACTACGGCTACAACGGCTTTACCGACGGCAAGACGGAGCTTGACCCCGAGGACGATGCAGCCGCCGTGAATTGGGGCAGCAACTGGCGAATACCGAGTCTTGAGCAGATAGAAGAACTCATCAACAGCGAGTACACCACGACAGAATGGACGCAGTTGAATGGCGTGAACGGCAGAAGGATAACGAGCCACAGCAACGGCAACTCAATTTTCCTGCCCGCAGCGGGCTACCGCGACGACACGAGTCTCAGCAACGCAGGCAGCAAAGGCTACTATTGGTCGCGTTTGCTCGACGCGAGCGAATCCTACTACGCGTGCTACCTGTACTTCTACTCGGACTACATCGACTGGAACTACAGCTACAGCCGCTACTACGGTCGGAGCGTTCGGCCCGTCCGCGTTCTTGAATGATCTATCATCAAGGTGCGCTTTTAATGCGCGGAGCAGAATTAAGTTCCTCAGCCGAATGAGGAATAAAACGGCTGTTCTTTAAAACTAAATAAAATGGCAGGCCTGCGTCATAGCAAGCCTGCCATTTTCTGTTTGCACGTCTTTGCTCTCTATCTCCAGCCCTCGAGGTCGGCATCGGGGAAGAGGTTGGGACTGAACACCGGCTCCTTGCCCTTCCTTCGTTGCTCCTTGAAGTCCTTCAGGAGGCGGAAGGCGTAGCGGCTCAGGAGGCAGACGGCGATGAGGTTGGTGATGGTCATCAGCGCCATGGCGAGGTCCACGATGCACCACGCCTGCTGCAGCGACATGAAGCCGCCCATGAGCACCACCACGCCGCTCATGCAGCGGAACAGGGTAATGGCCCAGGGCTTGTCGCAGATGTAGCGCACGTTCGTCTCGCCGTAGAAATAG
>CACXLY010000023.1 GCA_902768605.1 uncultured Bacteroidales bacterium
GAAGAGAGATTTAGAGGGCTCCCTACAATAAAAGACGTCTTTATTCGTTATATATATAATGGTATATAAAATATGAAGACTCTTCTGCGATATATTCTTCTGGCACTTCTTGTCGCCGCCTGCACCCCCGAGACGCATGTCAAGAAGGGCGACCAGTTCTATGCAATCGGCGAATACTTCGACGCATCTGCCGAATACAAGAAAGCCTATTCGCGCACGCAGCCGAAGGATAAGGAGAAGCGCGGCCAGCGTGCCTTCAAGATGGCACAATGCTACCGCCGCATCAACTACACCGCAAAGGCCATCGGCGCCTATCAGAACTCCATCCGCTACGGCTATCCCGACTCGATGGCGCTCTTCTACCTCGGACAGCTGCAGCAGAAGAACGGCGACTACAAGAGCGCCATCAAGTCCTATACCGCCTTCCTCGAGAAGGTGCCGGGCGACACACTGGCCCTCAATGGTTTGAAAGGGTGCGAGCTCGCGCCCAAATGGAAGGAGGCGTTCTCGCTCTACAGCATCAAGAAGGAGCCGATACTGACCAGCCGTCGAAGCGACTTCTGCCCCGCTCTGCTTGGCGACGAAAACGACATGCTCTACTTCACCAGCACACGCAACGACGCGAAAGGCAACGAGATAAGTGGTATCACGGGAACCAAGAGCGCAGACATCTTCTTCACAAAGAAAGACGACAAGGGCAAGTGGGAACCCGTTGAAACCGTCGAGGGCGACCTCAATAGCGAGTACGAAGAGGGAGCCTGCTGCTTCTCGCCCGATGGCAAGACGATGTACCTGACCCAGTGCACCTACGACTCCGACTATCCCCGCTACGCCCAAATCTTCACCAGCTCGCGCAGCGATGCCTCATGGAGCAAGCCGCAGCTGCTGCCCATCTCGAAGGACACCCTCTCCAGCTTCGCCCATCCCGCCGTCTCGCCCGATGGCCTGTGGCTCTACTTCACAAGCGACATGCCTGGCGGACAGGGAGGCTTCGACATCTGGAAGATAGCCATCACCAGCCACGGCCTCGGAGGCGTGGAGAACGTCGGATGGCCTATCAACACGCCCGGCGACGAGATGTTCCCCGCCTTCCGACCCAACGGCGACTTCTACTTCTCCAGCAACGGACACGTGGGAATGGGAGGACTGGACATCATCAAAGCCACGCAGGACAGCCTGGGCGTCTGGACGCTCGAGAACCTGAAATATCCCATGAACTCGAGCGGCGACGACTTCGGCATGACCTTCGAGGGACTGCACAATCGCGGCTACTTCTCCACCAACAGAGGCGACGCCAGAGGCTGGGACCACATCATGTCGTTCGAGCACCCCGAGGTCATACAGACCGTCAAGGGCTGGGTCTATGAGAAGGACGGCTACGAACTGCCCGAAGGCCTCGTCTATATGGTGGGCGACGACGGCACCTACCTCAAGCTCAGCGTGCGCGGCGACGGCAGCTTCGAGCAGGAGGTGAAGCCCAGGGTCAACTACGTCTTCCTGGGAACCTGCAAGGGCTATCTCAATCACAAAGAAGAGCTTAGCGTCGATACCAGCAGCGTGAGCCAGGAGTTCGTGCTGCAGTTCCCCCTCGCAAGCATCAAGAACCCCGTCCTCATCCGCAACATCTTCTATGAGTTCGACTCCGCGGTTCTTCTCGACAGTTCAAAGGTGGCCCTCGACAGCCTCGTAGTCCTCCTCAACGAGAACCCCAACGTCACCATCGAACTGGCAGCACATTGCGACTTCCGCGGCAAGGACGAATACAACGAGAAGCTGTCGCAGCGGCGGGCAGAGAGCGTCGTGAACTACCTCATCGAGCATGGAATCGACACGCTCCGACTCTCCCCGAAGGGATATGGCGAGAAGCGTCCGAAGGTGGTAACGCGCAGGATAGCAGCCACATACGACTTCCTCAACGAAGGCGACACCCTGACGGAAGCCTTCATCATGGCCCTCGAGGACGAGGAGAAGCAGGAAATCTGCCATTCCCTGAACCGAAGGACAGAGTTCAAGGTGCTCCGTACCACCTACAAGCTCTTCGACGTGCCCGAGGAGAAAGCCGCTCCCATAAAGGAAGAATTAGAGGAGGCGCCAGACGGCGAAGGAATGGCTCCGCCCGACTCCACGCTTTTGGGAGAGAAAAAGGGCCTCGCCCCCATGAAGGAAGGTGCGGAAGGCACCCTGCGGGACAAGGAGCAGAAGGACGATAAGAAGGACGACAGCCAAAAGAAGCCGACGGGCGACAGAAGCGGCGAAGCAAAGAAGGCCACCTTAGACCCGGCAAAGCGGCAGCAGATACGGGAATCAAAGATAAGGGGAAAGGAAGAAACCCTGACGCCCGAAGAACTGGGCAAGCTCAGAGAAATGGAAAAGCTCAAGGAAGAAGAGCGAAGAAGACAAGAGAAAGAGGCGGAAGGAGGACTGTAGTTTTTTTAATTTACGATTTGACTATTTACGATTTACGATTTATTTACGATTTAGCTATTTAATTATTTACAGGGTTCCTGTAGCTGTTCCCCATCCTTTCTCCCCTCCTTTGGAGGGGTCGGAGGAGGCTATTCCTTCGGAGAGGGGTTAGGGGTAAGGCTGTTATTTACAATTTAGCTATTTAATTATTTACAGCATTCTTGGACCTCAGATATTTAACCACGAATTGCACGAATTCTTTTTCACCTTTTCACCTTTTTCACTTTTTCATGGGCGTAGCCAATTCGTGCAATTCGTGGTTTATAAAAGCAATCCAATGTTTAATTATAGGTCGTGCAATTCGTGGTTTATAAAGCAATCTGAAGTATTATAGGCAATTCGTGGTTAAATATTCCCTTCTATTGTTCAGTTGGCTGTGGTGAAGTAGAAGTAGCCAGCTGCGCCGCCACCTGTAGGACCACTCGAAGGGGTGATGCGTCCGCTGTAGGAAGTGTTCTCCACGATGTTGCCGTTCTCGACTATCACGCCCTGTCCGCTATAAATATATCGTGCGACAAACATGATGGTGTCTTGCTTGCCGGATGCCGTAGGCAGGGCATTCGCGGGGAGGAGCAGGTGACCGACCGGGTCGTTGCTGCCGTCGGCATAGCCGTCGTAGTTGGTGCGCCTGTCGTACGTCTTTTTGGCATGCACCCTTTCGCCTTCCGCATCGAGCGTGTCGTAGCAGATTGTCCACGTGTAATGCGTTGCATTGATGAGGTGTCCCTTCTTGTCCTGATGCGCCGTCAGGTGTATGGAGTCTCCCGGATGCAGGACGACGTTTCGGGGATTGCCTGCCACATCATTCGGGCGGGCGCCAATCGTATAGGTAAAGCCCTTCCATGTGGGGCAATAAGACGTGTAGTCGTGCTTCGAGCAAGCAGACAAAAGAATTAAAAATGAAAAAAGAAAAAAGAAAAATGATTTGCGCATTGTTGCTATTATGAATTATGAATTGTGAATTATGAATTATGAATTGTGAATTAGCTGCAGTTTCTTCATTTCGGAATAGAGTCGCTGTACGGGCAGTCCCATCACGTTGAAATAGGAGCCCTCGATGCGCGTCACGCCGATATAGCCTATCCACTCTTGAATGCCGTATGCTCCGGCCTTGTCGAGGGGGTGATAATGCGTGACGTAATAGTCGATTTCGGCTTCCGTGAGTTCGGCAAACGTGACTTGGGAGACGGAAGCGAAAGAATAGGAAGACCCTCCCCGTCCCTCCCTTAAAGGGAGGGAGTCCTGCTCCGCAAGTCTCCCCTTTAAGGGGAGATTTAGAGGGGTCTTCAGCGTCACCCCCGTCACGACCTGATGCGTCTTGCCGGAAAGCTTGCGAAGCATCTGTTTGGCCTCTGTCTCATCGGCCGGTTTGCCCAGAACTTCGCCTTCGAGATACACGATGGTATCGGCCGTGATGAGCAGTTCGTCGTCTGCGAGAGCGTATGCCGCAGCCTTCTTTCGGCTGATGTATTGTGGAATCTCCTCCATCGAAAGCCCTTCCGGATAACTTTCGTCGAGGCCCTGGAGCATGCGGACCTCATAGTCGAGGCCAAGCCCTGCGAGGAGTTCCCTGCGACGGGGAGAGTTGCTTGCTAAGATTATCTTCATTTGACAATTTGACTATTTCACAATTTGACAATTTCACAATTTAACAATTGACAATTAAATTATGAGTTATGAATTATGAATTATGAATTGAAAACTTACCAGCTGAACGCCTTTTTGTCGGCCATCCATTTCCCTTGAGCCTTGAGGACTTGCTCGATGACGTCGCGCACGCAGCCGCATCCGCCGTCGCGATGGCTGACGTACAGGCTGATGTCGCGTATCTCGGGAGCGGCGTCCTGGGGGCAGCAAGGCAGTCCCACCATCTTCATCACCTCGTAGTCGGGGATGTCGTCGCCCATATAAAGCACCTCGTCCGCCAGGAGGTTGTACCTGTCGAGCAGTTGTTGCAGCTTCTCAGTCTTGACAGAGCTGCCCAGGAAGACGTCGTGGATGCCTATCGCCTCGTACCTGGAGAGGACAGACGACTCGCGAGCCCCCGTTATGACGGCAACATGAAGGCCGCACATCGCAGCCAACCGAAGGGCATAACCGTCCTTTGTGTTGGCTGTCCGGAGCAGTTCGCCACTCGCATCGACACGGACATTTTCCGTGCTCAGCACGCCGTCCACATCAAAGACGAGAGCCTTTATCTTCTTTAAATCGTAGTTTATCATAGAGGGTTGTACATTAATCATTGAGCGTTCCCTTCTCTCGGGGGAGAGGAGGCCGAGGTGAGGCCTCGTGAATGCTTTTGCTTAGGAGTTCGTAGAGCTTGCGTTCGGGCTCGTCGAGGAGTGCCATCTGCCGGGCCATCACCTCCTCGTCCCAGCGGACTGCCGGCCCTGTCTGGGCTTCGACGGGCGTGAGTTTGTCCACCTTGTCTGCCGTTTCGTGGATGAGGGGCAGCATCGTGGAGAAGGGAATGTCGTGCCGGGCAAGCAGGTCGGCCGTGATGCCGTAGAGGCGATTCACGAAGTTGCAGCAGAAGACGGCCGCGAGGTGTAGGTACTTGCGGCGCTGGCTGTCCATCGGCTCCGCTTCGCTCCCCATGCTTTCTGCAAGCAGACGGAGCAACTCGAGGTCTTGCGCCTGGGAAGCCTCTATATAAAAAGGTACGCGCGAGGCAGGGAGAAGCCTCTGCCTTGAAAGCGTCTGCAGGGGATAGAGCACGCCTCGCCGCTTTTGGGAGAGGACGTCCATCGGCACGCTGCCCGCGGTATGCACCACCAGCCCCTCTACGCCATTCAGCTCCTCGGCAACGGAACCTATCGCCCTGTCGCTAACGGCGATGATGTAGAGGTCGGCATCTCGGGGGACGGGACACGTCCGCTTGCGCCCGCCCACACAAGTCAGCTCGAATGGCGGCTTGATGTGAGCCTTGAGGAAGCTCGCCACGTTGCCCGCTCCAATCAGTATTGTCCGATATGTACGCGCTCCCATTTCAGTCGGTCTTCATTCTGCGGCTTGCGTTCCATCCCTTTGTGTCCGACGGCAATCATGCAGACGGCCCGCATCTCGTCGGGAATGCCGAGCAGGGACTTCACGATGTCCTCCGTCGGCTCTCCTTCGGCAGACAGCCTGTCGCGCAGCTGAATCCAGCAAGCCCCCAGCCCGAGGTCTTCGGCCTGAAGTAGGATGTTCGTCGCCGCAACAGAGGCATCTTCTATCCAGACGTCGCTTATCCTGGGGTCGGCAAGCACGACGATGGCCAGCGGAGCACCCGAGAGGAAGTCACTACCCACCTGTTTGCATTTGCTCAGAGCAGCGAGCATCTGCTTGTCTTCCACCACGATGAACTCATAGCTATGCAGTCCCTTGCTGCTTGGCGCCATCAGGCCGGCCCGAAGAAGCAGCTTCACGTCGTCGCCGCTCAGGAGTTCCTCCGTAAAGGCTCTGTGGCTGCGACGCACTTTAATCAATTCGCTGAACTTTTCCATCATTTCTTTTCTTTTGGTCTGCAAATTTACGAAGAATTCTTCATTCTTCATTCTTCATTCTTCATTTTGATACAATAAATCACGACTTTTAACGTTATTATATAAGATGAAACGTTTCTTATTGCTCCTTATGCCTCTCTTTTGGGGCATCATGAACGTGTCTGCTCAGGAGGAAGAGCAGCAGGCCGACACCGCACGGGTGCACCTGAAGGGCAGGGTTGTGGACGAGAGCCAAGACCCCGTCTCTTTGTGTCAGGTACGCATCGAGGGTCAGCCGTTCGGCACCACCGCTTCAATCGACGGGCAATACAACCTCTCCTTCCGCACAGCCGACAGCGTCGTGGTCGTTTACAGCATGATAGGCTACGAGACCCGCAAGCGCGTCCTCAAGAAGCCGCAAGGCAACCTGACCCTCAACATCGTGATGAAGGAGAGCGGCAAGGAGATGCAGGAGGTGACCGTCGCTGAGACTCGCCGGCAGATGGGTTCGATGCAGGAGCTCAACAAGAAAGACCTGAAGCGAATGCCCTCGACGAGCGGCAACGCCGTCGAAGAGCTCGTGGCCACCCAGGCAGGCGTCAGCACCCACAACGAGCTGAGCAGCCAGTACAACGTCCGCGGCGGCTCGTTCGACGAGAACTGCGTCTACATCAACGGCGTGGAGGTTTACCGACCGATGCTAATCAGCAGCGGACAGCAGGAGGGACTTTCCGTCATCAATAGCGACATGGTGGAGAAGATTAACTTCTCCGCTGGCGGATTCGAGGCGAAGTACGGCGACAAGATGTCCAGCGTGCTCGACATCACCTACGCCCACCCTGAGCGCCTCGAAGCATCTGTGGCCGCCAGCCTGCTCGGCGCGAATGTCTACGTCGGCTACGGCAAGAAGAAGTTCTCCTTCAGCAACGGCCTCCGCTACAAGACCAACCAATACATGCTCGGCAGCCTCGAGACAAAGGGCGAGTACAAGCCCAACTTCCTCGACTATCAGGCTTACTTCCGATGGACGCCGACAAAGGACTGGGCCTTCGACGCCATCGTCTATATCAACCGCAACAACTACAACTTCAAGCCCGCCGACCGCGAAACGAGGTTCGGAACAATGGAGGACGTCAAGAGCTTCAAGGTCTATTTCGACGGCAAAGAAGAGGACCAGTTCCAGACGCTCTTTGGAACCGTCCGCGCCGCCCGCATGCTTGGCAAGGGCGCCATCAGCCTCACCACCTCGCTCTTCAATAATCGAGAGAAGGAGACCTATGACATCCAGGGCCAGTACTGGCTCAACGAGACGAACGGCGACGAGCAGCTGGGCGTCGGCTCATACATGGAGCACGCCCGCAACTTCCTCTACAGCTCCGTCCAAAGCATGAAGCTCGCCTACGACTTGCGGCTCGGCACCCATCAGATGCAAGCCGGACTGGGCTGGAAACACGAGAAGGTGCGCGAGAACTCGAACGAATGGGAGTACCGCGACAGCAGCGGCTACTCCGTGCCCCACACGGGAAACGACCTCCAGGTCATTTACAACATGCGCGCCCAGAACTCCATTAACTCCAATCAACTCGAGCTATATGCCCAGGACACGTGGCGAAAGGAGAGCAGCATCGGCATCCTCAGCTTCAACTACGGCCTGCGACTCAGCTATTGGAGCTGGAACAAGGAGTGGCTCATCAGCCCGCGAGCCAGCATCGGCTTCGTGCCGGCGGCCAACGACAACTTCACATTCCGCCTTGCCCTTGGCCTCTACAACCAGCGCCCATTCTATAAAGAGCTTCGCGACACCATCACGCTGGCGGGCAACACGACCGTTCAGCTCAACAAGAGCATCAAGTCGCAGCGCTCGTTCCAGGTCGTCGCCGGCATGGAGTACAAGTTCAAGATAGCCGACCGCCCCTTCAAGTTCACGACGGAGGCATACTATAAGGCGCAATGGAAACTCAATCCCTACAACGTCGACAACCTGCAGATAGTCTATTACGGTAACAACTGCGCGACCGGCTACGTCGTAGGCACCGACTTCAAGCTCTACGGAGAATTCGTGCCCGGAACAGACTCGTGGATCAGCTTCGGCCTGATGAAGGCATCGATGAACCTCAACGGCCAGAAGATACCGCAGCCCACCGACCAGCGCTACAACATTAACCTCTTCTTCACCGACTACTTCCCCGGTACGACGCGATGGAAGATGAACCTCAAGGCCACCTTTGCCGACGGCCTGCCCTTCGGCCCGCCACATACGGGGCTGGAGCGCAACGCCTTCCGGGCTCCCGCCTACAAGCGCTTCGACGTCGGCATGAACTACCGCCTCATCGACAACGAGGACCATCACCTGCGCCGCTGCAAGTACCTCCGCAACGTTTGGCTCGGCCTCGACTGCTTCAACATCTTCGGCCTCGACAACGTCAGCAGCTACTATTGGATTACGGACATCTCCAACCACCAATACGCCGTGCCCAACTACCTGACAGGCCGCATGATAAACGCCCGCGTGCTGGTGGAGATTTGATGTCGTGTCGCTGGACTCTTTCCATCACTTTTCGTCAATCGACTTAACACGTTAAGTAGTTTGCAACTTCATGTACTTGCAATTGCAAGTTCATGTACATTCAATTGCTGATACGCGACAAAGCAAACAACTACGTGTGCCTAGTCGAGTCATTAGGCGTGCCAAGTCAAGTTATTTGACGTGCCAAACCAAGCAGGCAGACACTTTTTCTTGCCGTTTCCTTTGTTTGAAATTATTGCTGTCCGGGGAAAATTTCTCTCTCTTCCTTTTAGGTTCTTTCCCATCGGTATTTCTGACGAATAGCAGCTTATAGGGGCTTGCCAAAAGTCTCGAAGAGACGAAAGACCACAGACGGGGGTGTACTCCGCTTGCGCCTGACCGAAGGGAAGAACCCCCGGTAATGTTGCAACGACAGAGAAAGCCCCGAGGGGGCGACAGAGACATAAGCGATTTGTTATTAAACAAGTTACATATTCTGTCGCCCCTTCTGAACTTTTTCCCGTTTTTATTTTGTCATTTCATAAATTCCTTGTAAATTTGCACACATATAAAAGAATTAAAATGAGGATTATATATCCGGAAAGAATAAACGAGTTTGCAGAAAGCCATCCGATTCATTGGCACTCACAAAGAATATGATAAGATAAAGGACATAAAAACTATTTAAGCTATGATAATAAAAAGCGAAAAGGAATACAAAGGCTACGAGGCTCGCGCCGAGGCCTTGATGCAACACGGCACGGAGTTGGGCGACATGGAACTGCTTCCCGACGAGGAAAAGGCGGAGTTCATGCGACTTAGCGAAGCATTGGAAGAATACGGCGGCGCCCGTCATCCCTTGCCTGGCCAGATGAGCACATTACTCACCAACGCTATCCTCACACAAGTGAAGGAGAAAGGATTAAAGCAAAAAGACGCAGCCCGTATGATTGGCATCAGCTCCACAATGTTCAGCGACCTGATTCATGGCCGCCGTTCGTTGAACTTCGATGTAGCACGCAGCATTCACAAAGTGCTTGGGATACCTGCAGATATAGTGCTGGCATAATATTCACGAATCAAAAATAATTAACCTATAAAACAAATCAATCATGACAAAGAAACTATTCATCGTGTGTGCGGCTTTAGTCTGGACAGTCGCACTCGTGGCTCAGAACATTTCAGTGGTTGCTGCCAATGGTAGCACAAAGTTGTATCGCACGCTGCAAGCAGCCATCGAAGGCGCAGACCCCAACAGCACCATCTATCTCCCCGGCGGCGGATTCCCCATTAGCGACGAGGTGAAGATAACCAAGAAGTTGACCATCATCGGCATCGGACACAAAATCAAGACAGAGAACCCCGACGGCTACACAACCATCAGTGGCAACCTGTTCTTCAACCAAGGCTCGGACGAAAGTGCATTGATGGGGTGCTACGTCACGGGAACTGTCTATGTCGGCAACGACGGCACTGAAGTAGATGATGTGCTCATCAGATGCAACAACATCAACCACGTTGGGGTAGGCAGCGAAACCTTGGGAACTAACGTCAACCAAAACTATCTCCGCGAAGGAATTAATTTCTATGGGACAAGTGGCTGGGTAACTAATAATGTTACGAAGTATGTATGCGACTTGGATGATGGATTTATCTCAAACAATATCATAACAGAATATTGTTGGCCCACTTATAAAGCAGCAATAAATTCATGTGACCGCACATCTATCACAAATAACATTATATTATGCGATGCCATCCATGTTGGCTCTGACTGCTTCGCCTCTGGAAACATGTGCGTAAGTGATTGGGGCGACGACTGCATCAATGTGGGAAGCGTGGATTGGAATAATGTCTTCATGAAATACAATGGTGTATCTGCCACTTCCAATTTCAAATTCAAGGGAGATTATGTGCAGTACGAAGGTCAGGTCGGCATCTATCATGGCACGTTCAACGACGACCAGCTGGCTCCCGTTCCTTACATCGTTGCCAAGAGCATTCCTGAGCAGACCGATGCTGCCGGCAAACTCAAAATCAAGATTCGCGTAAAGGCTGGTGACGTAGGTGGTGAAGAATAAAAACAAAGAGCTATGAGTAGGAAAATATTTATAAACCTCATCGCCTGCCTGCTCTGCCTGCTTCCCACGCTAACCTATTCACAATCGTTGACAACATACGAATACTGGTTCGACGACAGCTTCAGCAGTCGGCAATCGGGAAGCCTGAGCGGCACCAATACTGTGGTAAGGCTCAGCGTCGGAACAGACCAGTTAGACAACGGCGTGCATAAGTTCAGCTTCCGTGCCAAGCAGTCAGACGGCAAGTACTCCGCCGTCACAAGTTCACTCTTCCTGAAGCGTTCGGCAGCACAGAGCAGCCAGATGGAATACTGGTTCGACGACAACTTCGACCAGCGCGACTTCCTCGACATCAGCAACACGGAAGAGGAGCAGACCTTTGAACTCGACCTTCGCAACGGCACAAAATATCCGATGGGCTTCCACAAGCTCAACATGAGGATAACACTCGAAGGTGGTGGCGAGAGCGCCGTCTATTCAGCACCCGTGCTGAAGCTCGCAGCAGGCAAAGCAACCCAATTGGAATATTGGGTTGACAGCGACTACGCAAATGTCCGCACCATAGGCGGCACACAGACAGAAGACGGCACAGGCTACAAGTTCGTCACCGACCTCGACCTTGGCGACATTACTCCCGGCCATCATCGTCTCTATTGCCGCCCCGTCAGCAACAGCAAGATAACCGCCGGCGCCGTCACCTCCATGCCCATCATCGTGAAGTCGAAGTATAATGTGGAGAACCCCGAGGAGCTGAAAGTAACAGAGTATGCATATTGGATTGACGACGAGGAACCAGCAGTTGTCTCTGTGTCTAAGCCACAGAATATCATTAATCAGCCACTCACACTTGATACCCGTAAGCTCTCGGATGGTCAGCACACACTTCACGTGCAATTCGGCAACTCGGCAGACATTTGGAATGCTCCCTATGACACTGTTTTCAATAAGGCACATGTGAATGATCCTCTGATTGCAGCTAATGCCACAGTGGAAAATGGTGTCGTGACCTTGAAATATACTGCTATTCCATTCGGCCAACGCTACATTGTGGTCCGTCAATATCCCAGCGGCACAAAGAGGAAGGTCGATGACTTGAAGAGCACCGAATACCCCGCTGCCTTGCAAGCCACCGACACACCCGCCCCCGGCACATACACATATTATATAGAAGGTATATATACCGATGCCGACGGCGTGACGCAGAAAGTGCGTTCGGGCGATATGGCCGTGACGGTGGAGGACAATGCAAGCAACGTAGAGAAAGGGAGCTTTTATGGTATCGTTACGATAGATGGAGAGAGATTCCCCTATCATTATAAATTCTATACGATAACCATAAACGGACAGCCAATAAGGGAAACACCCTATGATTACAGACGAATAGGCACAAGCGAATTCGAGATTGAGTACGTGCCTTACGGGGCAGAGCTGACAATCGGAATAGAATATGAGAACTATGCTTTTAATAATGTCACAGTGATTGCCAACGAGAATACCTGCAATAAAACTTATCGTTTCAACAGCAATTCCGGGGATATTCCTGAAGAGCAGTTAGATAATGATGCCTATGACCTTAGCCTGACAAACGGCATAGCACTTACTCCCGATGCATGGGAAATAGGTGTGCATAACAAATACAAGTACACTCCCTGGTCTGGCAACATAATCGTAAAAGCCATAAGCAAGAAGGTAATGGACTTGTACGACAAGGAAGCAGGGGAAGGCGTGTCGTTGTGGTACTATCTGCGCCACTCAAATGCCGGACTTGACGGTGGCCCGAACTACAAGACCGTAGCGGACACCCATATCAGTCTTGACGGGAACGACTATAAGACTTTGACACTGGACATCATTGACATACCCAAAGGTTATGATGACGATGACAGAGAATTTTATGTGTGCATCTTCTCCAAGAAAGACGGAACGGACGAGTTAAAGCCATTGGCAGGCGGCGAGCGGCAGACGCTGACCTTCAATCCCATTGACTATGCGCCAAGCGGCAGTATAGATGATTACTTAATAGATGAGTACAAACAGATTCTACGACATCTGAAAAAGATGAAGGATTGGGGCGACCCGTTTGCGTTTGAAATAAATGCTCTCGGAGGCAAACTTGACAAAATCATTGAAAACCTGGGAAATGGCACTATTGACATAGAAGGTGTCAAAAAGGATATCATCGTCAACAGTTCCCAAGGAGCAGGATTGCTGTTAAGCTGCTTCATCGGTGATGTGAACGACAACATCGTCGAGGACATAAGGCGAAATGGAGAAAGCATGTTAGGAAACTTCAGAATTTCCGAGGGCATCCGCGAAGTCTGCAACACATTGGAAAGCTTCTACAATCTTCACGAAGTGGACGATAATCACAAGTTCTTAGAGACATTCAAACTGGTGATGCAGGTCAGTGACAAGCTAAAGAAAATGACCGGAATCAAGTATCCGGCCTTCGAGGTTTACAAATCCTACTTTGAGCTTGCCGACGCTATGGTTGACGCCATTGAAAATTTCGAAGTCTCCGTTCAAGGCGGTGACGTATATGAGAAGCTTGTCAATGGAAAGGGAATCTACAAGATAAAGGTTCGCAAGTACACTTCCGATGGCAGCATACAATATTTCAGTCCGCAGGATGTCAATAAACAAATCAGAAGGATAACCTTCTCATTGACGACCGAGACAGATTATAAATCGGAAAGCAAGTCTTACGATGTTAACACAAATGGTAACGAACTTGTAATCACGAATGTTAATTTCTCTCCAAAGACTACAGACATCTACATATCTCCGCAAGTATGGATGAACATCTATTGGACGACTAATCGTGTTACACAGATTCCCATGCTTGAGAAGCATTTTGCAAAACAAAAGGACTTTAATACTCAAAGTCCTACCATGACTGTAGAGCTACAATCTGAAACAAATATGATTCTTGAGCGTATGGCAAACAAGTTAACAATCATAAATCAGAAATAACCATGAAGGATTACATAATGATTCTATCTATCTGCCTTCTGTCGTTGGCGACACTGAATGCACAGGGACAGGAAGTGCCATTCAAGTCTTCTGTTATGGAAGGGGCTGTACGACAACACCTCAACATTAATGAAGGGGCAACCATCAGTTTCTCACAGTTGGACACAATTACCTTTCTCGACCTTTCCCGCCGAGGTGTGACCGACATCCAGGACCTCATGCTTATGCCCAATTTGCGAGTACTCAACTTAAGCGACAATGCAGTGAGTGACCTCCGCCCGCTTGCCGTGCTTGATTCATTGGAATATGTTAACTTAAGCGGCAACAACCTAATAAGCATCAACGACCTAATTAGTTCTACAGCTAGTAGCATGACTGTCAATGTGTCGTTCAACCGCATCAAGGATTTTTCCTTATTCTGTTCAGTTTCACCTTGCGAATTCACATTAAATGGTACCGGGCTTCAGCAGGACAAGGACGCTCCCTACTTCGATGTTTATCAGCTGTATGCTGATGTGAGCGATACGAGAGTGGCGAAGGCTTGCTATCGCGGCTACACGAATATGGAGGCTGATGTCACCCTGAAATGCGGAGAGCTGAATGCTCATGCAGTCATGGATGGCTACACGAACAGCGTCACTTTGCCTTATGAACTTGGTGAAACGACTCAGGTCATTCTCACCAATGGCGAGGTGGGCGACACGACCTATGTTGTGCCGCCAAAGGTTTATGTAGTGAATGCGGGTGATGAAGTGACGATTAACACGGCTCTGCCGGAGAGCTACCAGATCGGGTATCTGCGTACTTTGCATGGAACGGTAGAAGCCGAACCAAAGGGCGACGGCAGTCAAGGTGCGACGCTCCACTATACGGCGCCCTCACCCTTAGTTGCCGATACGCTCTACATGAGCTACTATGAGGGAAACCGAATCAAGGGCTTTGCGCAGATGTACTTCATGTCGCAGGACTTCTACGATGGAGTCAAGTCGCTCCGACAGGACAACCCGATGAAGATGTCGCTACATGATGGCGTGCTCAGCATATCGGGAATGTCGGCACAGGAGAAGGGCATAACTGCCGTGAAGGTTTTTGATGCGATGGGACGAACGCTTGCCATGCAAACGGCGAAAAATCAGCAAAGTATTGAAATACCATTGCCATCGAGTCAAACGCTTGTCATCGTCGAGGTGACATACGCTGGGCAACGTATCGTGACAAAAGTCGCGGCAAGATAGTCAATACAGAAACGAGAAAAGGAGGATGAGCAGTCAAGCACTCATCCTCCTTTTTCTTTATCTTGTTATCTTCTGGCATTGTACAGCTTCAGCGTTCCGACATATAGCAGCAGCTGCCCGAGGTAGTAGGGCACCATGATGCACAGGTGGGCATGCGGAACTCTTTCAACAAATGAGTTGATGCCTATGATGAAGTCGGAGATGACAAAGAGCGTGGCTCCGAGAATCAGGAAGGCATTCCTGTGACGGCAAGCTGCATAGCACATCCCCAGCAGCAACACGGCATAAACGGCAATTCCGCATGAGACAAAGCGGTCGCCCACCCGAGGGAATATCCAGTACATCGCCACTCCATAGACCAGCAGCACAGCTGACAGCAGGATGGCTCTTACAGGTTTCTGCCAAGAGGGTTTGGGCGGCCTCAAGACACTATATATAATAATGTATAGGATTTGAGCGATGGCGAAGAAGCCAATCTGAGGGATAAGCTCGTTCTGCCAGCCCATGACATCGCCAAGAAACGAGAAGAAGAGTGCTACCGCCAGTGCCCACCACCTTTGCCAAAAAGCACACATGGAGAGCCAAAGCACGGGGAATATCATCTGTGCAGGGAAATGCCATGGCACGAAGTCCAATACCGCAAGGATGAGGAAAACAAAAACTATGATAAATGTTAAGGGTTAAAGAGTTAAAATGTTTTTCTGTGCTTTCCGTGATTTCTGTGTGAGAATTATAAAAGAGCGATAGACGGGGCTCGAACCCGCGACCTTCGGCTTGGGAAGCCGAAGCTCTACCAACTGAGCTACTATCGCAATTCCATATTGTCGGGACAAAGTTACGAAAAAAAAGTTAATAGATAATAAATAATTGGGGAAAAACATTCATTGTTTGTGGAAAATGTCTATCTTTGTACTTAAAAGTAGTGACTGAGTACACATACTTTACTATATTATTAACTAAAAAGGATTAAGATTATGAAGAAAAAATTCATTTGCGCCGTTTGTGGATATATCTACGAAGGCGATGCTGCACCCGAACAATGCCCCATCTGCAAGGCTCCTGCTTCGAAGTTCTCTGAGCTGAAGGACGATGCCGACATGACTTACGCTACCGTCCACAAGATTGGCGACGGCAAGCCCGAAGGTGTCAGCGAGGAGATGATTCAGGACCTGCGCAACCACTTCAACGGTGAATGCGGCGAGGTTGGCATGTATCTGGCAATGGCCCGTCAGGCTGACCGCGAAGGCTATCCTGAAATAGCTGAAGCCTTCAAGCGCTATGCTTTCGAGGAGGCAGACCATGCAAGCCGTTTTGCAGAGCTGCTTGGCGAATGTGTTTGGGACACGAAGACAAACCTGGAGAAGCGCGCTGCTGCTGAGGCAGGTGCTTGCGAAGACAAGTTCCGCATTGCCAAGAATGCTAAGGCTGCAGGCTTCGATGCCATCCACGACACCGTTCACGAGATGGCAAAGGACGAAGCCCGTCATGGTGCAGGTTTCGCTGGGTTGCTGAAACGCTACTTTGGCAAGTAAACAGACCAGATTTACAATTTAGCAATGCAGAATTAATTTACAATTTAGCAATGTACAATGTACAATTTATGTACAATTTAGCTATTTTGTAATTTACTGGAGGAGAGCCTTTTAATTTTCAATTTATTATATTTGAATTTTGAATTGTACTCTCCCCTTAAGAAAGCCTCGCCCTAAAGGGAGAGGTTTGGAGAGGGTCTGTGGTCTTTCTTTTGAAACACCTTTACCGACTGCCATCCTTCCGGGCTCTTCAACCAGTCCTCGAGGGTGGCAGTCTCTTTGTATCCGCACTTACGGAACAGGGCTATCGAAGCATCATTACCCTCAGGCACAAGGGCATAGAGCTGATGGATGCCCAGATGGTTCGACACATAACCGGCAAGCAAGCGAAGCGCTTCTGTCGCCAAACCCTTTCGTTGCTGCTCCGGAACCACGACGATGCCCACCTCAGCACGATGATGCAGAGGCTCGTAGTTCTGCAAATCTACAAAACCAGCACTCGTCCCGTCGGCAGTCTCTATGACAAGCCGAAGCTGGCGGTCGTGGAAGAAGTCGTTGCTGCACTCGGCAATGTATTGCTTGAGGGCATAGTGGGAAAAAGGCGCAGAAGCCTGACCGAGGGGCCACAGCTCAGTATCATTCTCGATGAGATACATCAGGTCGAGGTCCTCGGGCTCAACGGCTCTCAGTTTCAGTTTGTCACTCCTTAGCATTCCGCTTGATGTCTATGAGAGGGAAGATGAGGGCGACGGCCAGGATGCCAAGTCCATAGAGCTGCGAAGTGTTGTCGTACTTGAAGTAGAGGTACAGGACAAAGGTAGCGGCAACGGCAATCGCAGCCACTCGGATATAGGCATTCACCTTCCTATAACGAATAGCAAAGTACGCTGCAATCAGGATGCATGCCGCACAAATCAGGGTTAGGATGTAGGTAATCATTGAACATTGAACATTGATAATTGATAATTGAATATTGATAATTGAACATTAGCACCCCCAAAAGGGGAGCAGGAGGAGGCTATTATTGACCAAATGGTATTCTCCCGGCGAGGGCTCTGCCGAGGGTCACTTCGTCGGTGTATTGCAGTTCATCGTTTTGTGCGATGCCACGGGCTATGACAGTCACTTTGACGCCTGTCTCTTCGAGTTTGCGGAAGATGAAGTAGTTGGTGGTGTCGCCCTCCATCGTAGGACTGAGGGCAAGGATGACTTCCTCCACCCCACCCCTCTTGACGCGCTCCACGAGGCTCTCTATCTGCAAATCGCTCGGACCAATGCCGTCCATCGGACTGATGACGCCGCCAAGCACGTGATAGAGTCCGCGGTACTGCATCGTGTTCTCGATGGCCATCACATCCTGAACATTCTCGACCACACAGACCTGGCTGGCATCACGATTCGGATTGCTGCAAATCTCGCACCGCTCATCATCGCAGATATTGTAGCAGACTTCACAATAGCGCACACCTTTCCTCATGTCCACAAGACTCTCGGCCAACGCCTCCACCCGCTCCTCATCCTGCCGGAGCAAGTGAAGAGCCAAGCGAAGAGCCGTCTTGCTGCCAATGCCAGGCAGGCGGTTGATTTCCATTACGGCTTTCTCGAGAAGCTGTGAGGAATATCTTGCATTTATCATTTCACAATTTTACTATTTCACAATTTCACAATTAAATTGTCCGATTGTCAAATTGTCCGATTGTCAAATTGTCCGATTGTCAAATTACAGTGTTCCTTTGCTAGATGGAAGTTGGAAGTGTGTCACATCTCTTCGGACAGCCATTCTCAAGCTTCGTGCAAACGCTTTGAAGATGCCCTCTATCTTGTGGTGCTCGTTCTGCCCTTCTGCCTTGACATTGAGGTTCATGGCTGCGCTGTCGCTGAGGCTCTTGAAGAAGTGGAGGAACATCTCCGTGGGCATCTCGCCGACCTTCTCGCGATGGAACTCGGCATCCCACACCAGCCAGGGGCGGCCACCGAAGTCGAGTGCCACCTGACAAAGGCAATCGTCCATCGGCAGGCAATAGCCATATCGCTCTATGCCTCGCTTGTCGCCGAGAGCCTTGCGGATGCACTCGCCGAGGGCAAGTGCCACGTCCTCTATCGTGTGATGCTCATCCACCTCGAGGTCGCCTTTGCAACGGATATAGAGGTCGGTCATTCCATGCTTTGCAATCTGCTCGAGCATGTGGTCGAAGAAGCCAAGTCCGGTCTGTATGTCGCTCTTGCCGTTGCCGTCCAGGCAGACTCTCACCTCGATGTCTGTTTCCTTTGTGGTTCGCTTGACTGTGGCTGTGCGTTCTCCGGCAAAGAGAAGTTCCGCTATCTTCTCCCAGTTCATCTCTTCGGAGAGTATGAGGCTGCGGCAGCCGAGGTTCTCTGCAAGCTTCGCATCCGTTTGCCTGTCGCCGATGACAAAGCTTCCGGCCAAGTCGTAATCGCCTGTCATATAATCGGTCAGCATGGCGGTACCAGGCTTTCGGGTAGGCAGATTGTCTTGCGGGAAACTGCGGTCGATGTGGATGGCATCGAAGGTGATGCCCTCGCCCTTCAGGATATCGAGCATGAGGTTTTGCGTCGGCCAGAATGTTTCCTCGGGATAGCTCTCCGTGCCAAGGCCGTCCTGATTGCTGACCATGACGAAAAGGAAGTCGGTATGCTGGCGCAAGAACTTCAGGGCACTGATGGCTCCGGGCACGAAGCTGAACTTCTCGAAGCTGTCAATCTGCTCGTCAGAGGGCTCTCGGAGTATTGTGCCATCTCGGTCGATGAAGAGAAGCTTTTTCAATTTACAATTCATAATTCACAATTCATAATTCATAATTCTCGGATGCTCTAGCACCGAGGCGCAATTCTTGCACGCTTTAGCGGCAAGGCGCTGTTAGTTGCGGAGGTAGTTGCGGAGCATAATTCAGCGCGGTAGCAAATTCTTCACTCTTCATTCTTCACTCTTCACTTAAAAAAGCGCAATGCTCCGAGCAATTCGTTGTTTTCCTGCCTGGTGCCGATGGTGATGCGGAGGCAGTCCTTGCACAGCTGGACACGAGTGCGGTTGCGCACCACAATGCCTTTCTCTATGAGATAGCGGTAGATGCGATTGGCATCTGTAACCCTCACAAGCACGAAGTTGGCATCGGTAGGAAAGACTTTCAGGACAATGGGAAGCTCGGCAAGTGCCGGCAGGACATGTTCGCGCTCGCGCCTGATCTGTGCAAGCCAGGCATCGATTGTTCCGAAGTCTGAGAGCAGAGCCAGCGCCTTCTCCTGCGTCAACAGGTTGACATTGTAGGGGTACTTCACCTTGTTGAACAGGCTGATGATTTCTTCGCTGGCAAAGGCCATGCCAAGTCGGATGGCTGCCGAAGCCCATGCCTTGCTGAAGGTGTTCAGGACAATGAGATTAGGATAGTTGTCGAGCAAGCTGCGGAAAGGCACTTGCGACGAGAAGTCGCAATAAGCCTCGTCGACAACCACAATGCCCGAGAAGCCTGTCAGCACCCCATGGATGGTTTCGCGAGGAAAATCGTTGCCGGTTGGGTTGTTGGGCGAGCAAAGCCAAATGACCTTGGTCCGGGCATCGCAGGCATTCAGCAAAGCCTTCGTGTCGAGCTGCCAATCCTCTGTCAAAGGCACTCCTCTGTACTCCACATCGTTGATGTCGGCACAGACCTTATACATCCCATAAGTTGGTGCGATGGCCACCACATTGTCCTTGCCGGGATTGCAGAAGATGCGATAGACAAGGTCGATGGCTTCGTCGCTTCCATTGCCGAGGAATATCTGAGAGGGACGCACTCCCTTCAAGGGGGCGAGGCGCTCTTTCAGCTTCTCCTGCAAAGGGTCGGGATAACGATTGATAGGGTCGTTATAGGGATTCTCGTTCGCATCGAGAAAGACATGGGCATCCATGCCCTTGAACTCATCGCGGGCACAGCTGTAGGGTTCGAGCGCCCAAATGTTTGGGCGAACAAACTTTTGTAGTTCAAAGTTCATAGTTCATAATTCATAGTTATGAGTCCTCAAAGTCATTGCATTCTTGTGGGCATCCAGTCCCTCTGCCTCAGCCATCAGCTCCACAGCCATGCCGATGGCGCGAATGCCTTCTGGCTGAATGTGCTGGAAGGTTATCTTGCGGCAGAAGCTGTCGAGGTTGACGCCGCTATAAGCCACTGCATAGCCGTTGGTGGGCAAGGTATGATTCGTTCCGCTGGCATAGTCGCCGGCACTCTCAGGTGTGAGCGGGCCGAGGAAGACACTGCCGGCATTGATGACCTTCGGAGCAAGCTCCATATAGTTTGAGGTTTCGATGATGAGGTGCTCGGGGGCATAATGATTGGTGATGTCCATCATCTCTTCATCATCATGAACCACAATCGCTTTGCTATGTTCAAGGGCTTGAGCGGCGATGTCCTTCCTCGGCAGGAGGGCAAGCTGTCGCTCCACTTCTGCCTCTACCTTCTCAGCCGTTTCCTTGCTCTTGCAGACAAGCAGCACCTGGCTGTCGATGCCATGCTCTGCCTGACTGAGGAGGTCGGCTGCAACGAAGCTGACGTTGCTTGTCTCGTCGGCCAAGACTTCCACTTCACTCGGGCCTGCAGGCATATCAATGGCAACATCATGCAGACTCACTTGCTGCTTGGCACACATCACAAACTGGTTGCCCGGGCCGAATATCTTATAGACCTTAGGCACACTCTCCGTGCCATAAGCCAACGCTCCTATCGCTTGCACGCCACCAATCTTGTAGATGTGACTGACTCCAGCCACTCGGGCAGCCACAAGGATTGCGGGATTGACGCTTCCATCCTTTGCAGGAGGGGTGCAGAGGACGATGTCTCGGCAGCCTGCTATCTTTGCCGGTGTGGCAAGCATGAGGACTGTGCTGAACAGGGGAGCTGTGCCGCCTGGAATGTAGAGGCCTACCTTCTCGATTGCCACAGACTTCTGCCAGCACTCCACTCCCTCGGTCACCTTGACATGCTTGCCCTCGAACCTCTGTGCTGCATGAAAGCGTTCGATGTTCTGATGAGCAAGACAGATGGCCCGCTTGAGTTCCTCGCTGACAAGTTTCTCCGCTTCTGCCATCTCGCTTTCGCTGACAGCAAGGTCATCAAGGCAGACCTTGTCGAAACGCTCCTCATATTCCCTGACTGCAGCATCTCCGCGCTCTCGAACATCTTTCAAGACAGCAGAAACCGTCGCATTCAGCTCTGAAGCATCTCGAACTGGTCGCCTGAGCAAGTCTTTAAGTTCCTCCTTAATTGGATATGTGTAGATTTTCATTGAAAATTGAACATTGATAATTGAAAATAATTCTCCCCCTTAGGGGGTTGGGGAGTCCTGCCTTTATGGTATCATCTTCTCAATGGGCACCACGAGAATACCTTCTGCGCCGAGGCTCTTCAGTTCGCGAATGATTTCCCAGAAGCGTTTCTCCTCGATGACTGTGTGAACGCTGCTCCAGCCTTCTGTGGCAAGAGGCATCACTGTCGGGCTCTTCACTCCCGGCAACACAGCAACTATCTCCTTCAGCTTGTCTGTCGGCACATTCATCAGGACATACTTCTTGTCTTCGGCTGCTTTGACGGCCTCAATGCGGAACAGGAGTTCGTCGAGCACAGCCCGCTTCTCATCATCGAGATTCCTATTGGCAATGAGGATGGCTTCGCTCTGCATCACCGTCTCCACCTCCACAAGATTGTTGCTGACGAGGGTTGAGCCGCTGCTGACAATGTCGAAGATGGCATCTGCAAGACCGATGCCCGGACTTATCTCCACACTGCCAGTGATGACATGAACGTCGGCAACAAGTCGCTTCTCCTCCAAAAAGCGGCGCAGGATATTGGGATAGCTCGTGGCTATCTTCTTACCTTCGAACCACTTCAAGCCATAGTAACCACAACCTTTGGGCACAGCCAATGAGAGGCGGCACTTGCTGAAGCCCAGTGGACGCACCACCTCGGCATCCTCTGCCCTTTCCTCATATTCGTTCTGCCCTACAATACCGAGGTCGGCCACCCCGCTTGCAACACTTTGAGGTATGTCGTCGTCGCGAAGATAAAGTACCTCAATGGGGAAATTACTGCTCTGTACCAAAAGCGTTCGCTTGCTGCTGCTCACCTTGATGCCTGCTTCCGCAAGCAGAGCCATCGTGTCTTCGAAGAGACGACCCTTCGACTGAACTGCTATTCTCAACATTTTTTTTATTTACGATTTGACGATTTACGATTTACGATTTAAGTAATTTACGATTTAACTATTTACAATGTACAATTGATTTACAATTTAGTAATTTAACTATTTACAGTGCGGTAGCAAATTCTTCACTCTTCACTCTTCATTCTTCACTTAAGAGGGAGAGGGGCCGGGGGAGGCTATTCCTTCGGAGGGGGAGCAAGAGGGGGTCTCTCTTCCCTTTTTCGGGCGCAAAGGTACGAAAAATAGTTCATAGTTCATAGCTCAGGGTTCATTGTTTTTCATTTTTCTCGAATTATCTCATTATTTTTCGCTTTTCACTTTCCTCTTTTCATTTTTTGTCGTATCTTGGCATCGTGAAACGAAAGAAACTATCCTTAAATATAATAAGGTCTTACTCTGCAGAGCATCTCCCTAATCTAATCAGCATGATGAAATGCAGAATGCTCTTGCTGCTGTTTGCCTTGAATCATATCGCATGAAGAGAAGGAACTTTTTGAAGACCATGACTGGACTGTCTGCTGCTTGCATGCTGAGCGGATGGCCCATGCAGCTCGCAGCCAAAAGCAAGTTGCAAGACAGCAACTGGCGGGGCTTCAATCTGCTGAACTATTTCACGGCTGGCTCCCCAAAAGCTTTCGAAGAAGAGGAATTCAAATGGATGCGCGACTGGGGGTTCAACTTCGTCCGACTGCCCCTCTCCTACTGGAACTGGAGCAAGCCCGGCAAATACTATGAGATGGACGAGCGAGTGCTGGCCGACATAGACAATGCTATCCTCTGGGGACAACGATATGGCATCCATGTCTGCATCAACCTCCACCGGGCTCCCGGCTATTGCGTCAACAAGCCCGAGGAGCCGGAGAACATCTTTCGCGATGAGAGTGCCCTGGATGGCTGCGCCTACCAGTGGGGCGTCTTCGCGAAGCGCTACAAGGACATCTCCAGCAAGCACCTGAGCTTCAACCTGCTGAATGAAGTGGCCAACATCCCCGATGCTGACTACGAAAGGGTTGTGCGCCGCCTTGTAGGCGAGATTCGCCACATCAGCCCCAAGCGCGTCATCATGATCGACGGGCTGCAATGGGGCGGCAGACCCCTTCTCTCCATCGGCGACATTCCCAGCATCATCCAATGCGGGCGAGGCTACCAGCCCATGCTCATCTCGCATTATGAGGCTTCATGGGTCTTTGGCAACAAGCCCATGCAAATGCCACGCGAGCAACTGGCCTGGCCTTTGGATGCCGACGGACACCACTACGACAAAGCATGGCTGCAAGAGATGCTACAACAGTCGTGGACTCCGCTGCTGAAGCAGGGAGGCCATGTCTTCATCGGAGAATTCGGATGCCACAACCGAACTCCTCATCAGGTGGCACTCCGATGGTTGGAAGACAATCTGGCCGTCTTCGAACAGAACAATTGGGGATGGGCTCTGTGGAATCTCTCAGGCTCATTCGGCATCATGGACAGCGGTCGCACTGATGTGGACTACGAAGACTTCCACGGACACAAGTTGGACCGCAAGATGCTGGAGCTGATGCTCAGAAGAAACAGACATCGCTGATGACATAGGAGCCCACATGGTCGTTGAGCCTCTGGGCTATGCGCTTGTGCTCCATCATCAGGTTCTGCCGAAGGGGAGCACTGGTGAGTTGGACATGCAGCTTGCCTTCGCGCACAAAGACCTGCCTTGTATAGCGCGCGATGGTCTTGCCCATCACCTCTGGCCAGGCCTCTGTGATGCGATACTCCAGCAAAGGAGTCTCCAGTCCCTCTGCCCGCAAGAAAGCTAAGAGAACATCGCGAAAAGGCTGAGTGCTATACTTCATAATTCATAATTCTTAATTCATAATTCACAATTCATAACTTATAATTCATAATTCTTAATTCTTAATCTGCTTCAATTCACAATTCGTAATTATTTCTTCGAAAAACTCAGGGCGTAGCCTTAATTATGAATTATGAATTAAGAATTATGAATTGATCTCTCCCTTCTCCACATAGAAGATCCGGTTGTCGCTCTTTGTTGAAGCGAGGATGGCATCCAGGTGGTCGCGATTGGTGTCGGTGATGAAGATTTGTCCGAAGCGTTGACTTTCCCTTTGGCCGTCGACTTTCAGTTCCCCGCTGACCAGTTTCACTATCTGTTCCACCCTCTCAGCATCCAGTTTGTCGAAGATGTCGTCGAGCAGAAGCAAGGGAGTCGTTTGCGAGCCAGTCCTGCTGAGGAAGTCGAACTGCGCCAGTTTCAAGGCAATCAGGAAGCTCTTGCTCTGCCCCTGGCTTCCCTCTCTGCGGACAAGGTAGCCGCCTTGCAGCATCTCGAGGTCGTCCTTGTGGATGCCATGCAAGGTATAGCCCACAGCCTTGTCCTTGAAGCGGTCTCGGGTCAGTTGCTCCAGCAGCGGGCCTCGTTGCAGCTGGGACACATATCGCAGTTCCACCTTCTCATGCTGCCGCGATATGTCGTCGTAGAATTGCTGGAAGATGGGGATGAGTGCCGTGATGTATTCGCTTCGCTTCCTGTAGATGTACTCACCCTCTCGGGCCATCTGCTCTTCGAAGACGAGGAAGACCTCCGGGTCTATCTCCTCCTCCTGCTTCAGCATCACATTCCTCTGCTGCAAAGCTCTGTTATAGCGGAGGAGCGACTCTGTGTAGGCTGGGTCGTACTGGCAGATGACCATGTCGATGAAGCGTCGCCTCTCCTCGCTGCCACCGTTGACGAGAATCTGGTCTGCCGGAGAGACCATCACCAGGGGAATCAGTCCGATGTGCTCCGAGATGCGGCGATAGGCCTTCTTGCCTCTGCGCACCACCTTCTTCTGCCCCACTTTCAGGCCGACGTGTATGTCCTCCTTCGTCCCGTCCTCGTGCTCATAGAGGCCTTGCAGCGACATGAACTCCTGTCCATGCCTCACACACAGCGCATCCATGCTGCTCGTGTAGCTGCGACAGAAACTGAGGAAGTGGATGGCATCCAGCACATTCGTCTTGCCCACGCCGTTGTTGCCGATGAAGCAGTTCAGCTTAGGCGAGAAGTGCAGTTCCGCCTCCTCAATGTTCTTATAATTGAATATAGTAAGGTCAGTCAGTCTCATTTCGCTTGCAAAGGTACGAATAAGCGAGCGAAATACCAAATTTATTTGAGTATTTCCGAGCGGAAGTACTTTCGACGAAGGTCAAAGATACAAAAAAATGAAGAATGAAGAATGAAGAACGAAAAATTAATCGTACCTTTGCAGAAGAATAAGTTCTCTGCCCCCTTTCTAAAGAGAGGAGAAGAAAGCCTCGCCAAAGGAACAGCCCCAAGAACCCTGTAAATAGTTAAATTACTAAATTGTAAATAAATTGTAAATTGTACATTGCTAAATTGTAAATTACTTAAATCGTAAATAAATAGTAAATAGTAAATCGTCAAATCGTAAATTAAAAATAACAGCCTCCCCCGACCCCTCCAAAGGAGGGGAGAATAAATTACCAAATAGCTAAATTGTACATAAATTGTAAATTGTACATTGCTAAATTGTAAATTACTTAAATCGTAAATATCATGGTGGAACAAAACATGTTATTCAACATTTGCGGCATTGTGGCCAGCGCAGGAATGATACTGGGCTATTTGCCGCAGGCAGTAGAGACCATTCGCACACGCAATACCGACGGCATCGCCCTTCCCACCTTCCTGATGATGGCCATCGGCGGCTTTGCCTTCATGCTGCAAGGGCTACTGCACAAGCCCGACATCATCTGGTCGCTCTTCCTCACCAACCTCATCACCACCACCTGCAGCTGCATCGTCTTCAGCATCAAAATCTACAACGACTACTTCAAGAAGAAGGCCTAAAGGTTGATGAAGTCAAGAGACGTCAGAGCCTGCACCATTCAGACACCCAACATCTCGGCTGGCTTGATATCAAGTGCATGGCAGAGAGAGCGGGCTATTTTAAGTGTCGGCTCGGAACGCCCCGAAACATAATCGCTGATGCGCGATGGACTGACGCCTATCATACGAGCCAGTTCACGCTGAGTCATATCCTTCTCATTAAGGGAAACGACAATGAGTTCACCCACGCTTGGCTTCTCTATGGGGAAATGCTCCTTCTCGTAGGCTATAACAATTTCGGATAACATGGATAGCTCCACAGCATTACGATCCGTGGCAGGCGTTTCGTCAGTCACCAAAGGCAGCAGTTCTTCAATGCGAGTCAGCGCAAATTCATATTGTTCTTTTGTCACCTTGTTCATACTACTTCATAATTAAATCGTAGAGCAATCTATTTTGTCATATTCACTGTGTGTGCCGATGAACCTGATGTATATATATCCGATGGTAAACTTCACGACTACCACAAGGCGGTACTTGTTGCCTCCGATATTGAAGACATAATGCTGATTTCCTACATAATCGACACTTGGGAAGTAAACCCTTATGTCAGAAAAGTTTTTCCATTCAGCAGACTCTACGGTATCGTACCATCGTTCCAAAGCAATTTTGGCATCTGCATGCCCATCTTGCTCATAGAATTCCTTCAGCTTCCTATGTGAAACGATTCGCATATAATCATCGTATTTCGGTGCAAAGATACACCACAATTTTGAATTTCACAAGTATTTATACGTAAAAGTTTGAATAGCAGAACAACTTTCGGCTATAAGAGCACGAATATAGGATGATTTATCGGGGGAATGTCGAGACTTTTATTCTTGCCATTTTCTTTTTCGTTTGTGCCGTACATTTTATGTGCACGACCTCTTCTTGTGTGAGGTCAGCACATAAAATGTTTTGGGCTTGTTCGGCCGAGGGACTTAATTCTGCTCCGCGCATTAACAGCGCGCCTTGATGATAGATCATTCAAGAACGCGGACAGGGCGGACGCTTTGACCGCAGTAGCGGAAGTAGTAGCTGTGCCAGTCGACGCCGTCCGAGCCGAAGTCCAAGCGGTCCGCGTTGAAGGAGTAGCTCGTGTTGAGCGAACGCGACCAGTAGTGGCCGTAGCTGCCCGCGCGGCGGAGCTCGTCGTCCCAGCGGTAGCCAGCAGCGGGCAGGAAAATTGAGTTGCCGTTGCTCGCAGTACACAGCCTGCCATAGACGTTGTTCTGCGTCGTCCATGTTGTTGTCGTGTTGTTGTACAACTCCGTTATCTGGTCAAGGCTCGGCATCTGCCATCCATTGCCCCAGTTCGCTGTAGCAGCATCATCCTCAGGCAAAAGCTCTGTCAAGCCGTCGCCTACAAACTCGCCGTCGCTGTACCAGCAGGCATTCGTCAGGCCGTCGTCAAACGTATACTTGTTAATATCTTTCCAGCTTGACTGACCTGCATTCATCCACTTGTACGTGCTCCATTCATAGTAGTCCTTCGGCTCTGTCTCGCCCCAGGCGAAGTAGTCGCCGTATTCCTCGGGGCTGTTGGCACCGACGTTGCACGTCGCCCACAGCGTCCCGCTCGGCAAGCCGAGGTCAACCCACTCGTGGACACTTACTTCATTTTCCACCTTCACCAAGGCAGCAGTCATTTGTCTGTTTTGTTCGTCATACACTCCAATGTAGGTGGAATCCTCACTTACACCAGTCACTGTAAGTGTCTTCCCAGTGACGGAGACATCCACGATTTCTTTATGCAGGCTGACAGCATTAAACGTATGCCCTTCGTAGCCCTGTATGACAAACGTCTTGCTGCTACCCGCAGGAAGCGTTATCTTTTCCACTGACTGGTTGTCTGCTCCAAGAATCTGAGGCTTCTGAGTATCTTCATCGGCTAATACCGGTAAAGCATAGTTGTCGTTGAAGTAAGGAGAAATGACTACATAACGAGGATGGCTTGTTTTTATTATCTTCGCTCTCACAGAGGCATTTATATAATATACTCCTTCACGCAGCGATGGAGGGATACGAACACTTGCAGAAAAAGTTTTTGTTGTCGGGTTCAACAACACGAGTTCAGACAAATAGTCGCGTCCTTTTCTCCCTTCCGATATGCGTTTGCCTCCCGTTACAGGAAGTAGCTGTAAGTAGAAAGCAGGGTATGGGAATTCGCCATTTCCTGTAATGCGACCTGAAACAGAAAGTATTTTGTCCGTTCCCGTATGGATTTCGTCGCTCCAGCCATCTGTCTTCACATATACGTCATTATTATAGCTGAATTTTACTGACACGTCTTCAAAGCATTTCTCATCACTAAGTTCCGGATACTTTTCATAAAACTCCCCTGTCCGACTATACGAGGGCGCACTATGAAGTTTGGCTTCCATGGCTTTTCCCTGATTATAATCCAGTTTCGTCTCTAAATGGACGGGGTCATTCGTGAAAGACAATTGCAGGGCTTCCGACAGGGACAATCCCCGAAACAGCATCTTGTCGAAGACAATAGCAGCGTGAGCCTGAGAGATGCAGTTCACCCCATTCCAACCGACGTATGTCAGATTGGGTTGGCTGAATAGGCTTTGTCCCCAGCAGGTCCCATAGCAGGCACCCATATACAGGATACAGTCTTCACCAGGATTCATAGACATAGGAATCATTTTATAATATTTGCCGTCCCTTGTATTATACCATCTGTCACAAATGTTATCTTCGACTACTTCTTCTCCTGTGATTAATTGTGCAGATGCTTGATTAACGCTCGTTGAGCGATTTCTCAGCACTCCATGAGAGAAGATTATAATCGCCGCATAATCGTTCTCTGTCCTGCTGTCATGGTTGCATTCAAGGATTTGCGACAGTTGGGCCTCTGTAAAATCTTCTTTATTATATAAGGTAACGTCATAGTCGTTGTCATCAAAACGGGTATATATGCTCCCCACCAGACTGTTCTGCAAGCTAAAGCGCTCGTCGTCGCTGAAGAAGTTGAATATCGCTACCTTGCCATATAATTCTCCTGTACTTGCGTTGCGGCTCGACTTCCTGGAAGACTTGGGCGCATTCAAAAGTTGCATTGCTTCCTCAGGCAGTTGGTCTTCAGAAAAAGCGGGTTGCAAGTCATAGACAGAATATGCCGTATAGTATTGGCTTCCACTCTCTCTTACAACTACATCATTGCCATCAACTGTGTAAGCCTCCTCCACATTTTCATTGTTCTGTAGGGCTGCAGCCACGACTTCGGCATCAGCATTGTCGCTGCCGGAAAGGTCTTCCAACAAACCTGTAATTTCATCGGACGTTGCAGACATCATCTCGTCTTTAATCCTTGCTATGAACTGGATGCTACTGATATCGAATGACCCCAAGTTACTGCTGTTGAAGCCAGGGCTGCTCCATGAATAACTCTTACCCTGTGCGACGCGCTGGAACATTAGGCTTTTCACCAGATAGGAATTGCCACATGTATCGGCAACCAAAAACGAAGACTTTCCTTGTGCCATCAGGGCAACCACAGCGCAAGACATTAACAAACTGCATAATATCTTTTTCATATTCTCCCCCTCCTATTATTTCTTGGTGAATTTGAATGTTTGCTTTCCTACTCTCACAATATAGATACCAGTCGGAAGGCTGGCAATGCTGATGCTCGTCTCGGTGCCGCTTGCCACCGTGCTTATTTGCAGTACCCCTTTGGCATCGAAGATTTCGACATTTCCACTCACACCTATCAAGATCAGTCTGTTGGTTGCCACACCACTAATGGTGTTCTCTGCTTGCGCTAAAGATTTTACAGCCAAGGGCATTTCATCTGGACGGAACGTTACCTTGACTATCCCTTCCACCAAAACATTCCCCAATGTGTCGAGGACACAGAAATCACTCGATTCGTCAAGCGCGACTAAGCTACCCACACGGGCCATAGGGAATACGCTTTCCGTGCCTAAACTGTCTCGAGCCACTAAATACCAGGAGTCTGGTTCGGTTTGTGGCTCGATTTCTTGTGCCACAACCTTCTGTGGCACAGACGAGATTAAAAGCAATACCATAATGGCTGCGAAACCTCTTCTTCTTTGTCTTTCGAAATTCATAGTATCTTTTGGTTTAATGTTATTATATAATTGATAATATGGTTCGTTATATCGTTATCACAGCAGGAATCTGCCTCCAATGAATGCCACGTAAACTATATTCTTAGAAGAAATTATGTGTGTGTAAACTTTTCCCCGACTGGTGCAAGTCTCTGCCTAGGTCTTAGGTTTATTTGTCATTGTCGTTGCACACATTTGATTTTGCACATTATCGCCACAAAGTTAGGAAAAAATGACGAAACTGCCAAATGATTGCGAGAAAAAGTAACATGATATGTACGCGCATTGGCATGACTGCAAGATTTTTCAGTTGTTTCTGAGAGCATAGCTACCTACATAAAACAGTATGCTTTCGTGGCAAAAAAACCATCTTCTGCAATTAGCTTGCTTTTATACAAGCAGTATCTTTTGAAGTTACCAACGTGAAACTTTTTGTTTCGCTGGCAAAACAAAAAGTTACGCATTGGTAACAAATCGTTTTTACAAGGAAGAGGGATGAGGGATGAGGGATGAGGGATGAGGGATGAAGGAAGAGGGAAGACGGAAGAAGGAAGATGGATGATGGAAGACATTTTTAGGTGCGTCAACTCACTTTTTATATCGCCTATTCACTGCTCCAGATACTTAAAATATATAAGATAAGGAATAATTTTTCACTTATCATTTTTCTCTTTTCATTTTTTATCGTATCTTTGCACGCAAAAATTTAATTAAACACAAAAAACATGTCTAAGAAAAAAGCAAAACAGCAGGTCAATGAGTTCGACGAAACCATTGCCGCTTCAAAATCATTCTTTGAGAAAAACAAGAAAGCAATCCTTTATGGCGGCGGCGGTCTGCTCGCCATCATCATCATCGCACTGCTTGTGCATCAGTTCTACATCACTCCGCGCAACAACCATGCCAACGAGAGCATCTTCTATGCCGAACAGGCTTTCATGGACGGCAACTACGAGAAGGCTCTCAACGGCGACGGCACCAACATGGGTTTCCTCTCCGTCATCGACCAGTACAAGAACACGAAGGCTGGCAACCTGGCTTGCCTCTATGCTGCCAAGTGCTATGCTGCTACCGAGAAGTATCAGGAAGCCATCGATATGCTCAATAAATTCGACGGCGTGGGCGACGCTATGATTAGCCCTGCTGCAACGGCTCTCAAGGGCAACTGCTATGCAGAACTCGGCGAGAACGAGAAGGCTGCCGAGCTGCTCTTGAAGGCTGCTAAGGATGCCGACAACAACACCATCAGCCCCACTTGCCTCCTGCAGGCTGGTCAGATCTTCGCCGCTCTCGGACAGATGGACAAGGCACTTGACTGCTACAAGCAAATCAAGAGCAAGTACCAGCAGAGCAACCTCTACTACGAGATTGACAAGTATATCGAGGCAGCACAATAGTGGATTGCCCTTTTGGGAAGTGTCAAATCGTAAATAGTAAATAGTCAAATAGTAAATTACCTTGGCTTCATCTCTTCATAATCTCAGCGACTACGACATCCATTCTGTGCCCGATGCTACTGGCATGAGGGTGGGTATCGTCGTGAGCGAGTGGAACGACAAGATTACCTCCGCTTTGCTCGAAGGTGCTTGTCAGACTCTTATCAAGCACGGCGTCAAAGAGGAGAATATCACGGTCAAGACTGTGCCCGGCAGCTTCGAACTGGTCTATGGCTCAGCTCGCTTTGCCAGCTCCGGCCTTGTGGATGCAGTTATCGCAATAGGTTGCGTCATCCGTGGCGACACACCTCACTTCGACTACATCTGTCAGGGAGTGACGCAAGGCTTGGCCGACCTGAACCGCGAAGGCAAAGTGCCCGTCATCTATGGTCTGCTGACCTGCAACACACTCGAACAAGCTGAGCAGCGCAGCGGCGGTATGCTTGGCAACAAAGGCGACGAGTGCGCCGTAACAGCCATCAAGATGGTGAAAGGCTGGGAGTGACTTTTAAGAATTAAGAATTAAGAGTTAAGAATTAAGTTAATTCCAGTTTCGGGAGTTAATGAAGTTAAAGAAGTTAAAGAAGTTAAAGGACGATACCTTGGGATGCGGTTTGCATTCAGCCCCGTATTCGGCTGCAAAAACTATTGTCCTTTAACTTCCCCAAGCGAGCATAGCTCGCTAACTTCTTTAACTTCTTTAACTCCCATAAAAACACAACATCCGAAACTTAAATTAAGTTAAGAGACTACGATAAAAGATTAGCGCTGCTCGGGACGAACCCAGGCAGCGCTTTTCTTATATAGCAGCCAACAATTAGTGTTAGTGGCTGCTTCTCAATTCATTAACGAGCCATTTGATATATTCATCGGAGACACTGTCGATTTCATTCTTATCATAGATAGTTAGCAATGTAACATCGGCTTCGTCACTTATCAACACATTCAACGTCAGCACTCGGGCACCACCGCTTCGCCCCCTACCCTTCGACTTGACAGACATACGTATCTTTCGCACTCCACCACCGAGATCCACACCTTGAAAAGGATTCTTCTGTATCTCTTTCTGGAAGGCGGCAAGATCATCTGTCAGGAAACGATACTTCTTGCACAACCGCCTGAATTGCCGTTTGAATTCGTCGTGAAGACGAATCGTCACCTTCATTTTGCTTCCTCCATCTTCAGCTCCTCAAGAAACTCATCAAGTGTCTGGAGTTCACGTCCTTCGCGCTTGGCTGCTTCAACCTCTTTGAAAGCACGAGTCAAAGTCTCCTTCACGAAGGCCTTCTGTTTAGCAGCCTTGCGTTCATCAGCTGTAGGCTCGACAAGTTTACTTGCAAGCCATTCACGGTCTTTCTGCTTAAGCGAAAGCCCCTGAATATAAGTCCACAAGTTGTTTAATGCAAATGCTGTCATTTTTCAATATGTTTGTTTCTTTTGAAAAAGGATGGCTTCATCTTACTCTATCACGACTCTTGTCCAGCCGTGTTCGTCGGGCTCGATTCCATACTGGATGTTGCGAAGCTTCTCATAAAGCTTGCGGCAAATGGGACCAGGTTCGCCATTCTTCGAGATGATGAAGCTTTGCTTGGTGTCGAGGTCGTCGATGCGCTCGATGGGACTGATGACGGCAGCTGTTCCGCAAGCTCCAGCCTCCTCGAAGGTCGCAAGTTCTTCTTCGGGAATCTGTCTGCGCTCCACCTTCATGCCGAGGTCCATAGCCAGCTGCATCAGGCTCTTGTTCGTGATGCTGGGCAGGATGCTGCTGCTCTTCGGCGTGATATAAGTGTTGTTCTTGATGCCGAAGAAGTTGGCAGCGCCGCACTCGTCCATGTACTTCTTCTCTTTCGCATCAAGATAGAACTCGCAGCTGTAGCCGAGGTCGTGCGCCATCTTGTTGGCTCTGAGGCTGGCTGCATAGTTGCCACCCACCTTATAGATGCCAGTGCCGAGAGGGGCAGAGCGGTCGTACTCGCGGATGATGACATAGGGATTCGTGGCAAAGCCGCCCTTGAAGTATGGGCCGACGGGTGTGACGAAGATGAGGAAGAGGTATTCGCTGGCAGGATGAACGCCCACCTGAGCGCTCGTGCCAATCAGCAAAGGACGGATATAGAGCGTTGCTCCGCTTTCATAAGGCGGGATGAAGCGCTCATTGAGGCGCACCACCTTATCCACCATCTCGTTGAACTTCTCCGTAGAAAGCTCGGGCATGAGGATGCCTCGGCAAGTGCTTTGCAGGCGGGCAGCGTTCTCGTCAGAACGGAACACGCGCACCTTTCCATCAGGGCAGCGGTAAGCCTTCAGTCCCTCGAAAGCCTCTTGTCCATAATGCAAACAAGTAGCAGCCATGTGCAGAGGAACGGTCTCCTCGCTGCAAACCTCTATCTCACCCCATGCGCCATTACGATAGTAGCAACGCACATTGTAGTCTGTCTTCATGTAACCAAACGAGAGGTTACTCCAATCGATATCTTTCATAAGCCTCACCCTACCCCTCTCCAAAAGAGAGGGAATTTTGAATTTAGTTATTTAGAATTTTAAATTAAACTTTGCGCTGCAAAGTTACGCCTTTTCTTCGACATTCAGCAATGATTGGCAGTTTTTTTCTGCTTCATATAGCTTTTCGTGACAATACTTCATCAACTTTTGTGCTTCGCGAAGGCGCTGGGCCATCTCGTCGATGCCTATTTCGCCTTGTTCCATCTGCGATGCCATCTCCTCGAGCTTCTGCATCGCCTGTTCGTAAGTCAGTTCGTTCATATTGCGGCCCCCTCTCCGCTCCCCCTTGGGGGAGTACTTTCGAATTTTGAATTTATTATTTTTGAATTAAGATTACTTTCGAGTATATATCTCCGTTATTTGTTTGAGTCGTCAGCACTTCGCCTTCCATCAGGCCTTCTGCGCTTCGAACAAGTTTCCCTGCGCAAGTGGTGATGGTGTAGCCACGCTTCAGGAGGAGCCTTGGGTCGAGCAGTTCCAGCCGTTTCTCCAATAGTTGCTGACGATGATGCTCGCGCTCAATCCGCTGAGGGAGGGCTGCCAAAAGCCTTTGACGAAGGAGCTGCAACTTGCTCTGCCGCCCCTGAATCATGTTTGTGAAGAGCAGAGGCAGGACTGCTCTGTGTCGCTCCAACCGCTGCTTCTCGCGAAGAATCCTCTCTCCGGCAGAGCGAGTGATGCGCTGATAGAGCTCATCGAGCAAAGTTGCTTCCGCAGCCTGATGCCCAATGATGAAAGCAGCCGCTGCCGTCGGCGTCTTCACCTTGGTATGAGCCACATAGTCGAGCACCGTCTCGTCGCGCTCATGGCCGATGCCCGTCAGCACAGGCAAGGGATAGAGGGCGATGCAGGCTGCCAGCTCGTAGCTGTCGAAGTCGCTCAGGTCGCTGCTTGCTCCCCCACCCCTGATGATGACAACAAGGTCGAAAGGCAGCCCCCCTCTATCTTCCTCCGAGGAGGAGATTGCTTCGAGGGCAGAGATGATGCTCTCCGGAACTTGCTCGCCTTGCATGACTGCGGGGAAAAGCTGGACATCGAAGCGGAAGCCATAGTCGTTCTCTTCAAGCTGATGGCAGAAGTCGCCATAGCCGGCAGCAGTCGCGCTGCTGATGACAGCGATTCGCCTCAGCAGTCGCGGCAAGGGCAGACTCTGATTGTCGTGCAAGATGCCGTCCTTCTCCAGTTGCTGAAGTATCTCTCTGCGCCTTTTAGCGAGGTCGCCAAGGGTAAAGGTCGAGTCAATATCGACGACATTGAGCGAGAAGCCATACTGTTCGTGGAAGCTGACCTCGACCAACAGCTTCACCTGCAAGCCCTTGCGAAGTGTCTCGCCTGCCTCCTTCTGGAACCTTAACCTTATTATATTATAATTGCGAGCCCAACAGGTTATCCTTGCTTTTGCGATGATGCGGTCGGTCTCCTCATCCTTCTGAACAAGCTCTCCGTAGAAGTGTCCGCCGAAGGCTGGTGTGCTGACATCGCTCAGCTCGCCCACCACCCAGTACTGCGCATCGAAGTTCTCCTCGATGACATCCCGCACCAGGCTGTTCAGTTCGAAAAGTGTCAGTACTTCGTTCATGGGTTAAAGTTTGGCAGATTTGTCGACTGCAATGTCCTCCATTTCCTCATCGAGGCGACCTCCCCAGAGGTATTTGTTGGTCTCGCGGGCAGCAACACCGCTCAGCAGGAGCAGAGCCACGAGGTTGGGAACGGTCATGAGCGCGTTCATTGTGTCGGCAATGTTCCAGATGACATCAAGGCTGATGATGCTGCCGAAGAACAGAGCCACGATATAGAGGATGCGATAGAAGCGGTTGATGCGCTGGTGCTCAATGTAGTTGACGGCGCTCTCGCCATAATAGCTCCAGCCGAGGATGGTGCTGAAGGCAAAGGTCAGGATGCCGAAAGTGAGCAAGGGTGCTCCGACATAAGGTATCTTGGAGAAGGCCACCTTCGTCAATGCTGCTCCGTCGGTATAGCTGATGTCGGGATAAGCCAAGATACTGCTGACGAGCACCAGTCCTGTGAGGGCGCAGATGATGACGGTGTCCCAGAACGTTCCTGTGCTCGACACCAAGGCCTGCCGAACCGGGTTGCGTGTCTGAGCAGCAGCAGCCACAATGGGAGCGCTGCCCATGCCGCTCTCGTTGGAGAACAAACCTCGGGCTATTCCATAGCGAGCTGCCATCATCACCGTTGCTCCCACGAAGCCGCTGCCTGCTGCCACTGGATTGAAGGCAGACTCGACAATGAGCTGGACAGCAGGCCAGACGAAACCTCTGTTCATGTAGAGAATATACAGACAGCCAAGCACATAGAGTGCAGCCATGAAGGGCACAAGAATGGTGCAGACGCGAGCGATGGACTTCACGCCGCCCATGATGACGAGGCCCGTGAGTGTGCAGATGAAGACGCCTACTATCCAAGTGGGGATGCCGAAGGTCTCGTTCGCCAGAAGTGCGATAGAGTTGGCTTGCACGGTGCAGCCGATGCCGAAACTGGCAAGGGCGGTAAAGATGGCGAAGACGAGTGCCAGCCATTTCATGCCAAGGCCGAGCTCGAGGGCATACATGGGACCTCCGTAGGTTCTGCCGTCGCTGCCTCTTACACGATACTTTACAGCAAGCAAACCCTCGGCATATTTCGTGGACATACCGAAGATACCCGTCAACCAGCACCACAGCACAGCACCCGGTCCACCCAAAGCCACAGCTGTTGCTACGCCGACAATGTTACCCGTTCCTATGGTGGCAGCCAGTGCCGTCGCCAATGCTCCGAACTGAGACACATCGCCCTTTGCCCCTTTATCTTTCTTTACAGACAAACGGATGCCAGTCAGCAATCGCCTTTGTGGAATGCGAAGCCGGAAAGTGAGGAACACATGCGTGCCAAGCAGCAAGATGACCATCGGCCAGCCCCAAAGCACGGAGCTGAGCAGGGAGAAGAGGTTGTTTATTGCATCCATGGGTTAAGGAAGGCTCTGCAGCACCCTCTATATTTTGTTTTACTTTCTCAAGACTGTCTGGCCCTGCGAGACGATGATGCCGCGAGAGACATCTGTGGCAGGAGTGCCGTCGAGGTGGAACATTGGTGCATCCTGAGTGTTTGCGACCTTCGGGGCTTCAACTCCTGTACCCTCTTTGATGCGCTTGTACTCAGCTCGCGCCTTCACAAGTTGCCGTTGATAGGCCTCCGAAACGACGACATTGGAGAAGACACCCATACTGAGCATCATCCCGGCATCGATGTCGCTCTTCCAATGATGACCGCAAATCACGCGATCCAATGCATACTCCCGCGCACAGACCAGAATCTCCGCTGTCCGCTCTGGAGCAACGGTGGAGAGGGCGAGTGCAAACATCCAGCCAGCCACAGAATGGCCTGAAGGATAACTTGACGAAAAGGCTTCCTCCTCGTCTGTCTCGGGAGTCAGCGAAGGCTCGCCGAAAGTGGTAAACGGACGAATCCGCTGATAGAGATTCTTCACCCTTTTCTTTTCAGCCATTGCATCGCTGGTAGCTCCTGAAGCAAGTTTCCAGATTTCGGGTGTGAGTTCTGGACTGATTGCAATGCCCATGCTTTCGGAGAACACCTCATTCAGCGAAGCCGTTGAATTCCAGACTGCCTCCTCGCCCCTTGCCTCGCGCTGGCTCTTGCCCCAGGCATAGAAGAAATAGTCGTTGTAGAACTCCCCACTAAGCTGCGAAGGAGGCTCGGGCAGCCACAAGGAAGCATTCGGCCTCGCATCATCGCTCAAGTAGGGGTCTGCATACTGCACTTGGGCCCAAACACACAGCGAGGCCAACGTCGAAACGCATAAAAGGAAAAACTTCTTTCTATTCATAGCTAAAGGTTTTGTGTCTGCAAAGATACACATTTTTTTCAAAAGGAATGCAAACGGAGTCAAGAGTCTTGCTTATTTACGGAAAAATATGCCTTAATCATGCTGTTTTGCTGTGCTTAAATATATAATGGTATGTTTTTCGTAACCATCCACGCTGTAAATAGCTAAAAGACACAGAGAAAGAGTCCCAAAGCGTTAAGTGTTATGTGTTAACTCGCAAAATCAACATATAGTTATATAAGGAGTAATTATATTATTATATTATTATATTATATATAATATTATATATAATATAAAGTAAGAAGTATGATAGTATGTATATATGTGGAAAACGGCAATTAACAGTTAACGGTTAACGCTTCTTCTTTTTTTGAAGTGTTACGTTGGCAAACTAAGCACGTTAAGTTGACGAACTTAACGTGTGTCGTTGGAAGTGCTATTTCTTTTTCGTTACAGGCTCGACAGTATATCCTTCGCGGCGAAGCATAGCAATCAAGCCATCGCCACTCAGCAGATGACGGCAACCAACAGCTATCAGGCAAGGTCTTTTGGCAATGTTCTCCTTGATGACAGGTATCCATGCCTCGTTTCTATCGCGCAGAAGGTGCTCGTTCTGGTAGTCCTTCTTATCTTGCATCCCGTTCCCAAGATCCTCTTCATTCCACTTCGTCAGCTCTTCTTCAAACTCCCCTAAGAACTGGTTAAACTTGCAAGTATCGTTCTCAAGATAGGCTTCATGGAGCTTTGGGAACTGTAAGATGCTGTCATTATTCATCCGATGAACAAGCTTGTAGATGATTTTGGCCTGCTCCTTCATGGAAAGCGTGTCGATGTATTTCGTATCTGTGTACATGGACATTATCATTCCCATCACAGATGACGTCGTTTCCAAGCCGCCGGTTTCCTTGCCGCGCTTGACGACTTCCTCGTGCAAGGCCAAGTCCACGCTTCTGCACATCCTTACCTTCGTAAAAGCATACATACTCAGGCGGATGCACCAATAGCCGGGTGTCTTCTTCCAGTACTCCACGTCCTTCATTTCGTAGGACATGAACTTGTTGACCTCGTTGAAGTGCGCCACGCTGTCGAAGAGCGGCTTGTAGAACACGCCCTCGGGCATCATGTATTCCGGCCCGGGATTGTATATCCGCCTATAGAGTTGCTTCAACTCTTCATTCGAGCCGTTCTGTTCGTCAGTCTTTGCATCGGCT
>CACXLY010000024.1 GCA_902768605.1 uncultured Bacteroidales bacterium
TCTGTGGTCTTTCGTCTCTTCGAGACTTTTGGCAAGCCCCTATTAGCTGCTATTCGTCAGAAACACCGATGAGAGAGGACCTAAAAGGAAGAGAGAGAATTTTTCCCCGGACAGCAATATTAAAAAATTTTTTTAACGTGATGTGAGCGAGCCGGCATCACGTTGTCAGCCAATTAGCCACGTTCTGTTTCTGTTCGTTCGTTCCTCCCCTATATATAAGGGGGAGGGAACAAACGAACAAGAACAAAACATGGTGGCAGGTCCGCGCAATGAGACTTAACTTACTACTTCAGTACAGGGCGGACGGGACAACCTCTCATACGGGAACCATATCCTATTCTGAGTTCTTGATTATTAAATTTTGATGTTATTATCGAACCGTTGGATTGATCCGTGTCAAGGCAACGCGACCTATACTCGATGCGTCCCAGATATTTAAGCTCAGTGCCTTCGCGGTAGCCGGAACAAGGCAGGAAAATGCTTTCGCCATTGCTCCTGCTCGTTATCTTAGCTCCTTCGACGCCATTCTGAGTTGTAATTTCTGTCGTCGTGTAAGTGCTGTTGATCAGATTCTCAATCTGTTCCTGGCTCGGCATCTGCCAGTTCTCGCTCCAGTTTGCTGTTGCTGCATCGTCCTCCGGCAGGAGTTCCGTCAAGCCGTCCGTGAAGCCGTTGTAACCGTAGCCTGCATGTATGCAGTACTTCGTCATTGTATTGTACGTGCCGTTACAGTAAATATAAGTGGTCCAGCTATAATCGCTCTTCGGTTCTGTCTCGCCAAAGGCATAGTAGTTTCCTGTCTCCTCCGGGGTGTCTGCGCCGATGTTGCACGTTGCCCAACGTGTGCCGTCGGGCAAGCCGAGGTCAACCCAGCCGTGACCGTCCGTTGTGCCCGAGGTAACGCCACTCACTGTAACGGTACACGTTGCCTTTACGCCGCTACCGTCTGTAGCGCGGCAAGTTATCGTACAACTGCCGCGTGTGTGAGCTGTCACCTTGCCCGAATCGTTTACAGAAGCGACACTCGTGTCGTTGCTCGACCATGCAACCGTCTTGTTCGACGCATTCTCGGGCAGCACAGTAGCTGTGAGCGTCTGGCTGCCGCCGACATTCAGATTGATGGCTGTCTCGTTGAGTGTAATGCTCGTTACTGGCGTGCCTGCCGTCACCGTTACTTGGCATTCTGCATATACGCCACTGCCGTCCGTTGCGCTACAAACAATCGTGCAGCTGCCACTCGCTAAAGCTGATACCGTGCCAGCCTGACTGACGGTAGCAACACTTGTATTGCTGCTTGTCCAAGCTACGCTCTTGTTCGTGGCATTGGTTGGCAAAACGGTGGCTGTGAGTGTCTGCGTCGAGCCGACAGCAAGCGAGAGTGTTGTCTGGCTGAGTGTGATGCTCGTTACAGGTGTACCGCTCGAGCTGCCAACCGTCACTTGGCACTCGGCCACCACGCCGCTGCCGTCATTGGCACGACACAATATCTTGGTGCTGCCGTTCCCTACAGCCGTCACAAGGCCAGAGGAACTGACCGTTGCCACAAGCTCGTCGAGGCTCTGCCACGTCACGCTCGTATTTGCAGCATCAGCAGGAGAGACAGTTGCCGTGAGCTGCTTCGTTGCTCCAGGTTGCAGGCTCAATGTTGTCGCACTTAACGTGATGCCCGTTACTGGCTGACCCTCCTGATGCACACGCGTCCAGACGTTTACCCTGCTCATATTGGTTGCGTTTGTGTACATCTCCTCGGATGTCAACTTATAAACAAAGAGGGCAGTTGATGGTTTGCCCGATGCGTTGTAAATGATGATAATACCTTGGTAAGGCATGAACTCGTAGGTTGAACCTTCATTGAAGTCCGTTGTGCCGTCTGCATTGAAGGTCACTGTGCTGCCTCCCCATTGCCACGTTCCCACGATACATTGGTTGACGGGAGTGAAAGGGCCGAACACCTCGTCGCCACTCAAACCGTTGTCGAACACGATGCTGTCCGTCTTGAGACTGAAGTTGAACTGTGTGCCGTCACTTTGATAGACGCGGAAGCCTTGCGCCCACGCCGTCTGCAAACCTGCTACCATAAGCAACAAGGCTGCCAAAAAGTTTCTTGTCTTCATTGTTGTTTAATTAATAGTTCGTAATATCGTTTTTATCTCAATTGCTTAATAATACGTCCGTCGGTTGTGCGGGTGATGACGATGCCCTTCGGCATTGACCTCCGACCATCGGCCGCCTGCAACTTGCGTCCGCTGAGGTCGTAGACGTCATTCTTCATTCTTAATTCTTCATTCTTCATTTCCTTGATGCCTGTGCCATCGAAGTACATGTAGCTGATGTTGGAACGATGCTCTTCGCCGCCGCCGCGATAGATGGTCTGCACGCCAAAGCGGTCGAAGCCCGTCTGGAAGATGTAGAGGGCGTAGGCTTTCTCGTAGATGTAGGAGCGGTTGTAGGCTTCGCTCATCTCCGGAGAGGTGAAGAGGTAGGGAACTTCGTCGATAGGTTCTGTGAGGTATTTGTATTCGTCGGGATAGAGCGTATAGGGTTCGTCGTCGTCGATGAAGAGCTGATAGCTTACCTTTGAGGGGTCGAGAAAGCGCCCTTCTGTGTCCTTGAGCGGCACGTTGAGCATGACGATGTTGAAGCCCGCCATCTCGAAATACATATCGATGAAGCCGGAGATGGATGGGTCGGCAGGCGTGGCAGGCTGCTCGACGAAGGGACGGAAGAGGGGAGCATGGAACTTCTCGCCGCGGTCGACGCCCTCATCGGAATTGTTGACGAGCAAGGCCTGATTCGTCTGGAAGCTCTGCGTGTCGGCATCGTATGTAAAGGTCGTGCTGCCGTCGGTCCATGTATATATCCAGTCGTAGTAGTTCCCGTCGGTAAGGACGTACTCCTCGTCGGCACCGCAGAAATAGAGGAGGTAGGTGGAGAGGCTGCCGGCATACTGAAGCGGGAAGGTAATCTTGTCGCCTTCAAACTTGCCCTTCATCCAAGCCCGTGGGATATTCGACTGCGAGACGCCCTGGACATAGACATCGTCGCCGTCGAATCCTACGCCAACAAGGTGGCCGCTGTTCTCGTACTCCATGGAGTAGGTCATGGGATGCAAGTCTTCGGGCGGCGTGACGGCATTGACATCCTTGAACGTCAGGACGGTGCCGTAGTCGAGGTAGTAGCTCCACTCGCCGGCGTAGGGCGTGGTGTAGGCAAGTCCGATGCCGTCGAAGTTGTTGTTGTCGGGGTCGCCGCTCGTGTCGTTGAGTATGAGGTCGTTGCCGTCGATGGTGAAGGTGATGTTGCCTTGGGTGGAGCAGGTGTAGTCAGTGATAGTGCCGCTGACCTTGACGCGCGCCAGCTGCATGCCGTAGTTGCCGTCGTCGAACCAATAGACGGTCTGCCCGAGGGGTATGGTGATTGTATTGCCCGAGACAGTACCCTCGACCCACGAACCTGTGGCGGCGTGCGAGATGATGTTCTTGAAGTAGGCCTTCGTGCCGTCGGGCGAGAAGACTACTTCGGCAGAGATGCCGTCCTGCTGCTCTGCAATGAAGTAAATGGGGGCATAGGTGGCGCCGCCCGAACGGTTGTAGTGGCGCAGTTCGCCCTCTGGCTGCTCGGTGATGATACCATGGCTATTGGCCTTCATCGGAGCGAAAGCAGGCTGCTGTGCAAAGGCAGGGACGAAGAGGAAGAACGAAATAGCGTAAAATAAGATTCTGTGTGACATAATATAAGGATTATGAATTATGAACTATGAATTAAGAGTGAAGAGTTTGCTACTGCGCTTAACTATGAACTATGAATTATGAACTATGAATTATGAATTAGCGATTGTGAACGATTACTTTCTTTTCCTTATTTATATATATACCTTTGTGGCGAGGCTGCTCAACGCGACGTCCGCTGAGGTCGTAGAAATAATTATTAATTTTTAATTTTTCGTTTTTAATTTCCTCGATGCCGTCGATTACATCTTCAAGTCCGCTGATGTTGGCTTTCTCTGCATTCACGGCTTCGCCAGTACGTGTGTCAACGAGGATGGCAACGACACGAATATTGGCTCTGTTGTCGATGGGTTCCTCCGCACTGTTGTTCAGGCACGTCTTGGTGAACTTGTTGTCGGCGACGTCGAAGGTGTAGGTGTGTGCATAGGGCGTGTTCTCGACGATGTCTGTAGGCAGACTGCCGTCGAGGGCAGCATCGCCGGCAGCAGATGTCTGTATGGCGACATCGTTGAAATGCATGTCGAGGATAACGCCAGGCTGTGACACCCATGGGGAGAGATAGGGGTCGCTGCTATAGCTGCTGTTGCCCGAGAGGGCGTTCTGCTGGCTCCAGTAGCGTCCTTTGCCATAGAGGTCGTCGGCCACAAGGACGTACGTCAGGCGGTAAGGATTGACGGGGAAGTTGCGTATGAAGGTGGCGGTGGCCGTCACATCGATTGTGGTGCCCGATGTCCAATGGGCTTCGAGTTCGAGAGCTGCAGGAGCCATGATGGCCTGCCGTGTCTTCCAGTCGTTCTCGATGCCAAGGCTCGTGCCGCCGGTACCATAGAAAGGACTCACGGCCAGCACGCGGTCGAGGTAGGCAGCAGGGTAGCCCGACGGGTTAGCCGGCATCGCGGCAATGACATCCATCTCGTCGCCGTCGTGATAAGCTATGCCCACGAAATCGTCAGGATGCAGCCTTGACATCGCCTCCATAGCCGCTGTGCCAAGAGGACAGTACTGACACCACGCTCCAGTATATTCCTCCATGAGGGGCTTGTGCTTGGGCAACTCCGAGAGGAAAGGCATCTCGAAGCTAACAGTGGCTTGCTCGTCCTCGTTGTCCGAGCCGTTGACAGAGATGATGCTGAGCGTGATGGTGCGTGTGCCAGGTGTCTGTACAGCAGGTATCGTGACGTTGATTTTCTTCTGCTGACCGTAGTAGGCAGTGCCGAAGCTCGTGTTGACGCGCCGTTCCGTGGCGTTGCCGTCCATCTCTAAGGAATAGACAATATTCCTGATGGGTACCGTGCCATGATTGATGACGGTGAGAGACAGCGTAGTCTGTTTGCCGACAGAAGCATAAGCCGCCAGGTCATCGGGCAACAGCAGCGAGGCAGCACGCTCGTGAATGCCTTCGCCACCAAGACGCAACAGGAGAGCCGAGGTGCCAAACATGGCCGTAGTCTGCCATTTGCGATAGGTGCGGGAGGTGTGGATGTAGAGTTCCTCGCTTCCGTTGAAGCACATGAGGGGCGTCTGGTTGGCATCGGTCGCCGTCGTTCCTATCGACGACACCTCGAACGAGTAGCCGGCATAGAAGCCTTCTTCAGTGATGACATAAGGTTCGTCAAACGTCACGTCGGCCCAGCTACCGGAGGGCGTAAAGCTGACGCTGCAGATGTCGGGGACATTCTTGCCGCTGGCAAGGGTCAGTTCCGATGAGAGCCAAGCCATGTAGTCGTGGGCATTCCTCGCAGCTGAATTGATGGGAATGCGCAGCCCGCGCACTTCCTTTCCCACGAGGAAAGGGTCGTCGAAATGAATGGCTACGTCGTAGGTCTCGACTTTCTTCGTACCTTTGGCTGTCAAATCGCCATTGCCTTGATAGAGACCATAGAGGAGGTCGTCGGCCTGAACCGCCCAGGCGGTCATGAATAATGATAATGCAAGTAAAAGCTTTTTCATTGTATCTTAGTTATTGTCTTTACTGAATTTGGTGTGAAAAAAGGCATAAAAGCAGATTCCTCCATGTGTTTGGGATGACGAAACTGCTTTTATGCCATTATCTATAATATATGTCAAAGCTCCCTTTCGGGCGCTTCGCTTGTAGGAATGCTTTATTTCCAATAGATGTCGGTGAACTCCTTCTTGATGTTCACCTCTTCGAGCTTGAAGTACTTTCGGAAGAGACTCCAAGTGACGTCGAGCATCTCCTCGGTGTTGAGGTTGACGTCGATGGCAAGGAGCTTGCTCGAATAGTCCTTCGCAAAGTCGAGACAACGGTTGTCGTAGTCGGTGAGGTCGAAGCCGTTCTCCAGCTTTGTCTTGGCATTGGCTGCATCGGCATAGAGTCGGATGGCAGCGTTCATGACTTGGCTGTGGTCCTTTCTGGTCTTCTTACCTGCGACGAGCTGCTTCAGACGGGACAGCGAACGGAATGGGTCGACGATAACCTTGCCGATGTCACTGTCGCGACGCAGATAGAGCTGACCCTCCGTGATGTAACCCGTGTTGTCGGGCACGGCGTGTGTGATGTCACCGCCTGACAGGGTTGTCACGGCGATGATGGTGATGGAACCGCCGCCTGCGCTCTCGGGGAACTGCACGGCCTTCTCGTAAATCTTCGCCAAGTCGGAATAGAGCGAACCGGGCATGGAGTCCTTCGACGGAATCTGGTCCATACGGTTGCTCACGATGGAGAGAGAGTCGGCATAGCTGGTCATGTCGGTCAGCAGGACGAGCACCGTCTCGTGCTTCTCGACGGCAAAGTACTCGGCAGCAGCCAGCGCCATGTCGGGAATGAGGAGTCGCTCGACGGCAGGGTCCTCGGTGGTGTTGATGAAGGAGATAATGCGGTCGAGCGCACCAGCGTTAGCGAAGGTGTTGCGGAAGAAGTAGTAGTCGTCGTTGGTCATACCCATGCCGCCCAGGATAATCTTGTCGCACTTGGCACGCATGGCAACGAGGGCCATCACTTCGTTGAACGGCTGGTCGGGGTCGGCGAAGAAAGGAATCTTCTGACCCGAGACGAGCGTGTTGTTGAGGTCGATACCTGCAATACCCGTGGCGATGAGTTCGCTGGGCTGCTTTCTGCGGACGGGGTTCACGGAGGGACCGCCAATCTCTACTTCCTTTCCTTCAACCTCAGGACCGCCGTCGATGGGTTGTCCGTAGGCGTTGAAGAAGCGTCCTGCCAGCTGGTCGCTGACCTTGAGGGTAGGGCTCTTGCCGAGGAACACAACCTCCGCATTGGTGGGAATGCCGCCAGTGCCTTCGAACACCTGCAGCGTCACGTCTTCGCCGATGATTTTAACCACCTGAGCCAACTTGCCGTTGATGGTGGCGAGCTCATTGTAACCCACACCTTTCGCCTTGAGCGAACAGGTAGCCTTCGTTATCTGGCTTATCTTTGTATATACTTTCTGAAATGCTGTACTCATCTTTCTTATGAATTAAGCAAGTTCTCAACTTGCGAAATGTAGTCGTAGTATTGTTCGCTCTTATAGGTGGAGTAGTTCATCTGCTTGCAGAGGTTAATCATCTTCTTGAAGTAGTCGATGACCTGCAGGAAGGTGTCGAACTTGTAGTCGTCTTTGTCGCAGATTCTGGTGACGAGGTTGAGAATCTCTTCCTGGCGCGCGAGCGGCGTCACAGCGTCCACCTCGTCGAAGGCATCCTGCTGAAGGATAACGTAGTCAATCACTTCGGACTTCCAGAAGACGATATGGTAATCGACGGGCACGCCGTCGTCGCCCAGGATGTTTATCTGCTCGGCAATCTCCTTGCCGCGCTGCATGCGGGTCTTCAGGGCGAGCACCTTCGGAATCCATTCCTCGTTGATGTGCTCCTTGATGTATTCCGCGAACTCGGGGTACTCGAGGTATTTGGAGTAAGAGTCGATAGGGTTGACGGCGGGGTAACGTTTCTTGTCGGCACGGTCCTGCTCGAGTGCGTAGAAGCAACGTGCGACCTTCTTCGTGCTTTCAGTCACGGGCTCCTTCAGGTTACCGCCGGCAGGCGATACGGTGCCGAGGAAGGTGACGGAGCCCACCTCGCCATTGTTGAGGTAAACATAGCCGGCACGTCCGTAGAAGTTCGAGATGAGGGCACCGAGGTCCATGGGGAAGGCGTCGGGACCTGGCAACTCTTCCATACGATTGGACATCTCGCGAAGCGCCTGAGCCCAACGGGACGTGGAGTCGGCCATCAAGAGGACGCGGAGACCCATCGAGCGGTAGTACTCTGCCATTGTCATAGCTGTATAGACGGAGGCTTCGCGGGCTGCGACAGGCATGTTGGAGGTGTTGGCAATGATGATGGTACGCTCCATCAGCTTGCGGCCAGTGTGCGGGTCAACCAACTCGGGGAACTCGGTGAAGATTTCCACGACCTCGTTGGCGCGTTCGCCGCAGGCTGCAATTACCACGATGTCGGCCTCTGCCTGCTTTGATATGGCGTGCTGCAGCACGGTCTTGCCAGTGCCGAACGGTCCGGGGATGAAGCCCGTGCCGCCTTCCACGATGGGGTTGAACGTGTCGATGGTGCGCACGCCTGTCTCCAGGAGCTTGAATGGACGCGGTTTCTCGCGGTAGTTTGTCATCGCGAACTTCACGGGCCAATGCTGCACCATGTCGACCTTGATGTCGTTCCCCTGCTCGTCTGTGAGGACGGCAATCGTGTCGTGTATCTTGTACTTACCCTTCGCCACGATGCTCTTCACGGTAGCCGTGCCCTTCATCTGGAAGGGCGCCATTATTTTCAGGGGCTGATGGTTCTCCTCGACTTTGCCGAGCCATGCGCTTGCCTGCACTCTGTCGCCGACTTTTACGAGGGGTTCGAACTCCCAGAGACGTTCGGCGTCGAGTGCTTCGGTGTACTGTCCGCGCTTGAGGAAGACGCCGTCCATCTTGTCGAGGTCGTTCTGCAGACCGTCGTAGTTGTGGCTGAGCATGCCGGGGCCGAGCTGAATCTCGAGCATGTGTCCCGTGAACTCTGCCTCAGCACCGACCTTCAGTCCGCGCGTGCTTTCAAAGACCTGCACATATACGTCTTGTCCGACCACCTTGATGACCTCAGCCATCAGCCGGTCGCCGCCTGTCGTGATGTAGCATATCTCGCCCTGGAGCACCGGTCCGTCGACACGGAGCGTCACCATGTTGGAGACTACGCCACTTACAATTCCTTTTGTCATATCTATTTAATTCATAATTTTTAATTCATAATTCATAATTAAGCTACGCTTCCAGCCTCATTCATCTTTGGCGAATGTCGTCTTGACGATGCTCGTCAGCAGCTTAATTAATTCTCGACAGTCTTTGAGCAGATTGTCTCCCTGCTCTGGGGTTAAGTATTCAGTCGCTTGCAGCAGTTCTATCCAGTATTCACTTTCACTTGCTTCTTTCAGCGAGATGTTCATCTTCGTTCCGAAATCCGGTCGCGTCTGTCCTCGCAATGCTTCCTTTATGTTAGCTCCGATGCTTGTGCCGCACCGCAGCAGTTGTTTCGACATATCATATTCACATTTCTCCTTAATCAAGTATTTCCTGAGATTCACACAGCGGACGGCAAAAGCAAAGCTCTTCATCAGTACAGCATTGGTCTCAGCATCCCTCATAATTATGAATTGTGAATTATGAATTGTGAATTATATTGTGAATTCTTCGGGGACTTGCGCCTCGCTGCGAAGGTCGTTGATTATCTTCTGGAAGGTTTCCTTGCCCTGCTCGACGTCGAGTTTCGCCCAGCGTTGCTGCATCGCGAGTTTGCAGAGGTAAGCGAAGACGGCTTCCATGTTGAAGGGCTCGAAGAAGGTGCGTTCGTCGAGCCATATCCACTTGAAGGCGTCTATCATCTTCTCTTTGCGGACGGGGTCTTCCTCCTCGACGATCTTCATGAGCTGAGGGATGTAGTCGAGTTCGTGACTGAGGTTGAAGTCCTTCGTCTTGTTCTCGCGTATCATCTCCTGCACTTCGCCCTCGCCTTTGATGAAATCGCCGACACTCCAGCCCTGTGCGCGTGCCAGCATGGCTGTGAGGACGTTGGTGATGTCGAGGTTGAGCTTGTACCAGCGGCGCATCATGCGGTTGGGGCAGGTGCGGATAGCGTAGTCGAGGAACTGGTAGGCCATCTCGTCCTCGGGGAAGTAGCCTGCCTTGTCCTTGTTGAATGCGTACTCACGCGCAAAGATACTCATGAAGGCTGGGTAGCGGTGCACGTTGAAGTTGAGTTCTGTGGCGCTGGTGATGAGGTCGCGCAGCTGGTCGAGCGTGAAGTTGCCCCACTGGTCGATGCTTGCGTCGGGATTCTTGAGGAGCTTGACGAGGTTGCTGCAGTCGAACTGCAGGAAGAAGTAGAAGAGCAGCTTCTTGTCGAGCGGCGTGAGCTGTTCGTCGCACTGCTCGCGCATGTCCTCGATGCTGAGGCCCGGCTTCGCGTCCTTCAGGTCGATGTCCGGCAAGCCGGCTATCATGCAATAGTAATTGGCCATCTTTTTTTAATTCATAATTGTTAATTCATAATTCATAATTAATGCCTTCGCTTGACTAAGGGCGTAGCCTCATTATGAATTGTGAATTATGAATTATGCATTAGAATAACATTTCAACGAGCTGCGGACGCAGGAAGTTTTTGAAGTAGGTTTCGAACTCTTCTTTGCCGAAGTTCACTTTGTAGCTGCCGTCGGCCGGGGCGATGGAGAACAGGGTGTCCTTGCCGTTGACCTTGTTGATGGTTACGCCCTTGTCGAGGAGCGCCTTTGCCTTGGCGGCGAAATAGGCCTTGAGGCTGTCGGCTTCGCTGCTGGAGATGACGATGGGTTCGTTGGCAGACCATTTCTCGGCCAGAGCGACAGCAAACTGCCCGAGGAAGTCGGGGCTTGCGGTGAGGCCCTTGACGGCTTCCTTGACGACGCCGTCGGTGAGCACGTTCGTCACTTCGCTCTTGAGTGCGCTAAGCGCTTGCCCTGTGTACATCTTGAGCTCGCTGCGTGTGTTGGCAGCGGTCTCGCTGGCCTGCTTCTGCGCTTGGGCCGTGATGTCCTGTGCTTGCTGGCGGGCCTGTTCCAGTATTTTCTCTGCTTGCCCCTTTGCTTCGGCGATGATGCGTTCGGCTTCTGCCTGTCCCTTTTCCACGCCTTCGCGCAGGATTTTCTCGGTGAGTTCTTGTATCTTTTCCATTATTATAATGTATATTTGTTCATTTTACGGCGCGAAGATACAAATTTTAACTGGGATTTCCATACATATCAACGAAAAAATTGCCCTATCTGTCATTATCTGAACAGAAAGGGCAAATGGCTGATTGCTTTTTAATAGACGCCCACCTCGGAGAGGGCGAGTTTGCCGTGATGTCGCATGACGGTGATGCGCACTTTCTCAGCCTTGACGGCCGGGAAGCGGTGCTGCTTGACGCGGCATTCGGGAGCGAGGCCTTCGAAGATGGTATGCCAGCGCTTGCCCTTCTTGTATTCGACCTTGTAGGTCTGTATGCTGCCCTTCGTCTCCTCGACGATGGTGACGAGCGAGATACTCCTCTTGCCCTGCAGGTCCACCTCCCACCACGGCTCTTCGATGGTGGGGTGCGAGGTCCAGCCTGATGAGAAGTCGTCGTCGTTGGCAAAGTCGCCCAGGCCGTAGTCATAGCTCCAGCTGTACTCCGTGGGCTTTTGCTTGGCGATGTTCTGCCGCGTGATGGGTGCGTCGCATTCGGGGAGGGGCCTCGTGGGGCCGTCGTGCTTCCACATCTGGCCTATCTGGCGAAGTGCCTCGACGGCGTTGTCGTCCATCCTGCCCTCGCGATTGGGGGCGACGTTGAGGATGAAGTTGCAGTAGGCTTCGTTGTAGGGGCGGATGTTCTCCTCGACGAGCCAGCGTACGCTCTTCAGCTTGTCGGTGGGCATCGATTCTTTCCAGAACCATGTCCGCTGGATACTGAGGCAGGCGAGCGCCGGCAGGCGGTTCTCGCTGGTACTTATCTTCTGGCCTGCTCCCTGCTCATAGCTCTTGATGTCGGTGTAGAAGAGGGCCTCGCGGGGATATTTGGCGGCGTTGAGGTCCATGAGGAGACAGTTCGGTTGGAGGCTCTTGACGTAGTCGTATATCTCGGGGAAGGAAATTTCGTCGTACGAGATGCGCGACCAGGGGGCGTCCCAGCCGTCGATGATGAGGGCGGTGATGTCGCCGTACTGGGTGAGAAGCTCGCGCAGCTGCTCCTTGATGAACTTGGTGTGCTCGGGCTTGATGTGGCCGGGGCGGATGCGGTGGTGGGTGTCGAGGATGCTGAAGTAGAGCATCACGGCAAGGCCTTCCTGTCGGAAGGCATCGACATACTGGCGGACGACGTCGACGTGGGCGGGCGACTGCATGGAGTTGTAGTCGGTCGTCTTCGTGTCCCAGATGCAGAAGCCGCTATGGTGCTTGGTGGTGAGGCAGCCGTAGGTCATGCCCGCTGCCTTGGCGGCCTGGGCCCATTGGCGGCAGTCGAGTCGGGTAGGGGCAAAGGAGGAGACGGGCATGTCGGGGTCGGGCCAGTCCTCGATGGAATAGGTGGGCATGTTGTAGTGGATGAACATGCCGAAGCGCAGGTCGACGAAGGCTTGCTGCAACTCGCGCAGGGACTTCTGCTGCGCTGCTGCCAGCAGGGCCGTCAGCAGGAGGGAAGAAAGCAGGATGATTCGTTTCATAGGGGTTGATGGGATTGATGGGCTGAATGGGGTTAATGGGTTTGATGTGAGGGGGCCACTGGAGGGGTCGGACGTTCCTTGCTGTGGCGTCGGGCGTTCCTTGCTGTAGCGTTTGGCTTTCCTTGCTGTGGCGTCGGACGTTCCTTGCTGTGGCGTCGAATTCCCCCTTAAGGGGGGGGTAGGGGGCTAATAAGGCTAATAAGGCCAATAAGGCTAATAAGGCCAATAAGTCCCTTGCTGTGGCGTCGAATTCCCCCTAAAGGGGATAGGGGGTCCCTTGCTGTGGCGTTTTTGCCGGCGACGTGTTTCTATAGCAATAAGTACGTGTCATCATTGGCTGAGGGACACGTACTTATCTATGACGTTTCTATTGGCAGTCGGTCAGGTGTCGGTTTACCAGATGTCCTCCGGGCGCTCGGGGCTGTCGAAGATTTCCTTCGGACAGTACTCGAAGTAGTCGAGGTAGAGCTCAGGCCTGGAGAGGTCGGGCTGCACGGACTTGAAGCGGACGTAGTAGGTCTGCCCTGGGTCGAGCGTCTGGCGCACGATGATGTGGCGGCTGCAGTTGTTCTTGGCGCGTGCTGTCGTCGAGTTCATCTCGGTCTCGTGACGCGTGGCCTTCATCAGACCGTGGTTACGGAGCTTATGGTCGATATCGATGATTTCGTCCTCCTCCTTGCCGCTGTCCTGCAGGTCGCCCCATGTGGCGCCCTCACCGAAGAACCTCTCCACGTTGTACGTCATGTTGATGGGGATGCCTGCCACGGGTAGGTTGTTGGGGTCGCTACCGAAATAAACCTGCACGATGCCGCGTGCCGCCGTGGCAAGCAACTTGTAGCGGAACTCGTAGGTATTGCGTTTGGGGACGGGCGGCAGGCGGAACATGATGTCGAAGTGGCCGAATGCCTTGTCCTCGTCGCCGCTGTAGTTGGCCCACGGTGTCTTATAGCCGTTGTAGTGGATGAAGTGGGTCTCCTCGTTCAGTACCCTCATGTTGTCGAAGTAGTTGTATCGGTTGTAGAGGGACACGAAGACGTGCTGCCACTTGCCCAGCGGGCTGTCGGCGCGGCGTATGCCGTTGGTGATGGCCTCGGGGAAGAGGGCGAAGAGGTCGAAACGTATGCGCTCCTTGCTCAAGTCGTTGCGCACGACGTCGGTATAGGCGAGGGGCTGGTCGATGGGATAGATGCAGGCGTTGACGATGTCGCTGACCACTGCCATCTCGCTCTGCGTCTGGATGAGGACGCCGCGCTTCTCGGGAGCGCAGTAGCTCTCATGGCCGTCCTCTGTGATGCCGTTGTTCCTCTGAGGGAATGTGTTGAGGTAGATGCCCTGGCTCTCAGGGCTCTCGTAAATTTTGATGAGGCGGTCGCCGCCGAATACGGGATACCACTCCATCACGGGGATAGTGTACTTCGAGGGCGAGCTGTAGCTGTAGCCCAGCTCGTTGCAGTGGTGCACGAGCTTGTTGGCTGGAATTCTCATGGGCAGGACGTGGTAGGCCACCCACTGATACAGCATGTTCTTTGGCGAGCGGTAATCGGTATTGACAACATAGCCGCCGTCGCTGATGTACATATTGTTCGAGGCAATCCAGTCCTGCAGTTTCTCCACAGCATCGTTCTCGGTAGGGTCGATGCCCTGTGACCTCCAGAACTCGTCCGTCTCGCAGAAGATGGTGAAGCCGTACTTGCGGTGCTCGGGAGCGTGAGCGTCGGGATCGCCCGCCGTGGCAGACATGTCGCCGCCACTCTTCGACTGGTAATCCTTCATATCGAGGTTCTCGCCTTCCGCCTGATACAAGGCCTCGTAGGCCTCGTCACGTACAGCGCTCAGCGTGTCCATAAAGCCGCAGGCCTGCAATGCCTTGGCAAACATCAGGTAGCCGTCGCGCTTCTCGTCGAGTATAATCTGGAGATAGCGGGCGAGTGACTCGTCCTTGGGTGCTATCACCTTATGCAACTTGTGCAAGACACCATTGATGACCGGAATGTCGCAGTTGATGGGGTCGATGGGACACTCCTTGTCGAGGAAGATGGTGTCACCCTTCGCCTGACTCACCGTCAGCTTGTGGTCGTATATATTGGGCAGAGGGAACTCTGCATTCGTTTTTCCGTTTGCAATTGTGGTAATCACATCGATGGTGTATCGCTGCGACTCCATGTCTCCACCGTCGATGACGGTGTTCTGCACGACAACCTTTCGTACAGAGTCAAGTTTTCTTTCGTCTTTGAATGCGTCCCACGAAGGTTCGCTTATCAGGCCTTGTTCGACAAGGTCCTTCAAGTATTCGTTGATGGCTTCGTTTGTCAGGGCGAAGCATGTGTAGTTACCACGCGCTGTCAACAGCTGGTAAACCGAGGACCTACTCCTTCCACTCACAGGCACCACCTTTGTCAACTCCAGATACTGCGAATAGTCTGGGTGCGCTTCAAGATAACTGGCAACAGTGTGTTCCGTGAAAACATAACGCGCAGAGGTGTCAATGTCCTCCGTGCATGAACATATAATAAAGATTAGGGCGGTAAGTGAAAGTATGAGCTTCCTCATTGTTGTATTCTGTTTTGTTGTTTGCTATGATTAGCAGTTATTAAGAGATTCTCTTGGTCAGGCACGAGGCCTGACCAAGAGAATTAAGAGAGTTTATCTTTCGATATTATTCAGCATCTGCCATGAGGTTGAGAACGTAGGTGTAGTCGGCAATATCGACTGAGCCGTCACCGTTAACGTCGCCTGCGGGATCGTTGTTCTCGTCGGCCATCAGGTTCAGGATGAACGTTGCGTCAGCAATATCGACATCACCGTCACCGTTAGCATCGCCTTCAGCACCGTTGAGAGGCTTGCCACCTTCTGCCCTCATCTGAGCCATGGTGATGAAGCGGAACTTGCGAACATTCAGTGCCAAAGCTTCCTGCGCAGCAGCATCGTAGTTGATGTACCAGCGGATACCGTGGTCAACGCCTGAGCCGAAGCCGAGCTTGCTAACACCCTTAGATACGTTGATGTAAACAGTTGTCCATTCATCGGCAGCAGGAATCTTGTCCAGATTCTCCTTCACTTCTGTGGTCAGCAGAGGAGTGTTGTACATTACCATGCCGTTTTCGAGATCCTGTTCGCTCTTGTAGTCGAAAGCAATGATCTGCTTGTCTTCTGCCAGAGGCTCATAGATGTTCTTCAGGTCAATCCAGGGCCTTGTGCCTTCCGTTGAGATGTCGAATGTGAAGCTTTCCAATTCGTCAACGCCCATGACACTATTGCTCTGAGCAGTAACCTCGAGATAGTCGGGGAATTCAGCGAAGAGCTCAGCCTTAGCAGCCAGAGCAGCTTCAGCATTTGCATAAACGCCGTCGCTCAGGCTTTCTCTTGTGGCATAAACTGCCTCTTCTGCCAAACCATCCAAATCATGGTTGCCGTCGCACCACTTAACATAGACCTTAGTCGTTGCGTCGAAGAGAGTAGCATAACCCTTCTTCGTGTTGTAGATAGACTCCATGATTTCACCGATAGCCTTCAGGTTATCGAAGGTGAAGGCTTCTGCGTTAACGTTCTCGTTGAGAGCAGTTCTCTCAGCAGCTGAGAAGTTAGCCATGCCTGGGTAGTCAGCTTCTGAGTCGCCTGCTTCGGGATCATAGACGTGATAGTTCTCTGTCAAGCCAATGATACGATCGTTAGCATACTCTTTAGCTTCTTCGAGTGCTTCAGCAGCGTCCTCGCCAAGATAAACGAGGCCGAAGTTACCAACGGCTGCCCATTCGCTGCCCTGAGTGCCTTCGTTCTTTACACCGAGAGTCAGAGTGCCATCAGTTACCTTAGCCACCAGCGTGATAGCGTAGCGGCCCTGTGCGAATGCGTAAGCTGCGCCTTCACTGCCCCAGATACCCCAGCCGAGTACTTCGGAAGAGTCGGCATTGTAGATCTTGTGGTCAGCGATAGTGCCACGCCATGCATCAACAGAGTCAACAGCGCCTTCGAGGATTACGGGGAAGTAGGTCTGTACATCGTTAGCATAAGCCATAGCAGCGTAGTTGTAGCTCAGGAGCTTCTCGTCGCCGTTAGCGCGATATGCTGCGTTGAGAGTTACCTTATAGTAACCGTTCTTCAGATCCTTGAGAGTCTGGTTGACGTCGAATGTCTTGTTCTCGTTAACGAACTCAGCAGCGTAGATCTCGTTGTCGGCAGAGCTTGTGCCAGTGCGGTAGATGACACCGTTCCAGCCTTCTGCTTCGAGGTCGCCCTTCTTGTCAGGTTCGTTGGGATCGCCAGCCTTCTTGAAGGTCGGGTTCACGATGAGGCAGGTGATGTCCATGCCTTCGCCATAACCGACTGCTACGGCTGCAACCTTCATTGATTCCATGAACTCGAGCTCACCATTCAGGATGCTGTCGTTCAGCACATGTTCGTCGAGGATGTAAGCAACGTTACCGTTGGGATAAGCATCAGAGGGAGCAGCAGCTTCGCCTGTGATGTAACCAAGCAGCACGTCCTTAGCCTCGCTGTCGGTCAGGCTTTCGCAAAGTGTAGCGAGTTCTGCAGCTTCTGCCTCGAGCTTGTCATAGAGAGCAGCACTTGCCTCGATGGCGTCGCGGAGGGTTTCAAGCTTGTAGTTAACTGCGAAGAGTTCCTCCATGTTGGCGCAACCTTCGATTTCGGGAACAGTAGCCTTGTACTCGTTGATGAGTTCCTGCTGTGCGCGATACTTGTCGGCATCGAATTCGTTAGCAGCTACAGTATACTGGTCCTTGAGAGCCTCAAACTCTTCGGGAGTACCGAAGTAGAGTTCGTTCATCTGAATCTGAGAGCCTTCGTAAGCCTTTGTTACGACTACCTTATAATAAAGATACTCGCCTTGTTCTTCGCTGAAGCCGAAGTAAGAGGGCTGTGCATCTACGGGATGCAGGCGGTCCTGACCTACCTCTTCCTTCTTGTCGATGAGAACCCAGCCTTCAGCATCCTTGGTAGCTTCGCCGTCGCCTTCGAAGTTAGCGGCATAGATGTACCAAGTTCTCCAGTTACGTTGCCAATACTGCTTTGCGTCGTTACCTGTTGTCAGAGTATAGAAGAATGGAGAGGTCTTGTCCTGTGTACGGAAGATGATGTATGTGTCGCCACCTTCGTCGGCATTGCCGCCCCACTTTGTAGCCTTGACTTGCTTCTCTTCGCCGGTCTCTTCGTCGATGACTGTCTTATTGAGAGCGATACCGTCGATGAGGTTACCGTAGAAGCCATCACCAAACTGAGCGACTGTGTGGCCACCGAGCAGGATGTAGTAGCATTCGTTGTCCGGGTCAGTTGCCTGGATAATCCATCCGAGGTAGTCCATCTCGGCCTGGAGCTCTTCGTTTGTAAGAGCACCTTCGTTGGTCTCCTCGTTAACGATGTAAGCGTGTGTGCCGCGGATGTACTTAGCGCAAGGAGCGATGTTCTCGGATGTGTAAGCGGTCTGCCAAGCACTCATGCTGGGAGATGCGATGTCAGCACCTACGACTTCTGTATATACGGAGTCGTACTTCTCATAAAGGTCGGCAGAAGTCTTGATCTTGTTTTGGAGGTCAACGAGCTCGTTCTTGAGTTTCATCACGTCAGGAGCGTTGACGGTAGTCTCCAGCTCTTGGTGCTTCTCGTTGTACTCGTCGATAAAGCCCTTGTAAGCAACGCGCTCAGCGGGGTTGTAACCTTCGAATTGAGATGCAAACTCTTCACGATACTCCATGAGGTTACCTGTGTTGTAGAACGTGAATTCATTCATCTGGATGAGGTCACCGCTACCGGCGGCTGTTACTTCAATCTTGAAGTACTTGTAAGGCACCTTGCAACCTTCGGAGAGATAGATGTAGCTTTCGAACTCATTGTCGGTATGGAGGATGTCCTCTCCAATGTTATTCTTATCATCAATGAGCACCCAAGCGTCGGAGTTACGAAGTGCTGCGGGATCGAAGCCTTCGTCTTCCTTGCTGATTTCGGTGTCGAAGTTAGCGCCCCATATCTTCCAGTTCTTCCAGTTACGTCCGGGATAAGAGTGGGTGTCGCCACCAGTTACGAGGCCATAGTATGTGGGCTGGATGGGTTCGTCGGCCTTGAAGATGGTCCATGCGGGCAATGAGTTGGTACACCACTTGGTTGCCACTCCTTGTCCTCCATAAGCAATGCCGTCATAGAGCATAGAATCGTCCTCGCCTCCGAAGCCGCCGCTACCTGCGATGTGAGTGTAGGTGGCGTTGATGGGATCGGGAATTGCAGAATTATTAATAATGTAGGAGTTGATGCGGTTTGCTTCCTTCACAGCCTGGGCGCCGGTAAGCTGACGGTTTGCCTTGATGTAAGCGAGGTTACCGACAGGATAGTCTTCGCTGGGTTCGATGACTGTCTGGCCAATCCAAGCATTCAGGTAAGCGACTGCTTCATCAGAGAGTTCGCCGCCGTCGATGGCATTGATGGCCTGGTTGCTGGCGGTAATCAGCTCTGCGTAATTGGCAGCAGAAGCGTTGATAGCATCAGTGAGGTTGTCGACTGCAGCGCGGAGGTTGCCCAGTTCAACGGGGTCGCTGCAAGCTCTAACCTGTGCGATGGTAGCTTCCATCTGGTCGAGGAGTGCCTTCTCTGCGAAGAGGTCGGGGTTGAAGTTAGCTTCAGCAGCGTTGGCAATGTCGTCGCGGTCGAGAATGACTGTGTAGGCGTCGCCGAGGATCATGTCGGCCATCTGCATGGTGCCACCGCCTCTGATTTGGTCGAGCTCTACTTTGAAGTACCTGTACTCTGTGGTATTCTCTTCAGAGAAAGTGAAGAAAGAGGACATGTAGTTAGCAGCGGGGAGCTCATTCATGCTGTTGCCGGTAGGAACGTTAGCTTTGTCGTCGAGGAGTACCCATGCGTCGGATTCGCGTGTGACATTTGCTTCGTCAGTAGCGTTCATGCCATAGATCTGCCACTGCTTCCAGTTACGGTCGGGATAGCTACCTGTATCGTTGGCCGTAGTGAGGATGTAGTAGGCGGGAGCCATTGCGCGTGAAGCCTTGAAGATGATGTAGGCACCGTTTGAGGTCTCACCCTTGTTTCGGCCTGTGAAGCCACAACACCACTTGGTGCCCGAGTCGCCGTCGAGGAGGTTGGCAGCGCCTTCGTTGTTGTAGCCTCCGCTATTGGCGATGTTGAAGAAGTTGACGGGTTCGTCGGTGCTTGTGCCTTGCTCTTCCTTCCATTTCAGATAGGCTTCCAAGTCGCCATAGGTGCCCAGGCCCCACTCTGCCATCTGCAGATAGACGTCAGCGCCTTCGACGCTCTGCTCGATCTCGATCCAGTAGTACTGGTAAGCAGTAGTAGAAACTACGCTAAACTCGAGGTTGACAGGAGCGAAGTTTGCTGCGGGCAGCGGCTCGTCCTGCTTGTCGTCGACGAGTGTCCAGCCCTCGCCTTCGCGAACTGCATCGGCATCGTTCTCGAAGTTGCCGGCATAAATCTTCCAGGATGCCCAGTTACGACCCGGATTGCTTCCGGTGTCGTTTGCTGTAACGAGGAAGTAGAATTCGGGAACGACGGGCTTCTCTGCCTTCACGATGATGTACATCTTGTTCGCAGAGGCATCGGTGTTGATGGGCCATGCTTCCTCGTCGCTGAGGCTGGCATCGAACCATCCGCCCCACTTGGTGTCGATTTTCGTGTCCACCAACTTGGCATACGATTCTTTGTGACTAACGTCAGACTGACCGTAGGAAAGCATACCGTCAATAGGCGTGAGCTGGAAATACTCAGCCCTTGCACTCTGAGCAGCCGTCATCATGAGAGCGACGAGGCATAACCAAAGAGTGCGTGAAGATGTAATTACTTTCTTCATTTTTTTTTGGTTTTAGAAGTTAATAAATTGGGTTAACTAAATGTTTATTTTTGCTTGTTTTATGCTCTTTCTCATGTATGCACATACGCACATTGCGCCTTGTGAAGGGCAAAGTTAAGGTTTTTTGAGCACTTTTTTGCTTTCCTTGACACAAACTTTGCATTATTTAAGGATTTTTAACGCATGTAGGTTAGTCTTTCGCCTAATCATAGATGTTTCGGGCATTCGCAAGCCATTGAAGGGGCTAAAACCTTGTGTCGGCAACAAAGACGTTCCAGGAGGGTAGTGACATCACGTTGCCAGGACCTTCGCGACACGTTGCAAGCACCCTCGCATCACGTTGCTGCGGCGATGACATCATAAAGTCCCGAAGGGACGAAAGAACACAGACGGGGGTGTAACCCCCGGTAATGGTTTGCCCCCAAGGAAAGTCCCGAAGGGACGACAGAACCCTAAGCAAGCTGGAATTAGATAAATAATATATTCTGTCGCCCTTCCAGGGCTTAGAGATAGTGTATAGCATGGGGCCGGGGGTTGTCACCCCCGTCTGTTGTCTGTCGCACCTTCGGTGCTTTTTTACCGGACGACAATAATTCCTACAGCAAAAGACCCCCTAACCCCCTTTAGGGGGAATTCAACGCTACAGCAAGGAAAGTCGATTCCCACAGCAAGGAAAGTCGATTCCCACAGCAAGGAAAGCTCGACGCTACAGCAAGGAAAAACGAACGCCACGCGAGGGGTTGGCTGGGGCCTCGCGTGGCGCTGGTTGGCGGGAGCTGTCGGAGCTCCTGAAACTATGTGAAAGAGATGGATTTACATGCTCTTCAGGAGCAGCACGACATCCTGGGCGTTGATTTTCCCGTCGGCATTGAGGTCGGCAGCCTCGGGGACGAAGCCTTCGACGGGTTTGCCTACGATGTAGAGCCTGAGCGCTTCGTAGTCGAGCATGTTCACCTGGCCGTCGCCGTTCACATCGCCTGGGACGACGGGTTGCGGCGTGTCGAAGTAGAAGTCGTAGGGTGTATAGTTGGTGGCTCCGAGCGTAGTGTCGTCCTCCCGGCGGTCGAGGAGTTTCCATCCGCTGTCGTTCGGGTCGTCGCTTTGTGTGTTACTGCCAAAGAGCGACCACGTGACGGGGTTGCGGCCGGGGAACGTCTGCGTGTCGGCTGCCGTGGTAATGCGATAGCCGGACAACGCGACTTGTTCGCCTGCGTCTATATATATATATAATGTGGTGCCTGCATAGAAGTTGGCACAATACTTCGTGTGGATGTCGTCGTCGAAGAGATCGACGGGGTCGTGGTCCTTGATGTATGTGCCGGTCCAAGCGTATGTGGAGAGCGGCGTCACCTCGTTGCCGTCGGTGTCGAGGAGGTCGAACTCGCAGAACTGTATGGTGTTGCCGCTGGCTACCTTCTCGATGGCGAGCTGATAGTAGCGGTGTCCGGGCAGTGGGGCAATGACGGTGACGGTGCAGGTGTCGCGCAGGGTGCCCACGTTCGGTGCGGAGACGATGATGTCGGCTGTGCCTACGCCTACCGCCTTGACCATTCCGTCGGCATCGACCGTAGCGACGGACTCGTCGGTGCTGGTCCAGAGCATAGTGACGTCCTGCATGGCCGTCGGCGTATAGCTTACCAGGAGCTGGAGCTCCTCGCCTTGCGGGATGGTGGCGGTGTGCTGGTCGAGGGTGAGCGTCTTGAGCGTGTGCGGGATATAGAAGTCGTAAGGCGTGAAGTTTGTCGCCTCGAGGGTCCAATCGTCCTCGCGCTCGTCGATGAGCGTCCATCCCTCATCGTCGGGGTCTTGCAGCTGCACGTTGCTGCCGTAGAGTCTCCATGAAGAGGGGTTTCGCTCGGGTACTTCGCCCGTGTCGTTGGCGGTGTAGATGCGATAGCCATAGGCATCGACGTCGCTGCCGGCATCGAAGAGGAAGTAGGCCCTGCCGGGGAAGTAAGCGCAGTATTTCGTATAGAGCTGTCCGTCGGCTGCATTCGGCCAGTCCTCGCCGCTGTAGCCTTCGGGCCCGCCTGCATAGATGCTGAGGTCGCCGACCTCGTAGAGCGACTCGTCGAGGATGTCGAACTCGCTGAACTGTATGGTGCCGTGCCGTCCGCCCTGCACCTTCGTGATGACGAGGTTGTAGTAGCGGAACCTCATGGCATCGCCGGTGGAGTTGGTGTAGCGCCCTTCCTTCAGATAGACCCTGCCGCTTGCTTTGCTGAGCACGGGCGACGGGTCGTGCTGCCGTCCGTTGTCGAGGTTCTGGCGCCACCTGTCGCGCTGGCCGCTGCCATTGAGCAGGTAGCAGAGCTCGCCGTTATCCACCTGGGTGGGCGTCATGTGGTTGGTCTGCATGGAGGTGTAGTCCCAGCAGTTCTCCACGACGGTACTCTTGTCGGCGAAAGCGAACTCCTTGCCCTCCGTAGCGCCCGTGATGGTGCCCAGATTGTAGCAGTCCCGCACGTTCAGCTTGCCGGCAGAGGGCGCGATGATGGCAGCAGCATTCTCGTGAGCCGTGACGGTGCCGAGATTGCAGCAGTCGGAAAGGTTGAAGACAGACAACAGACGTCCGTAGCCGACGATACCGCCGGCATTTCCCTCAGTAGCGGTGACGCTGCCCCTGTTTTCGATGCCCGAGATGATGGGCGTGCCGTTGCGTGCGTAGCCGAGAAGCATGCCGACATACGACGTGCCCTCTGCGCTGCAGCTTTCGTCGAAGATGATGTCCTTCAGCGTACAGCCGCTGACGTATCCGAAGAGGCCCACGCCCTCCGTCCCGCTGATGTGCAGGTTGCGAATGGTATGCCCCTGTCCGTCGAAGGTGCCGGCAAAGAGTTTCCTCGAGGTGCCGATGGGCTGGAAGTCCTCGTTGAAGGCCGTCATGTCGATGTCGGCCGTTAGCGCGGCCTGTGCATCCGTCTCGCCGCCCTCGTTGACCATCTGGCAGAATGTGCAGAGGTCGAGGCCGGAGCCTATCTGATAGACGCCGCCCACCTGGCGAAGCGTGCCGTAGGACAACATGGCGTCCATCCAGGCCACACGGTTATAGACGAAGTCGCGGACGCGGTCCACCTCCGCCTCCCACGAGCCCGGAACGGCAGGGTTAAGCGAGAGCCACTGGTTCAGATAAGGCCAGCGATAGAAGTTCAGGGTGGCGGAAGCGCGTATCTCATTCCTGAGCGAATCCACGTCGGCAGCCACGTCGGCCGGCTCGAACTTGCCGCTGCGGCGAAGCTTTGCCCACATCTCCTGCATCTGAGCTAAAGCGGAGGGGTCGGAAAGCACGCGGCTGACGAACTGCGTCCAGTTGCCCGTGTCGCGCACTATGTACGTCCATTCCATCCGCTCGTTTGCGGGATAGGTCGTCTGGTCGTTCTCGAGGGCGAGGTCCGCGTCCCAGACAGGGCCTACATAGAAATGGTCGTCGCCACGCTCCTTGTAGAGGAAGACCTGGCAAAGCATGTCGGTGTTGCCGTTGAACTCGCTCGTCAGGATGTGCCTCAGGAACGTCTCCATGTCGAGAACGGAGCGCATGCCCGTCTCCGGGTCAGTATAGTTGGGGCCGAAGACGATGTCCTCCATGGCGTTCCATGTGTTCTGTATGTAGTTGAACTGCTCGGGCTGGATGATGTCTTCATCGGGGTCGTGCACCGTAATGGGATTGCCGTGCGACGACCAGAAGTAGTATGGCTCGCGCGTCGCGTTGTTGTCCACCTCGACATAGTAGCCGCCCGTGATGTTCTCCTCATCGATGTCGTCCTCCGTCATCTCGGTGATGCTGATGCGATTGGGGTCCACCGAGACGGCATCAGCCAGGGTGTAGGTGCCATGGTAGTCGCCATTGACGAGCAAATCAACGACCTGGCTCCACGGCGTCCATTGCATCTCGGCACGCTTCGACATGGCCCATGCCACGGGATTGCGCATGAGCGTCTTGTCGCGGTAACTGTTGATGAGCACCCACTTCCGACACTTCGTGGGCGATTCGTTTGCCGAGCCTCGCATCACGTGGTGGCTCTTGCCGTCGTTATACTTCATGCGGAACGCCTTGTTCTCATGCGTGGCCGAATAGTTGCCGCGGACTCGGAACAGGATAGGGTATTCCTGGATGCGCGTCCCGCCGTCGTAAATGAGCACGGATTGCGACTCGAAGTCCTCGCCCCGGTTAACGGGCATGATGTTGTCCTGCACGTGTACGCTGAGGGTCGGCAAATTGGTGACCTGGTAGAACTGACTGTCGTCGCCCTCCCCCGCATGGCCGTAGAACTTCAGTTCGGCGATGTTGCAAAACGACCCTGCACTGCCCACATAGCGCACGTAGCGGAAGCCGCGGCTCACATTGATGTCGATTCGCGCCTCAGCGTCTTTGGCGGGTTTCTCGCTTATGAGGTAAAGCGGCAGGGCATCCATGAAGTCGGGACTGTTGGCACCTTCGAAGAGGCTGAGCAACATGCGGTCGGGGCCCATGCTTCCCGGTGCGGGCGTGAAGCTGACGCGCGTGATGACGTGGGGCTCGCCGAGGTCAAGGCCCACCCATTGCAGCTTGTCGAGATTCGTGCTGTAATACGTTGAGGGATTTCCGTCGAAGGCCAGGAGCGCCTTTGACTCCGTACCGGAGTACATCAGAGAACCGTCGAGCAGATGGTCGACGGTGGCATCGTAGGCGAATGCCGTGCCATAAACAATAGTCAGATAAAGCAGGGCAACGAGCCTGCGGTAGAGGGGTGTTATCATTAATTTATGTTTCACTTGTTCTTTTTCTATTGTAGTTAAGTAGTTAAGTAGATATCGCTTCGCTCGTCCTTCGGACAGTAGCTCTTGCGCTCCGTAGGTGCTCAGGCGCAGGCGGAGAAGCCAATACCTCTTTCGCCTGCTTTCTGCTTCCAAAGCATTCGGCTTAACTACTTAACTACTTAACTACTGACTACATGACTACTTTAGTGACTTCATTTATATTCTTTGCGTCACTTGAGTATCTTTTTGCCGTTTATGATGCTAATGCCTTTCTGCATCTTGCCGATGCGTTGGCCTGCGAGGTTGTATATCTTGAGGTCCGTCTTTTCTGTAGTAAAGGGGGCAGAGGCGATGCCTGTCTCGAAGTCTTCGAAGTTGAATGCCTCGACCGCCGTACCGGCCGGAAGGTCGAAGTAGGCGCGATAGCCCTTGAGGCTCGTCTCCAAGCCAGCCTTCACGATACTGCCGTCCGTGGTCACCACATAGACGTCGTCGGTGCTGTTCGTCAGCTGCCACTCGCCTGCTTTCACAGGAGCGAAGGTGCTGCGGAAGAAGTAGCGGTTCCGGACGACTGCATAAGAGCCATTGGTGTCGTCCGCATCAATCCCGACATTCGAAAGCACGATGTCGTCCGCGATGGCGGCAGGCACGTAGATGACGTACGGCAGGGTTGCCTCGATGGTTGCCACAGGAGAGAAGCCGAGCTCACCATCCGTGAGCTGGTCGAACTTGTAGGCTCTGGCATCCGCACCAAAGACGTCCTCTATGTTGTTGATAGAGAAGGGCAGACAGATGGTGTTCCAACCCTTGTCGAAAGGTCGGCGGAGGGTAACGTTGTCGTAAATGAAGGGATGGATTCCCGCGAAGGTGTTCTCGTCGAGCAACAAGTCGTTGGCAGGGAGCTCCGAAAGGGTGAAGTTGTAGGCTGTGTAGTTTGTGGCGCCGAGTGTCAAGTCGTCCTCTCGTCTGTCGAGAAGCGTCCAGACGCCCTCGTTGGGCAATTCGCTCTGCGTATTGCTGCCGAAGAGCGACCACGAGACGGGGTTGCGGCCCGGATTGTTCTTGGTGTCGTTGGCCGTAGTGAACCGATAGCCGGAGAGCTGCACTTGGCGGCCCGCATCGATATAGATGTACAGAGAATTGCCAGACGAGAAGGGTCCGCAGTATTTCGTATAAACGTTATCGTCGAAGAGGTTCGCCTGCACCTCGTCGCTGTAATGCGAACCTGTATAGGCATAAAGCGTGAGGGGCTCTATCTCGTTGCCCTCCTCGTCGAAAAAGTCTATCTCGGAGAGCTGTATTGTTGGGCCGCTGAGCACCTTCTCGATGGCAAACTGATAGTAGCGGTATCCGGGTTGCCGTTCCTGGACGGTGACGGTGCAGGTGTCGCAGAGGGAATTGTCGTCGATTGCCGTGACGATGATGTCGGCTGTGCCTACGCCTTTCGCTTCGACGTGTCCCTTGCCGTTGACCGTTGCGACGGCGGGATTGGTCGTTTGCCATTGGAGTTCGAGCCCCTCCATTGTGCTGGGCATGCAGCTGGTATGGAGCTGCAGCTTCTCGCCGCAGACGACCGTTGCGGTCTGCTGGTCGAGGGTCAGCGACTTCAGCGGGTCGGAGATGTAGAAATCGTAGGGCGTATAGTTCGTGGCGCCAAGCGTCCAGTCGTCCTCGCGCTCCTCGATGAGCTCCCATCCCGCGTCGTCCGCGTTGTAGAGCTTTGTGTTGCTGCCATAGAGCCGCCAGGAGCTGGGGTTGCGCTCGGAGTGATTGCCCGTGTCGTTGGCAGTATAGATGCGATAGCCGCAGAGCCCGACGGTCCGCTTTGCGTCGAAGAGGAAATAGGCGTAGCCGCGGAACGAGCCGTTGCAGTACTTCGTGGTGACGCTGTTGTCGGCGGCATTTTCCCAGTTCTCGTGGGAGATGCTCGATTCCGTGCCGGCGTAGATGTAGAGGTCCTGTGCCTCCTCGCCCCTCTCGTCGAGTACGTCGAATTCCGAGAACTGAATGCAGCCGTTGACGCCACCTTGCAGTTTCGTCACGACAAGGTTATAGTAGCGGTATTTCGGCGGATTGGGATTGTAGTTCGTGAAGTGGCCTTCGTTCTCGTAAATGATGCCGCCCTTGCTCCAGAGCACGGGGAAGGCTTGATGCGGCTTGCCGTTATCGAGGTTCTGATGCCAGATGTTGCTGCCGGCATTTGCATTGATGTGATAGCACAGCCAGCCGTTATCGACCTGCTCGGGCGTCATGTTGTTGGTCTGCTTGGAGGAGAAGTCCCAGCAGTTGTCGATGGAGGTGCCCTTCGTGCCGTAGGCGAACTCCTTCCGGTCCGAAGCGCCGGCGACGCTGCCGATGTTGTAGCAGTTCGCGATGGTCAGGTTGCCGCCCGACGCGCCGACAAGGGCTCCTGCTCCGCTGGTGGCAGTGATGCTGGCCGTGTTGCTGCAATTCGTCATGCTGAGGGAATTGGCGTAGCCCACGATGCCGCCGGCCGAACTGCCCGATGCGGTGACGCTGCCGTGGTTCTCGATGCCGCTGATGGTGGCCGTGCCGTTGTAGGCATAGCCCACAAGCATGCCGACCCTGCTGGCTCCTGCTACGGAGCACGTCTCGTCGAAAATGATATTGCTGAGCGTGCAGTTGGCGGTATAGCCGAACAGACCAGTGTTGTTGTTGCCCGTCAGGTGGAGGTTGCGGATGGTATGTCCCTTGCCGTCCAGGCTACCCGCAAAGTTCTTCGACAGCGTGCCGATGGGCTGGAACATCTCGTTGCAATTCGCCATGTCGATATCCGCCACGAGCACCGCCTCGGCATCCGTCTCGCCGCCCTGGTTCACCATTTGGCTGAAGGTGCACAAGTCCATGCCGGAAGCTATCTGATAGATGCCGTCCACCTGATGCACGCGTCCGTAGGACAGCATCTCGTCCATCCAGGCCACGCGGTCACGTACGAAGTCGCGCACCCTGTCCACTTCCAGCTCCCAAGACCCCGGGATGTCGGGGTTGAGCGAAATGTATTGGGTAAGATATGGCCAACGAATGAAGTTGAGATTTGCAGAGGCGCGTACCTCGTTCCGCAGCGAATCGACGTCCGCCGCCACCTCTTCGGGCTCGAATGCTCCTTTTTGGCGAAGCATTGCCCACATCTCCTGCAGCTGCGCGAAGGCGGAGGGGTCGGACAGCACGCGGCCGACGAACTCCGTCCAGTTGCCCGTGTCGCGCACCTTGTACGTCCAGTCCATCCGCTCGTTTGCGGGATAGGTCGTCTGGTCGTTCTCGAGGGAAAGCTCGGCGTCCCATACGGGACCGGTGTAGAAATGGTCGTCGCCGCGCTCCTTGTAGAGGAAGACCTGGCAGAGCATATCGGTGTTGCCGTTGAACTCACTCGTCAGGAAGTATCTGAGGAACGTTTCCATGTCAAGCACCGACCGCTGGCCTGTCTGCCAGTCGGTATAATTGGGGCCGAAGACGACGTCCTCCATCGCATTCCACGTGCTCTTGATGTATTGGAACTGAGCCGGCTGGATGACGTCCTCATCGGGGTCGTGCACAGTGATGGGATTGCCGTGGGAGGACGAGAACCAGTATGGCTCGCGGCTCGCATTGTTGTCCACCTCCACGAAATAACCGCCCGTGATGGTTTCCTCGTCGAGGTCGGTCTCGGTCATTTCCGTGATGTTGATGCGCTTGCCGTCCACCGAAACCGCATCCGCCAGCGTGTACGTGCCGCGGTAATCGCCGTTGACGAACAAATCCACGATTTGGCTCCACGGCGTCCATTGCATCTCGGCGCGCTTCGACATCGCCCACGCCACGGGGTTTCGCATGAGTGTCTTGTCGCGGTAGCTGTTGATGAGCACCCACTTCCGGCACTTCGTGGGCGACTCGTTGTGGCCGCCGCGCATCATGTGGTGCGTCTTCCCGTCGTCAAACTTGATGCGATATGCCTTGTTCTCGGGCGAGGAGGAGAAATTGCCGCGCACGCGAAACAGGATGGGGTAGTCCTGAACCATCGTGCCGCCCTCATAGATGAGCACCGACCTCGACTCGTGGTCCTCGCCGCGTACCGTCGGCTTGATGTTGTTCTGTACATGTACGCTGAGCGTCGGCAGATTGGTCACCTGATAGAACTGGCTGTCGTCGCCCTCGCCAGCATGGCCGTAGAACTTCAGCTCTGCGACGTTGCAGTACGACCCCGCGCCGCCTACGTAGCGGACATAGCGGAAGCCGCGGCTGACGTTCACGTCGCTGGTGACGGTGGTGCCGGTCGGCGGCGTCTCGCTGATGAAATAGAGCGGCATGGCATCCATGAAGTCGGGGCTGTTGGCGCCCTCGAAGAGGCTGAGCAGCATGCGGTCGGCGCCCTGGCTGCCCGGAGCGGGCGTATAGCTGATGCGGGTGACGACGAAGGGCTCGCCCAGGTCAAGACCTACCCATTGCATCTCGCTCGCACTCGTGCTGTAATACGTTGATGGCTTGCCGTCGAAAGCCAGGGCAGCCTTGTCGGCAGAGCCCGAACAGACCAGCGAACCGGACAGCAGATGGTCGGTGGCGGAGTCGTAGGCATGGAGGCAAAATGAAGCCAGAAAAACGGCAAGCAGAATGGGCAATCTTTTCATATCATTACGCGCGTGAGTGCAAATTAAGCGCCGCAAAGATAGTATTTTTTTCGATAGGTTGTTTAATTGCCGCGTTTTTTTTCCCGTTAAAGGAGAGAATTGCAATAAAATTCACAATTCACAATTCACAATTCGTAATTCATAATTCACAGTTGTTAATTCATAGTTCATAGTTCATAATTTATCGAAATGATATAGCAGTTGGCACGCTTTTTGGTTAGTTGAAAGAGCTAAGGCGAGTAAAGATGAAGGCTGAAAGCCTGATAAGAACATAGGCGGGGGTGGAACCCCGTAACCAGTACGAGCGGTAAACGGAACCCTGAAAGGGTGGAGAGATTTCTGATGTTCTGTCGTGCTTTCAGCACTTAGTTGTTGCGATGTCTTCTACCCCCCCGCCTGTATTCTTTCCAGCCTTTGACTTTCCCTTCGGCCGTCGACCTTCGGTTCAGGCTTTCATCATGCCAACTGCTATATTATTGCCTAATTAATTGCGGCAGCAAATTCTTCATAATTCACAATTCATAATTCATAATTCATAATTAATTGCGGCAGCAAATTCTTCACAATTCATAATTCTTAATTCATAATTCATAATTAAGTGCGGCAGCAAACTCTTAATTCTTCTTTCTTAATTCTTAATTTTTAATTCTTCAGGGCTGGAGGTTCACTCCAGGCCCTGAATGGTGTCGGTGTTCTTGATGACCTCGATGGCGTCGGCTGCGAGCTTGCGGCTGGGCACGAGCTGGAACTCTGCGTCCTTCTTCAAGTCCTTGAAGTCTTCGCCGGGCGTCCAGCAGACGTTAACGGCCTTGATGTTTGCGGCGGTGAAGTCCTCGGTGGTGACGGCGGGCTCGCAGTTGAGCTCAACGTGGAACTTGCCAAGGTCGCCGAGATTCACGCTGTTGCCTGCGAGCAGCTGCTCGCGGATGCAGTGAATCATGTCGGTGATGACGCCGCGGATGGTGCCCTTGGAGAAGGGCGAGTTGTGGTCGGCCATGTGAGCGACAAACTGGTCGAAGGAGAGCTTGTCGTGTACCTGTGCCGTACCCATTGCTACGGTTGCGTAGTGCTGGTCGGTTTTCTTGGTTCCGGGCTTCTTGGAACCGATGTAGATGCTGTAGTTAATCATGGTTGTTAGAGTTTAGAGTTTAGAGTTTAGAGTTGAGAGTCAGTTTTGAAGTTTAGTGTTTAGAGTTTAGAGTCAGTTTAGTTTTTGTGGAGTTATGATGTGGAGTTATAATTGGGAGTTATAATTGGGAGTTATAATGGGGAGTTATAATGGGCCGATACATTTGGCTCCTCATAACTTCTCCTCATAACTTCTCCTCATAACTTCTCTTCTTAACTCCTCTTCATAACTTCTCTTCATAATTTTTAATTTTTAATTTTTAACTCTTAATTTTTATTATGCTAAGTTGAGCTTTCTGTCGTTTCGAATTGCGCACTTCGACGTTTCATGTTTGCTCACTTGGCAGGGTGTCGTTTGTTTTGACGATACAAAGGTACGACATTTTGAAATGCCGCTGATGCT
>CACXLY010000025.1 GCA_902768605.1 uncultured Bacteroidales bacterium
GTGGATTACGATGCTTGCCCTGCACAAACTGGGCGCCATACCCATTCCCGCCACTCACATGCTGACAAGCCACGACATCGTTTACCGCAACAATGCGGCTTCGGTCAAGGCCATCATCTGCGTCGGCGAGCCGTACGTCCTCGGCGAAGTGCAGAAGGCAATGCCCGACAGTCCTACGGTGGACGTCCTCGTCTCCATTGGTCCCGACGTGCCCGAAGGCTTCCACGATTGGCATACAGAGATAGAGAAAGCCCCTGCTTTCCGTCGCCCGCGCTTCGTCAACGCCAACGGCGACACAATGATACTGTATTTCACCTCAGGCACATCGGGTGAGCCCAAGATGGTCTCGCACGACTTCCTCTACGCCCTTGGTCATCTCACGACGGGTGTCTTCTGGCACAACCTCACGCCCGACAGCATACATCTTACCGTGGCCGACACCGGCTGGGGCAAGGCTGTCTGGGGAAAGTTCTACGGCCAATGGTTCGCGGGGGCCTGCGTCGAGAAGATATTGCGACAGATGGAAAAGTACCGCATCACGAGTTTCTGCGCGCCGCCCACCGTCTATCGTTTCCTCGTCCGCGAGGACTTCAGCCGCTACGACCTGTCAGCCCTTCGCTACTGCACCACGGCAGGCGAGGCCTTGAATGCCGCCGTCTATAACCGTTTCTTTGAACTGACGGGCATTCGCCTCATGGAGGGTTTCGGGCAGACAGAGACGACGTTGACGCTCGGCACGTTTCCCTGGATGCAACCCAAGCCGGGCAGCATGGGCAAGCCTAACGCGCAGTACGAGATTGCTTTGCTTCGTCCGGACCTCACGCCCTGCGAGGACGGCGAGAAGGGCGAGATAGCAGTTCGCCTGAACGAAGGTCACAAAGCCATCGGCCTCTTCAAGGAATACTATCGCGACAGCAACATCACCTACGAGGCTTGCCACGACGGCTATTACTTCACGGGCGACATGGCCTGGCGCGACAGGGACGGCTACTACTGGTTCGAGGGCCGAGCCGACGACGTCATCAAGAGCAGCGGCTACCGCATCGGGCCCTTTGAGGTGGAGAGTGCGCTGATGACACATCCCGCCGTGGTAGAGTGCGCCATTACCGGCGTGCCGGACGACACGCGGGGTATGGTGGTGAAGGCCACCGTCGTGCTTGGCAAGGAGTGGAAGGACAAGGCGAACGAAGCCCTCATTGAGGAGCTGCAGACCCACGTCAAGCGCGTCACGGCTCCCTACAAGTACCCGCGCATCATCGAGTTCGTCGATGAGTTGCCCAAGACCATCAGCGGCAAGATCCGCCGCGTCGAGATAAGAGAGAGAAGCCTCGCTCAGAAAAAGAATAATAAATCGTAAATCGTCAAATCACAGATAATGAAGAGTTTTTTGAACGTACAGGACATAGGTGACCTCAGACAGGCATTGGCTGAGGCTCAGGAAATAAAGGCCGACCGCTTTAAGTACGACACGCTGGGCAAGAACAAGACATTGCTCATGGTGTTCTTCAACAATAGTCTCCGCACGCGACTCAGCACGCAGAAGGCTGCCATGAATCTCGGCATGAACGTCATCGTGCTCGACGTCAACGCGGGTGCTTGGAAACTTGAGACCGAGCGCGGTGTCATCATGGACGGCGACAAGAGCGAGCACCTGCTGGAGGCCATTCCCGTCATGGGCTGCTACTGCGACGTCATCGGCATCCGCTCCTTTGCTGGCCTCACGGATCGCGACTACGACTATGCCGAGACCGTTTACCATCAGTTCCTGAAGTACAGCGGCAAGCCCGTCTTTGCCATGGAGACCGCCACCGTGCATCCTTTGCAAGCCTTTGCCGACCTGATAACCATCTCTGAGCATGCTGATTACTCTGAGTATTCCGGCAATTCAGAGCCTTCCCGGAAGCGCAAGCCCAAGGTCGTCCTTACCTGGGCGCCGCATCCTCGCGCCCTGCCGCAAGCTGTCCCCAACAGTTTCGCGCAATGGATGCTGGCCGCCGACGTCGATTTCGTCATCACGCACCCCGAGGGCTACGAACTCGACCCGAAGTTCACACAGGGCGCTCGCATCGAGTACGACCAGCGCAAGGCATTCCAAGGGGCCGACTTCATCTATGCCAAGAACTGGAGTTGCCCGGGCGTGACGAACAAGGCGGACTACGGCAAGATACTCTCGAAGGACATGAGCTGGACCGTTGACGCAGAGCACATGAACTGGACGAACAATGCCCACTTCATGCATTGCCTGCCCGTCCGTCGCGGCATGATAGTCACGGACGACGTCATCGAGGCACCCACATCCCTCGTCATTCCCGAGGCTGCCAATCGCGAAATCTCAGCCACGGTCGTCTTGAAACGTATTTTGCAGAGCATATAGTAAATAAGGGTGAAAGCGAAAAGTAAAAAAAATGACATCTTAGATGATATTTTTCCTAATTTCGCTTTCAATCTTTCATATTTTTTGTAACTTTGTCCCAAAGTTTTATAAATAATGAGACTATGAAGAAAACTATCCTTTCCCTGCTGACCCTCTTTGCAGCAACAGCAGTTTGGGCAGACACAGCCCTGTTCGTACACCCGAAGACTGGCGGCGTACTCGAGATTGCTTTCAGCGAAAAGCCCGTTGTCACCTACAGCGACGGCAACCTCATCATCACGGCAGCAGAGGCGTCTGTGACGTATCCCCTCTCCAATATGGACAAGTTCACCTTTGGCGAGGTTGACGACCAGGTGACCCGCATCACGGCTCCCGTCAACACAGCCCCGCAGCCAACTTATATCTACAGTCTCGACGGCAAGCTCATGCGTACGCTTCAGCCCAGCGAAGACGGCACGACGCCGGCATCGCTCGATGGCTTGACACCGGGCACCTATGTCATCAAGAACGGCAAGACGAGCTATAAAGTCCTGAAACGCTAAACGTGGAGCGACTTATCGACATCGTTCAGAGCCGCTACAGTTGTCGCAGTTATCTCGGCAAACTTGTAGAGGAGGAAAAAGTTGCGTACCTCAAAGAGTGTATGCGGCTCGCGCCATCTGCGGTGAATCGCCAGCCGTGGAAATTCCGCATCGTCCGCAGCCGGGAGGGTAGGGAAAAGCTTCAGTCGTGCTATGCGCGCCCTTGGTTTGGCGAAGCCCCGCTGTATGTTCTTGCCTCTCTTCTGCACGAGCAGGAATGGGTTCGCGCTGACGGCAAGCCGCACGGCAATATCGACGTCGCCATCGCCGTGGAGCATCTCTGTCTGGCAGCCGCCGAGCAAGGGCTTGGCACATGTTGGGTCTGCAATTTCGACGCCGAGCGTTGCCATCAGCTTTTCGAGATGCCGGAGACGGAAGAGCCCGTCGCCATCATCCCGATAGGTTATCCTGCCGCCGCCCAGCCGCCGCGGCAGCGCAAAGCACCCGAGGAATTGTTCTTCGAAGCATAAAGCATAACAAAGTGGGAGATGGTTTTTATTGCCATCTCCTTTTTTCTTAGTGTTTCAGGTTCCCATTGTGGATGGCGAGCCTGACTGGTTTCTTTATGAGCGAAGAGGCTACATAGCTTTAGCATACGGCAACAAAAAACTGCGCATGTGCGCTTGTGCATCCTAATAATAAAGGATGCACATCGCACAGAACTTAATTGTGACACACATTACACGTAGCTTTCATACAACACGTTAACAGACTGCCAGCAACACGTTCCTAACAGCCTAGTGTAGTGACACGTTGATAAAAAGCTTTATATGTCCCATATTGTTATATGTTGCTATCTGGTAAAAACAGTCTGAACTAGAGTCCGTTATCCACATTCCAGCCCAAGGCAATACTCTTGAAATCTCTTTTGTTATCAAGGAAGCAGTGGGATGAGCTAATTTTCTCAATCACCAATAAAAAATGTGGCGAAAAGTAATGTTTCCTTGTCCTTTTTGCCCCTATAATGGCCTATATGATGACAAATGAGCGCCTATTCTGTAAAAAATGCAAATAAAAAGGGCGATATTGTGAAATAATGTTTATCTTTGTGCCTGATAATACTAATATTAACCAATAACAATTCAAATTACAAACAGTATGAAGAAACTATCATTAATTTTTAGGATGTCCCTTTTCGCCGCACTAATGGCGACATGGTCATCCTGCTCCAAGAGTAGCGATGTCGTAGACCCGAACGACAATCCCCCAACTGACCCCTACATGGAAGTTTGCCAACATGTGGCAGACGTGGCAAACGCAGTTAAGGTCTTTTATGACAAGTCAGAGAACCTTGCGGAGATGGCAGAATATATTGATGAAATAAAGAATCTTCCTTATGTTGAAGATGCTTATGCCTCAGGTTGTGAATTGTTTGTTAGAATCAAGGATTATGGAAAGATTTCATACTCTTTTTTTCCAAAACTATCAAAAAATGAGGAAAAGGAGTTATATCATGCTATAGTAAATAATAAGAAAAGACTTCGAGCTTCTCAACAGCATGTTTCTCAACCCAATATGATTGAACCTAAGATTGCATTTGTATCCCAAGTTCAATTTGATGAATCAGAAGGGATACCCTATCAACAAGAGCGCCTTTCAGATACTAGAGAAATGTTTGATATATTTGGATTTAATGTTCCTGATGTTGGATTAATAGCTCCAACTGTGGATTTTTTCCAGAATGGGTTATTTGAATATGACATAGTATATCTGATAACGCATGGAGGCTTCGATAAATATGATGGAACCCATGCTTGGCTCACTTCCGAAGGGCTTAATAATGCTGTGCATCATGAAAACTACAAAGGTGAAGATTTTTATACGTATAAAGAAGTTTCTCCAGATTTAGTCTATTATACAACACACAAAGAAGTAAGGGATGGGAAAATAGAAGATTGTGTCTATGCAGTGGTAACAGAAAAATGGATTAAAGAATCTGATAAGTTTTTTACTAATCAAGGAAGTGCAATTGTTTTTAATGGTTGTTGTCTTTCTATGTGTGGTCCTAATCCGGAAGGTGAAGAGAATCCGGATTGGAAAGATTCTATAAGTTCTTCTGTCGCCAAAATTTTTACCGAAAAAGGTGCTGGTGTTTATTTCGGATATGATGAGAGTAATTATGTAGGTGTTGCCGCAGGTGTTACTTTTTTGCATAAATTGTTTTCTGGTATGTCTGTAGAAAGAGCTTATGAAGATCTTCCATTCGAACTTAGGCATAATTGTATAGTAGATTCTTACTTTTGGGGACTCTATAAGAACAGAACCTGGGCAGATCTTATACCATATTATAATAAAAATTATCCTAATTTTGGTAATTATTGTATTTGGAGTCCATTCTTTAATATTAAACATGACTATCAAGTGTCTGACAAAGATTACGTAGTATTATCAGGCAATGCATATTACTCAAACACTTATTATAATTATTCAGAGGAGAAAGACGATATAACAATTGAACTTTCAAATAGAATCCCTAACGATAGTCCAGTCCGTTATGGATTCTATATAAGTGAAACGCCTAGTCTAACAGATGCTATAAAAGTTTGCCAGTTAGGAGCGGCATGTTATGAAGGCTTTGAACAAGTGGAATATAATGATAAATATTATAATGTTTCTTTTAAATACCAGATTCCTGAAGAACAACTAAAGTCAAGTACTCGTTATTATTATTGGGCATATTTCTTTGATGGTAAAGAATACTATTACAGTGAAATGTTTTCTTTTACACCCCGTACGGTAATTCCCGATATTCCTGGAACAGATTTCTAATGTATAAAAGAATATAAAACTATGAAAAAGATAACAAACATAAAATCGATAGCCCTTTGGGTATTAATGCCTTTGATGTTCCTATTAATGGGCTGTACTAATACAGAAACCTTGGAAGAAGTAAGTATTTCTGGGCGTAAAATAGCACTTTCTGTCATTATGCCCAATGAAGGAACAACTCGCGTGGGACTTGAACAAGATGTCGACTCAAAGAACTTTATTACAAAATGGAACGAAGACGATGAGGTACAGTTGTTTATCACGCAAGGAAACCAACACTACGAACTCGGCAAGGTTGGTGTGACGAATATTTCTGAAGATAATAAGAAGGCTTGCATCGTTTTTGAATTACCTGATGCTTTAGACTTAAATAAGCCCTATTCAATACATGCCTTATCAGGTATTAGTGGTACGATGGTTGGAGAGGGTGCTGATTGGTATCCTTTTAGTACAGCTGAACTAAAAAGGAACGTACTATTGTTTTTCAATGCACCATTGTATAGTAGAACAGATGTCGGTAGTGATTTGAATCCTACTTTGCAATTTAAACATATCGGAACATACGAGGTATTACATGTGACCAATAACACAGATAAAATGATAGAATTCCTTCACAGGGGCTTTGACGTGGAAACACCTTGGTATTACAAAAAGGCTGTAGGCTACTTACTTCCTGAGGGAGGCATGACGTTAGATGCTGCTGCTAACATTTACGGTGAAAACGTAAGTGAGGATATTCTCATTGTTGGACCAGGAAACACTGAAACGATTGTCTCTTGGTACATCCCGACTCAAGAAAAGATGAATGGTGCAGAATTGAAGGCTACGATCGACGGCGTTGCAATGAAGTCTGCCAACAAGAAGTCTTCTGATGTTGATATCGAGACAGGGCGAGCTTATCACATGTATGCCACATGGGATGGGGAGAGCCTGACGTTCGATAATGGTGATGCTGGCATTCTCACCGTTGAACCTAATCCAATAGACTTCGGAAGTGTAGAAGCTGGCACAACAGCAACAGGAACTTTCACTGTTAGCAACACGGGCATTGCCGACCTCACATTCGAGATACAAAGTCTGCACGGCATCTTCGATGTTCCTGAAAGCGGGCAGAACTTCACGCTTCAGGTTGGCGAGTCACGGCCATTCACCATCACCTTCACACCTGAAGCCGAAGAAAAAGACAAACCCTATTCCGACGTCATGACTATTACCTCGAATGGTTCGAACGGTACTGTGGAAATTCCCGTAACCGGCAAGTCCAAGAGCAGGGAAGAGGAACGTCTTACTCAGGTTATCCCCGATGATTTGCGCGACCAGCTGGATGACTACATTCCCATCTATGATGGTTCAAATCCGCCTAACATTGAGGGTGAGTTCCTTATGTCGCCTAACGTTCTGGTTTTCGACTCTACCAATGGCTTCAATGTTGGAGATGGCTTTGCTGACTTATATCTTAAGTTCTATAATCAGGATATGATAAACAATACGCTCGACTATCAAGAGAAGCAAGCGTATTCCGAATCTTCGGGTACGGGATGTTTCATCTCGGGCGAGGGCGATAATTTCAGTGTCTTTTTCAATGTGATAGGCGTAACCCATCGAGAGGAATACGACATAACATACAAGACTGCACTTGTCATTTCGGGTACGAAAACGGATGAGGGAATAAAAGACCTTTACTATGCATTCGTTTTCGTAGAGAAGAGCGACGACCCCAAGCCCTATCTCATCGATGCCGGTGACTTCCGCTCATTCAAGGATAGTGACGGCATGAGCGAATACAACTGGTGGACAAGTGGCTCAAGTGGTGCAAAGCGTCATGTTCCTGCAAAAGACAAGAACCTGCCATGTTTGCTTGATGCTGCAAGAATCAAATAACAAATATAGATCAAATATTTATTATGAAAAAAATATTAGTTTATTCAACTGCTTTCCTGATGACATTAATTGCACAGGCTGGCAAAGTGACTCCAAAGATTGCTTTGCAAAAGGCACAGGCTTTTATGCCTCATCAGGCTCAGAACTTACGACTTGTGGCCCACGGAGAGGGTAAAAATCCCGCATGGTATGCTTTTTCCTCAGATAACTGTCAGCATGGAGGCTTCATCATCATGGCGGGCGATGACCGTGTCAGCCAAGTGCTGGGTTATTCTGACGAAGGGACTTTCGATACGGCAAATATGCCAGAAAACATGAGGTGGTGGCTGAAGGGCTGCGAGGAGCAGATTGTGTTGCTGCGTCAGGGCAAGGCTCAGGCCAGTCACACAAAGGAGGGGAGGCAGGCTGTGGCTCCCATGGTGACGAGCAAATGGAGTCAGGGGGCTCCGTACAATCTGCTGACCCCGAAGATTGATGGTGTTCATGCTCCTACGGGATGTATGCCGACAGCGATGGCTCAGATATTGTACTATTGGAAGAGCAAGGCCGGTGCCTCGGCAATGGAGGCCTATACTACGGACACCAAGGGAATAAGGATGGAGGCCTTGCCCGCCACTACCTTCGACTACGACATCATGCAGGACGAGTATGAGAAAAACGACAGCAGTGATGCTGCCTACGCGGTTGCCAAGCTGATGCTCTACTGTGGCCAGGCTTTCGAGGCGGACTATGATCTGGACGGTTCTGGGGCGAGTGGTGGCACACCCAACTTCATCGACAACTTCCATTTTGACATCCACGGCTTCGACTTGGAGAGCATTATGGAGACTCGCGAGCAGTGGGATGAGGCACTCTACAATGAGATGGCCGCTGGGCGACCCATCTTCATGTCTGGAGTTGACTACGTCGTGGGTCACGGATTCGTGGTGGATGGTTACGACCCCCGTGGCTTTTACCACATTAATTGGGGCTGGTATGGCAACTATGACGGCTTCTATCTGATGGATGTAGCTTGCCCGGGCGACACAGAGGATGAGACCATCTACGGCGAGGGTTATTCCATCGGACAGATTGCTGGCATCGGACTGCGTCCAGAATCTGATGATATCACCTACGATGACATGGCTCTCAGTGTGTCGAGCATTGAGACAGATGCGGAAAGCTACTCGCGTGGGTCGGTGGATGATGACTTCTCTGTCTTCGTCACTTCGCAGGTGAACAACTACTATGGTGCTACGCTTCCCTTCGAACACTCCGTGGCCGTCTTTTCCCCTGAGGGCACGCTCCTGAAGGTGGGGAATGTATTAGACTATACTCTGCGCCCTATGTACGGTGGCAAATGGGGGCGCAGTATAGAGTTCGGCAGCGGCATGGAAAGCGGTAACTACATACTGAAGATGGTGAGCCGAATGACTGGGCAGGAGACATGGAACGAGGATTTTGGAAGCTACCGACACTATGTGGAGCTGACTGTTGACGGGAATACAATGACGGCTGTCGCTGTGACAAATCCTTTCACGAAGTCCTTTACCATCAACTCGATGGAAGTGGTTGGCGTACCTAAGGTGGGGAGGGAAGCCACGTTGCGGTTCAACGCTACAAACACGGGTACCTATTATATCAATGCACTCTACATTGCCATCGACGGCAAGCTGGAGTCTGCCATCGGCGTGCCGTTCGCTCCCGGCGAGACAGGCGACTTCTTCATCCGCTACACGCCCTCCACGCCTGGCGACAAGACGATTCAGATTCGCACCTCACGCTACAATACGGCAACCACCTTCTGGAACGGCAACTTCGACGTTGCTATGCCTTCGGAACCTAACCTGACTGTGGAGACGGTAACCGTGAAGGGTGCTGACGAGGAAAACGGCGAACTTAGCGACGACATGTGGTGCTTGCAGTTCGACGTGAAGAACGAAGCCGCCGAGACCTATGATGGCGTGTTCCGTACTCTGCTGTACAGGTATAATACAGAGACGGGGTACTACAATATGCAGGAAGCTGTCCTGAGCGACACCGTGATACCTGCGGGCGAGACTGCCCGTGTGGAAGTTTCCTTCCCCGACACCGAGTTGGAGATAGGGGCAACCTATTTCTCGCAAATCAGAGTGTACGAGCCTTCATCCTCTGGCTATGTCAATTTGGCTAGGTCGCCCTATTACAAGATTGTGGAGAAGAGTACGGGCATTGCCTCTCCTTCTGCCGAATTGAAGCGGTCGCCGGGCGATGTCTTCAACATCAGCGGGCAGCGGGTGACCGATGCGGACCATGCTGGGGACCTGCCTGCCGGCTTCTATATCATAGGTGGGAAGAAATTCTTGCAACGTTAATTTGATATTAAAAGCGGCAGGCCTATTATGATGTGAGCCTGCCGCTTTTTTCTTGTTTTATGAAAGGGAGATTTGCTACTGGGAATGACGAGCTGTTTCTCTCCTATGTGTTTTTGTGACGATTGCTTATTGTTGGTACTCTCCAGATTGAAGCAGCGCCCCTGCCTTCGTGTGCCGTCGCTCAACGCTTCACGTAGGAGAGTTTGATTTATCATGTACTTGCAATTGAAAGTTCATGTACTTGCAATTGAATGTACATGTACTTGCAAGCAACGCGTTATGTCAAGTTGGGCTGTGCTTCGTGTTGGGGCGAGTGTTCCGACTGCTCGAGGAGGGTAATCTCTTGCTTCGGTTTCTGGGGGAGATGCTGTGGAGGTCAGTCGTCGCCGAGCTTGGCCAAGCCGCCTTCCGAGGTCTCCTTGTAGAGCGATGGCAGGTCCTTGCCCGTCTGCTTCATGACGCGCACGACGCGGTCGAAGCTGACGCGGTGCTGGCCGTCGGAGAGCGAGGCGTAGAAGTTGGCGTCCAGTGCGCGGGCGGCTGCAAAGGCGTTGCGCTCGATGCAAGGTATCTGGACGAGGCCGCAGACGGGGTCGCACGTCATGCCAAGGTGGTGCTCAAGTCCCATCTCCGCAGCGTATTCTATCTGCGACACGCTGCCGCCAAAGAGCTGACAGGCAGCAGCCGAGGCCATCGCGCTTGCCACGCCCACTTCCCCTTGGCAGCCGACGTCGGCACCCGATATGCTGGCGTTCTGCTTGACGAGGTTCCCGATGAGTCCCGCGGTGGCGAGGGCGTGGAGGATACGCTCTTCGGAAAAGGCGTGGTTGTGTCCCAAATGGTAGAGGACGGCGGGGAGCACGCCGCACGAACCGCAGGTGGGAGCGGTGACGATGAGTCCGCCGGAGGCATTCTCCTCGCTGACGGCAAGGGCGTAGGCATAGACCAGGCCGGAGCTCTGCAGGTTCGCCTTGTAGCCCTTTGCCTTGGTGTAGTAGACGGGTGCCTTTCGCTGCAGTCCGAGCGGCCCGGGGAGGATGCCTTCGTGATTGATGCCGCGCTCGACGGCTTCCTGCATGACGCGCCATATCTCCCGCAGGTAGTCCCAGATTTCTTGTCCTTCGCATTGCTCCACATACTCCCAGAAGGCGTGTCCCGTCTTTTGGCACCATGCCATGATTTCCTTCATGGTGTTCAGGGGATAGAGCGATGGTCTGTCGGCGTTCGTTTCTTCCTGCTCCTCTCCTTCCGAGAGCGCTCCGCCGCCGATGCTATAGACGGTCCATTCGTCGAGGAGAGTGCCGTCGGGCTGACGCACGGCGAACTTCATCCCGTTGGGATGGAAGGGCAGGAATATGGTGGGCTCCCAGTGGATGTCTACGCTGCCCTGGGACTCGAGGACGCGGAGGATGGCGACGTCCGTCATGTGCCCTTTGCCCGTGGCTGCAAGGGAGCCGTAGAGCGTGACGTCGAAGGCCTTGGCTTCCGGGTGGCGGTCAAGGTATTGGATAGCAGCGGCTTGCGGTCCCATCGTATGACTGCTCGACGGACCTATGCCTACGCGGAAAAGTTCTTTTAGGGATTCCATAGCGTGATTGATGTTTGCTTTTATGTGACGGATTATAAGTCTTGACAATTGTCTACGGTAGCGCGAACCAGCTCCGCGCTGGTGTGGCCGCCCTGCCGAAGCGAGCCATGTATCTCGCGAGCACCAGTCTCGGACAGAATCAAGCGGGCATTCCCGGGATTGACACCTGAGCCGGGCATGATGCTGAGCCTTCCCGCCGCCTGTTCGACGAGTCGCTTTATCAAAGGGATGCCTTGCTCGGCCGTCGGTGCTTGGCCGGAAGTGAGCAGGCGATGACATCCCAAGGCGATGATTTGCTCCAGGGCTTCCATGGGGCGAGCGCAGACGTCGAAGGCGCGATGGAATGTGATGCTCAAGCCCTTCGCCTCAGCTGCAAGACGGCGAACCGTCTCTTCGTCGATGCTGCCATCAGGCTTCAGGGCACCTATCACCACGCCGTTGGCGCCCAGTCGCTTGGCCTGGCGGATGCCCTCCAGCATCGATTGTACCTCCGCCTCGTCGTAAACGAAGTCGCCTTGGCGGGGCCGGATGAGCACCTGAATTGGGATGCCCAAGCCTATCGCCTCGGCCATCATCTCCGCCGACGGCGTCAGACCGTCCACCTCAAGAGCCTCGCATAGCTCCACGCGGTGGGCGCCTCCCTCCATTGCTGCTCGAACACTCTGCAAGTCAGCACAGCAAACCTCTAATGTCAGTTCATCATTCATTGTCTTTTACCTCATTTTATTCACTGTAATAATAAGAAAAAAGGAGAGTGGCTTCACAGCTTCTCTCCTCCATTGGTATTAGCTTTGTTTAAGGTAAAAAGATTGTTTTCAGGATAACGAGTGCAAAGTTAGGGAATTTTTATGCACGTTGCAACTTTTTACGCTATGTTCTATAACATGTTTCGAGAAAATGCGCAATATTGTACACGATTCATAACCTTTTGCTATGATATTCAGCGATTGATTCGATGGGTCGTCGCATGATTCGCCCTATTTGCATGTCCTTTTTGTTTGCAGCTTCCCTGAGCTCTTTCTCGAACTGGAAAGCGATGCCTCCAACGCAGTGAATGGGCAGCTCCTTGTGTCCGTAAACTGCGATGTTGCGGTCGAGGAAGAGGCAGAAAGCGTTGACGAGGAGGTCGTGGATGGCAGGATGATGGCGCCAGTCGACGATGAATGGGACGAGCGAAGCCATGAAGGCGTTGGCTGCGGGCTGACGATAGATGCGGCCGATGACGTCGGGCAACGTCATGCCGTACTTGGCGCAGAACGCCTCTTTGAGTGGCTCGGGCAGCAGTCCCTTGAAGAGACCGTTCAGCAACGTCTTGCCGAGAAAGGAGCCACTGCCTTCGTCGCCCAGGATATAGCCAAGCGGAGGCGTGTGCATCACGATGTCCTTGCCGTCGTAAAGGCAGCTGTTGGAGCCTGTGCCCAGTATGCAGGCGATGCCTGACTCGTCGCCGCAAAGGGCCCGTGCTGCGCCGAGCAGGTCGCTTTCCACCTCGATGTGGCAATCCGTGAAGAGTTCGGCGAGGACCTCTCTCATGGTCTGGCTGAACGGCTCGATACATCCTGCCCCATAGAAATAGATGGATTGCAGCCCCCGAGCTTGCGGAAGCTGGGTCAGCAGGTCATGGTATAATACATTATATATAATATCGCGCGCGTCGCGCGCGGGATTGATGCCGTCGGTGTGCAGTTCGGTTTGCGTTCCGTCGGGCATGAGGCAGAGCCAGTCTGTCTTTGTCGAGCCGCTGTCAGCTATAAGCATAGGTTGAGCTTTGAGCAATAAAAAGCCCCTTCCAAGTTTCTCCCACTTTGGGGAGACTGGGAGGGGGCCTTTTCCCCTTGCGGGGAGTGAGTTGATTGGTTAGGTCGGTTTACTCTGCGGGAGTCTCGGCAGGAGCATCTGTAGCTGCAGGCTGTTCCATGGCCGGCACGTTGCCGGGGTTGGTAGCTGCCTGCTCGATGGCTTGCTGCTGCATTACGGACTCGTTGTGGCTTGCGCCGGGCAGGAATGCCACACTGATGACGCTGAGGAAGATCATTGCACCGGCGAGGCACCATGTTGCCTTTTCGATGAAGTTGGTTGTCTTGGGAGCGCCAAGGATCTGGTTGTTGTTGGAGTAATCTGCAGCTAAACCGCCGCCTTTTGATTCCTGAATGAGTACGATGAGGCACATGAGAATGGAGGCCAATACAATCAGGATAACGATAGATGTGTACATGTTATTTGTGTTTATTATTTATTATTAGTTTCTCGAGGAATCGAATTTGGTCTGCAAAGTAACGATTTTTTTTTGGATATTTCAAGGAAAGTTGCCGGATAATTTTCACTGCGTTCTCATATTTGCCTTGTTTTATATAAATTCCGGCCATTATTTCAGTCAAAATCTCGTTATTTGTGTCATTTTGCGTTGTTTCGCTTTCGTCGGATTGATTCTTTTCTTGTTCGTTTTCTTGTGTTTCGCTGAGGACGATTTTCCCGTGCTCATTCTCGAGGAAGTCTTCGACGACACCTCCGCCGTTCATGGGCAATGCTTCCGGCCTCTTTCCGCCTTTCAGGGTTTCCTGCTGGAGGAGGTAGCCGATGTAGTCTTGTGCTGCATCGATGGGATGGCTGGCGGGGGTGGCGGCTGTCTGCGTCTCGAGGAAGTTGTCGATGAGGCTGACGGTCCGGGACTCGGAGGCATCTGCTGTGTCGTCATAGCGCTTGTGCTCTTCGGCCTGTGTGTAGTGTGGCTCTTCCGTGAGGTGGAAGATGGCTTCCCGGCTCGGCACGAGGATGGCGGTGCGTCGCAATGTCTCGTCGTACGCCGGGTCGTGCTTTCTGTAGAGGGCTTGCAGGAGGAGGATGCGTGGTGCGTGGAAGTAGGGATGCTCGCGGGTGAGGGCCTGCAGCTGGGCAATGGCGTCGTCGTCGATGGTGTCGGGTCGTCGGATATAGTCAATGATGTGTCGTGGCATAAGTAGTGCGTTTGGGTTTACCAGTTGGCGACGGTGGCGTTGAAGATTTGGTCGGCGATGTCCTTCACCATCTGCGTTACGAGTTCTTCCTGCACGGCGGTGAGTTGCTGCGAGGCATCGTATTCGGAGGTTGCCGTGAACTGTCGCTCGAAGTCGTCGGTGTGCTTCTTGTTGTTGACGAAACGTACGTTGACGGTCATTCGGAGCTGTACCTGGCTGCTGTATCCGTCGCTGGAGATGCCTTTGTTGAACTGGTCGAAGGCGACTATCTCGCCTGCGAGCTGCAGGTCGCCGTTCTTCTTTACCTGTCTCAGTTTCGTCTGGTTGGCGTAGATTTCCGTTATCCTGTTCTGGAAGATGCTTTGCATCGGTGCCCAGACATAGGCGCTGCGGATGGGGAAGTTGTCTATCTGGATGGTCTTGGTGGTCTCGTAGTCGATGCTGGCTCCGTTGAAGCGATAGCTGATGGTACAAGCCGAGACGAGCATCGCGAGCAGGAGCGTGAGGAGGGTTCGCCTTCTATTCGTCGATTCCATAGGCTTTAATCTTTCTGTAAAGCGTTCTCTCGCTGATGCCGAGCTCTTCGGCGGCCAGTTTTCGCTTGTAGTGGTTGCGCTGCAGAGCAAGCAGGATGTTGCGTTTCTCCATATCGCCGATGTTGAGTGTGTCGTCGTCGATTATCTCCTCTGCGGTGGGTATGTCCAACGCTACAGCAGGCGTGGGCTTTTCCTTCGTGAAGGAATGGAAGTTGCTTGCTGTGGCGTTGGCGTTTCCTTGCTGTGGGATCGGCATGGGCAATGTGGTGGTTGCCGTCGCCTCGTGCCAGTGACTGCCTCCGTGCAGCTTTTCCTTGAGCTCCTGCACCTCCGAGCGGAGCTCGAAGACAGCGTGGGCCAGTATCTTTATCTCCTGTTCGTAGTCGTGCTGCGAGGCCGAGCCGCTGCCGCCTCCGATGGTGGCGATGCCGGTGTCGTCGTCAGAGTTGGGCGTTATGCCGTGTTTGGCGAGCACTTCCGGCGTGATGCTCCGGCTCTCGGAAAGTATGCTGAGCTGCTCCGTGATGTTGCGCAGCTGTCGTATGTTGCCGGGCCATTTGTAGGAGCTGACTACGGCTTCCGCCTCGGGCGTGAGCCGGATGGGCTCGGGGATGTTGTAGCGGCTGGCGGTGTCGAGTGCGAACTTCTTGAAGAGGAGCACGGCGTCGCCATCGCGCTTGCGCAGGGGCGGTATCTTGATATTGATGGTGCAGAGGCGGTAATAGAGATCCTCGCGGAAGCGTCCCTGCTTGATGGCGTTGGGGATATCGACATTGGTGGCGGCCACGATGCGGACGTCTGTCCTCCTCGGTGTGCTGCTGCCCACCCTCAGATACTCTCCCGTCTCCAGCACTCTCAGCAGTCGGGCCTGCGTGCTCATGGGCAGTTCGCCCACTTCGTCGAGGAAGAGCGTCCCTCCGTCGGCGGCGCCGAAGTAGCCCTCATGCTCGCCGATGGCGCTGGTGAAGGCACCCTTCTCGTGTCCGAAGAGCTCGCTGTCGATGGTGCCTTCGGGAATGGAGCCGCAGTTGATGGCGATGTAGGTCTTGCCGCGACGTTTGCTGTGGTCGTGTATGATGCGTGGGATGACCTCCTTTCCCACGCCGCTCTCGCCCTGGATAAGCACGGAGAGGTCGGTCGGAGCGACAAGGACGGCGGTGGCGAGGGCTTCGCGAAGGGCTTCGTTTCGCCCCACGATGCCGTAGCGGTTCATCAGGGATTGCATGTCTGAACTGGTGCTCATGATGCCTGCTCTGTGTTGTCGTTGTTAGGGTTTGCTTGCGGAGCCTCGCTCCTCTTGCGTTCCTCGCGCTTGTCGTGGAAGAGCTTCGGCAAGGGGTTTTGTCGGGCCTCGTCGTAGAAGACACGGTTGCGGATGACGTCCGTGGCAACGAAGAAGGGGTGCGTCAGCCAGGAGACGTCGGCCACGCCCTCTTCCGTCACCTCCTCCTTGGCAGGCTCATAGACCGCGGTAACAATCCGCTCTCTTCCTGCAAAGTAAAGTACGGGAGCCACGTCCGCCATTTCTGCTACGATGCGTTGCGCCAAGGACCTGTCGGCCGTGACGATACCGTCGAAGTGCGAAGCCGTGTCGTCGGCCATGATTTGCTTAACGGTATAGGGGCCGTAGGTGTTGATGCCGTGTTCCTCCGTGATTTGCGACGCGAGGTCAGGGTTCTGGAGAGCCGTCTCCAGTACGATGGCGATGCGTGGCAATTGCAGGCCGAAGTCGCGCTCCAGTATATCGCGGAACTTTACGATGTCTTCGGCCGTGGGCTCCTTCGAGAGCACCATGATGTTTGCCTTGTCGGTCACGATAATCTCGATGGCGTTCTTTTCCTGCTCGGCAGCCGAGGTGAGCACCAGGGCATCGACTTTGCCTCGCTCGAGCTCGCGATAGGCTGCCTCTTTCTCCAACTTGACAGGCGTGCACAGCTCGAGCATCGCGGGGTCGTTGCAGACTTGGCGGATGAGGTCGCCTGCGGCAGAGTCGGCGCCAGTCTGACTAATTGCTATCTTGTGTTTTTCCATATATCTATTTCTTATTCTCTTCTTTTGGGGTTTCCTCTAATCCGGTGTCGATGAGCGAGTACTGTTCCTGCGGGAGCTGCAGGGTGTAGAGCGAGCCTTCGAGACGGCGGATGAGGCCGCGCTTCATCTTCTCCGGAGCATAGACGAAGCCTTCGACCACGACGACGCGATTCGTCTCAATGTCCACGCGAGAGTGGCTGACGAACGGCCCTCCCATTGCGTCTTTCTCCATATACCAGAGGCCGCGCATCTCCATTGCAAAGCTGTTGTGGACGTTGATGGGTTTGATGATGGTGCAGAGCGAGTCGGTCTTCATGTACATACCAGGCTTCTCGCCGGGCAGATTCAGTTTCATCACCGAGTCCCTCTTCTCCACCATGTATTCCTTATTGAACGTCTCCGGGCCTTCGTACGGATAGCTGTACATCACGATGTTCTCAAGTCCGCTGGCCGTATTGTTGCTGGTCCAGAAGAACTGCTCACCCTTCTTGTAGCTCGTCAGCTCCTTCGGGGCATGGAAACGGCAGGTAAAGATTTGCCAAGCCAGATCGTACGTCACTTTCGAGTATTTCTGCTCCAGCTCCTTGATGAGGCGGTTCATCTCGCTTCGGGTCAGGAAATCGATGACCTCCTGCTTGTGCTCGACGCAGAACTGCTGGAAGTCCTCCAAGCTTGGGCTGTTGATGGAGAGCACAATCTGATCCATCGCATACTTGTTGCGCGTGAAGCGCATGCCGGTACGTGAGAACTGCGTCTTGTCGATATTGACCTGGATGATGTTGCGGAAGATGCTGAAGTTCGCGCTCAAGTCTTTCGGCTCAATCTGCGTGATGTGGAAGGAGCGCTCGCTCTGCGGCAGGCAGGGCACGTCGGTGTCGAGGATGTCGAACAGCGCGCGGCCGGCCGGCGCGTTCCATGTCTTGTTGTCGAGCACGACAAGCACTTCGTAGGGCCGTCCGCTGGCTTGCGGAAAGAATTGCTCCTTCTGGCAACTCGCCAAGAGAAGCATACTAATCAGTATTAAGAATAATGCCGGTTTGCGTTTCATAATGTAGGTCGTTGTGTTGGTAATTGTTATTCTTCTCTTTTCATTCATTACTCTTCACTTTGCTGTGCAGCAGCCCGCAGGCCGCAAAGATGTCCTGTCCGCGGCTGGCACGTATGGTGGTTGTCACGCCGTGACGGGTCAGGTAGTCGCGCAGCCAGACCATCTTCTCCTCCGATGCGCCTCGGTAGGGCGTGTCGGGTATTTGGTGGAAGCGAATCAGGTTGACGCGGCACTCGATGGGTGCAAGCAGACGCACCAGCTCTCGAGCATGCCTCTCCGAGTCGTTGAGGTCGCAAAAGACGATGTACTCGAAGCTGAGCCTGCGCTGATGGCTCCAGTCCTGCCCTCGGAGCAGAGTCAGCAGGTCGCGGATGCTGTAAGCCTTCTCTGCGGGCATCATGGCGAGGCGCTCTTCGGGGAAAGGGTTGTGCAGACTGATGGCGAGGTGGCAGTCGCTCTCTCTGAGGAAGCGCTCCACGCCTTTCCGTGTGCCGACCGTCGATACCGTGATGCGCTTGGGGCTCCATGCCCAGCCGTCCGCAGAGGTGAGCAGTTCGGTCGCCTTCAGCACGGCGTCGAGGTTGTCCATCGGTTCGCCTTGTCCCATGAAGACAATGTTGGTGAGCTGCTCGCTGCCCGGCACGGAATAGACTTGGTTCAGGATATCCGTGACCGAGAGGTTGCCGTCGAAGCCTTGCCTGCCTGTCATGCAGAAGCGGCATCCCATGCGGCATCCCGCCTGACTGCTGACGCAGAGCGTGGCTCGGTCGCTGTCCGGGATGAAGACGCACTCCACTTGCTGCCCGCGCTCCGTCGGGAAGAGGTACTTGGCGGTTCCGTCGACGCTCTTTTGGACGTCGCTTGGCGGCACGCAACCTATCTCGTAGCGCTCTGCCAGGGCCGACCTTCCCTTGAGCGACAGATTAGTCATCTCGTCGATGTCCCTGACGTGCCTGCCGTAAATCCATTGCATGATTTGCTTTGCTGCAAAGGCTGGCAGTCCTACCTCCGTAGCGACGCCTTTCATCTCTTCAAGAGTCATGCCGAGCAGCTTCTTCTTTTCCATTTCGTGCCTTTTGAACTACAAAGGTACATTATTAAATATAAAAAGAGGGCATTAAAAGGGAAAAAGTTGGCTTTTTTCACTTCTTTTGTGTGAAAAGCGCACGAGTTTAGTAAACTTTTACTATCTTTGCGCAGCAAATTTACTAAAACTAAGTTATATCATGAACATCAAACATCTCTTGCTTGCCCTTGTTTCGGCAGCATTTATCAGTGCCAGCACAATGGCACAAAGTCTCAGTCCCAGCACAAAATACCATTGGGACAAAGGAACGCTCGTAGTCGATACACCCACTCGTCCTGCAGGTCAGCAGCATGTGCTCGGCCTGACAGCTCCGAAGATGGCTACCGTTCGCGTCGGTTTCGTCGGCTTAGGCATGCGCGGCCCCGGCGCCGTGGCGCGTTTCACTCATATCCCTGGCACGCAGATTGTTGCCCTTTGCGACTATGTGGAGGCACGTGCTGAAGCTTGCCAGAAGTACCTTCGCGAGGCAGGTCTCCCGCCAGCAGACATCTACAGCGGTGAGAAAGGCTACGAGGAGCTCTGCAAGCGCCCCGACATCGACCTCGTGTATGTGGCTACCGACTGGGACCATCACTTCCCCGTTGCCAAGTGTGCCCTGCAGAACGGCAAGCACACGGCCATCGAGGTGCCCAGTGCCATGAATCTTGAGCAATGCTGGGAACTCATCGAACTCAGCGAGAAGACGCGCCTCCACTGCATGATTCTCGAGAACTGCTGCTACGACTGGTATGAGCTCAACACGCTCAACATGGCGCAGCAGGGCGTGTTTGGCGAAGTGCTTCGCGGCGAGGGAGCCTACATCCACAATCTCGACGACTTCTGGGACTACTACTGGAAGAACCCCGACGGCAGCGACCCCGACAAGCTCGGCTGGCGTATGAAGTACAACATGGAGAACCGTGGCGACGTTTATGCCACGCACGGACTCGGCCCCGTCGCTCTCGCTATGAACATCCATCGCGGCGACCGCTTCAAGACCCTCGTCGCTATGGACACCAAGAGTGCTCACGGCAAGGAATATGTCGAGAAGAAAACCGGCAAGCCCTGCAACAGCTACCGCAACGGCGACCAGACGACAACCCTCATGCGCACCGAGGAGGGCAAGGTTGTCGAGATACAGCACAACGTCATGAACCCGCAGCCATACAACCGCCTCTACAAGCTGACAGGCACGAAGGGCTATGCCACGAAGTACCCCGAGCAGCACTATGCCCTCGACAAGAGTCAGCTTACGGCCAGCGGCGTGGCACCTAAGGTGGACGACCTCAGCGCGCACGGTTTCCTGCCGAAAGCTGAGCAAGACGCACTTGTGGCCAAATACCAGCACCCAATCATCAAGAAGTATGGCGAAATGGCCCAGAAGGTAGGCGGCCACGGAGGTATGGACTTCTTCATGGACGCACGTCTCGTTTACTGCCTCCAGAACGGACTTCCCCTCGACATGGACGTTTACGACCTCGCTGAGTGGTGTTGCCTCGCCGAACTCGGCGCGTTGTCTATGGACAACAACTGCTGCTCCGTAGCCTTCCCCGACTTTACGCGCGGCTACTGGAACACTCAGAAGGGCTTCCAGTTCGCTTGGGCAAATCCTGCTGACGAGGCTGCAGCCGAAGCCGCCGCCATTGCCAGCACGCAGGCCCAAAAGGACCTTTGCGCCAAGAAAAAACTTTGGGAGAAGTACGATAAAGCAAAGGAGAAGGCCGCCAAGAAGGCCAAGAAATGAAGCCCCTCTCTAACTCTTCCTTAAGGGAGGAGCTGGAATCCTCTCCTCTAAGGGGACATATGGAAGGGTCTAAGCAGTCACTGCGCCGCTTCATCAGGGCGCAGAAAGCTCGGCATTCCGCCGCGGAGTTGGCGGCGATGTCGGAAGAGATAACGAACAGAGTGCTTGCCTCGGCCAGTTGGCAGGAGGCGGGCACTCTGTTGCTTTATTACCCGTTGCCCGACGAGGTGGATGTGAGGTCCCTTCTCCACGCTTCTTATGAGGGCGGCAAACGTGTTTTGTTGCCCGTCTGTGTCGGCAACGAGCTGGAACTGCGTCTCTACGAAGGGGAGTCGTCTCTGAGAGAGGGTGCCTTCGGCATCATGGAGCCGACGGGACCTCTATTCGCTCCCGAGAACTACGACGAGATAGAACTTGCCATCATCCCCGGCATGGCGTTCGACAGGGCAGGGCATCGGCTGGGCCGCGGCAAGGGCTACTACGACCGCCTGCTGCCCCGGCTGAAAGCCGCAAAGCTGACAGGCATCTGCTTTCCCTTCCAGCTTCTGGACGAAGTCCCAAGCGAGCCCCACGACATTCCGATGCAAAATATAATATAATGCTGCGCGAGAGATTAGGGGGTCTTATGTGTGGCGTTTTTCTTTCCTTGCTGTAGCGTCGGCTTCTCCTTGCTGTAGCGTTGGCTTCTCCTTGCTGTAGCGTTGGCTTCTCCTTGCTGTGGCGTCGGGCTTTCCTTGCTGTGGCGTTTTTCTTTCTATAAGGGCAGCGTTTCAGCAGACAACGTGTTGTCGGCCGCTTTGCAACGTGATATCGGCTTCCCCGCAACGTGATGATTCCCTTTCCTTAATTGATACTGTCCGGTAAATAAGCACCGGAGGTGCGACAGACCATAGACGGGGGTGCTAACCCCCGGGGCTATGTCGTTCACTATATCAAAGCCCTGGAAGGGCGACAGAATATGTAATTCGTTTTATTCCAACTCGTTTTAGGGTTCTGTCGTCCCTTTAGGACTTCCTTTTCCATCGCGCCATTACCGGGGGCTTACACCCCCGTCTGTGGTCTGTCGTCTCTTCGAGACTTTAGCAAGCCCTGTATGCTGCTTTTTCGTCCGAAACACAGATGAATAAGTTCGTAGAAGGGAAAGGAATTAACTATTACCAGACACCAATATTTCTCAATTGCGCTACAAAGTCATGCCAGTCTTTTGCCTTTTATAAATAATGTAAGACGAAAAAACTTAGTTCGTTTGGCGATTCGCTTTCTTTTTCGTAACTTTGCAACCAGTATTCAGAAGACGATAGACACTAATTATATATAAATGGTCAACAGACAACAGACAACTGTCAACGGACAACAGACAACAGTCAACGGACAACGGGGAACAGACCTCCCGCGACTGCAATCGCGCCTCGGCGCAAGAGCATCCGAGAACGGTCACTTTTCAATTTTCAATATTCAATATCCAATATTAAAAATACTTGTCCTGCTTGCCCTGAGCCTGGGAACGGCAAGCATCGAGGCGCATACTGACTACGCGGCGGTGCCTGACACGGCAAGGCTGCGCAGTCCGTTCTCGAAGGACGACCAGACGGCTTTCCTTCGCCCCGGCCGCATCTTCTATCCCGAAACGTGGTTCCACTTCCTCAACGGCAGCATCCGTCGCGAAGGCATCAGCCGCGACCTTGAAGCCATTGCCGCATCGGGCATCCAGGGCGTGCAGTTCTTCCACGGACAGGTGGGCGACCCCGCCGACTGGCCAGGCACGGAGGAACACGTCGAGTGCCTGAGTCCGAAATGGGAGTCGCTGGTTCGCCACACGGCCGAGGAAGCGCATCGTCTCGGGCTCCGCTTCAGCCTGCAGACCTGCCCGGGGTGGGCCATGAGCGGCGGGCCGTGGATTGAACCCGAGCAGGCCATGCGCCACCTGAGTTACTCGCGGACGGATGTCGCGGGAGGCAAGGAGATGGATGTCGAACTGCCTGTCCCTCAGAAAGAAGAGTGGCGCGACTGGAAGGACATCGCCGTGCTGGCCTTTCCCGCTCCGGAGGGCGATACCGGCGCGTACTGCCAGGTGGAGCAGGTCGAGGCCGAGGAGCATCAGGAGGAGTGGCAAAAGCTGCTCCGCGGTGAGCCGAACGCTGCCTTTACCCTGCAACCGACCGACGCACAGAAGCCCCATCGCATCCGCATCAAGATGAAGGACGGAGCCAAGGCGCGCTCCGTGGAGTTCAATCCCATTGACCAATTCAATCACGAGTTCTGCGTGCAGCCCGATATCCACCTGCGCATCATGACTCCCAGCCAGTCCGTCCTGCTCGACACCGAATTCCCGCAAGCCAACTGGCAGGACATCGACAAGACCATGACCTTTGCTCTGCCCGACCTCAAGGAGCAGGGCGAGTATCTCCTCGAAATCACAAACCAGCACTCCATGCGTATCTCGCGTCTGCGCTTCTCGACAGCCACCCGCGGCCATAACTGGGAAATGGAGGCCGCTTGGACATCCCGCCAACTGTTGCCGCTTCCGAAGGGCATGAACGAAGACGGTAGCGGGTTCGTCAAGAGCGCCGACATCGTCAACCTCACGGAGAAGATGACGCCCGACGGACGGCTTCGCTGGACGGCTCCGGCAGGGCAGTGGATTGTCCTTCGCATCGGTCACGTCAACACGGGGCGTCGCAACGGACCTGCGCCGGACGAGGCAACGGGCTGGGAGGTCAATAAGCTCGACACGGCCTACGTCGGCTATCAGTTCCGCAGCTACATCGGACGGCTCACGGACGGCCCGCTGAAGGGGCTCGTGAACAACATGCTGATGGACAGCTGGGAGTGCTCCTCGCAGACCTGGACGCGACACATGAGGCAGGAGTTCGAGGGGCGGCGCCACTACGACCTGCTCCAATGGCTGCCCGCTGTCTTCGGATGGGTCATCGACAGCCGCGAGCAGACCGGCAAGTTCCTCTCCGACTGGCGCCGCACAATCAACGAACTCTTCACCGACAACTTCTACGGCTACATGTCCCACCTCGCCCACGAGAAAGGCATGACCGTCAGCTACGAGACGGCAGCGGGCGACATCTTCCCCGCCGACCCGATGGAGTACTATAAATACGCCGACGTGCCGATGTGCGAGTACTGGCAGCCAATCGGAGGCTGGCTCGCAAACCACAACTACAAACCTATCCGCCCCACAGCCTCGGCGGCACACCTCTATGGCAAGCCACGTGTTTCGGCTGAGTCCTTCACCTCGTTTAACCTGACTTGGGACGAGCGGCTCAGGGACTTGCGCGAGGTGGCCAATCAGAACATGGTGGAGGGCGTCACCCATACCGTCTTCCATACTTACACCCACAATCCCGATGCCGACCGCTACTTCCCGGGCACCTCGTTCGGCGGCGGCATAGGCACTCCGTTCCTGCGGAAGCAGACGTGGTGGCCCTTCATGCGTCACTTCAACACCTACCTGGCCCGATGTGCCTTCATGCTGGAGAGGGGATATCCCGTCAGCAGCGTTCTCTGGTACATCGGCGACGAGATAGAGCAGAAGCCCGATCAGCTTGTGCCATTCCCGAACGGCTTTGCCTACGACTACTGCAACACCGACGCCCTCCTGCATCGTATCCAGATAAGAGGCGGACGCTGGACGACGCCCGAGGGCATTCATTATGATGTCCTCTGGGTTCCCGACACAGGACGCCTCCTGCCCGAAACCCTCAGGAGGCTGCAAGCGATGGAATCGCAGGGAGGCCGCATCATCTGGGACGTGCCCGTAGCTCTGTTGGCACAAGCCTTCGAAAAGCTTGGCCTGCAGCCCGACGTGAAGCCGACGGACTTGCGCTGGCTGCATCGCCGTGCCGACAAGGCTGATTGGTACATGCTCTGTCCGCAGAAGGAGCAGGCCTTCAGCGGCGAGGTCTCCTTCCGTCAGAGAGGACGTGCCGAGCTGTGGAACCCGATGAACGGCAGCGTGCAACTGGCTGACGCAGAGCCCGACGGCGAATATACGCGCGTCCGTTTGGACTTGCAGCGAGGCGAGATGCTCTTCCTCGTCTTCCGTCACGACGCACGTCCCCAGCATAAGAAAGTCGTGAAGGCGACGGAGGTGATGCCTTTGGATAAGTGGACGCTCACGTTCCCCGAGGGCTGGGGTGCAGCGGGGTCTCTTCAGCTGACAGGACTGAAGGCGTGGAAAGACCTGCCGCTCGGCGACGAAGGACGTGCCTTCTCAGGTACTGCCACCTACGAGACTTCCCTCCAAATCGATACAAAGAAGCGAGGCCAGCAGTACGTGCTCCGTCTTGGCGAAGTGGAGGAGATAGCCGTCGTCAAGGTGAACGGGGAGGTTGCCGATACCCTGTGGGCGGCTCCATATCAGACAGACATCACGCCTCATCTTCGTCGCGGCAGCAACACGATAGCTATCGAGGTGACAAGCACGTGGTTCAATCGCATGGTCTATGATGCCGCGCAGCCAAAGGAGCAACGCCGGACGTGGGTCATCAACGGCCCTTCTGAAAAGGAACCTTTGCGTCCGTCGGGCCTCTTAGGGCCTGTGGAGGTCGTCAAGAAGCAATAACGCCTTAATTCATTGGCAGTTTCTCCAGCAGCTTCTCCAGGAGGCGCGGGAGGGCATAGCGGTCGAGGGCAGACTCCTCGACCCATTGACCTTGCATCTTTTCGTCGGTAAAGGGTAGAGTGAGGCAGTAGAAGTCGGCATGCAGGCGCTGATGGGTGAGCTGGTGGCAAATGCCTTGGGCGAGGAGTTCAACCTTAACGTTAACGCTAACCTTAACCAATGATGCGTGAATAAACTCGTCAACTTGTTTACTCGTCAACTTGCAGTCCGACTCTATCATTGGGAACTCGAAGAGCCCTTGCCAGATGTCGCCGCTGCCTCGGCGATGGAGGAGCGTCTTGCCGTCTTGCGTGCGCATATATATATAGGTAAAGAAGCGGTCGCGGATGGCTGTGCGCTTCGACTTGACGGGCAACTTATCGACTTGGTGCGTGCTGAGGGCCTGGCAAGTTTCTGCGAGCGGACACGTCTTGCAAAGCGGCGATGTGGGCTTGCAAAGGCAGGCTCCAAAGTCCATGATGGCTTGGTTGTAGAGGGCAGGACGCTTTATGTCGAGCATCTCATCGGCAAGTGCGCGAAGCAGCTTCTTCCCCTGAGAGGAATCGACAGGCTCCGTGATGCCGAAGTGGCGGGCAAGAACGCGCTGCACGTTGCCGTCAATCACGGCATAGGGTTCGCCGAAGGCAAAGCTCATGATAGCGGCAGCGGTGTAGTCGCCCACGCCCGGCAAAGCCCTCACAAAGCTGTAGTCCTTCGGGAAATGCCCTGCCTCGGCAATCTGCTTGGCGGCAGCATGAAGGTGGCGGGCACGGCTGTAGTAGCCCAGGCCTTGCCACATCCGCATCACCTCCTCCTCGCTTGCCTCTGCCAGACTCTGAGCCGTGGGGAATCGCTCCGCAAAACGAAGGTAGTAGCTCATCCCCTGCACAATCTGCGTTTGCTGAAGGATGAACTCCGAGAGCATGATAAGGTACGGGTCGCTCGTCTTGCGCCAAGGAAGGTCGCGACCATAAGTCTCATACCAACGCTCTAAACGGGTTGAAAAGTTCGATATCATGATGCAAAAGTAGTGCTTTTTTGCCTTGAAACGAGTCAAGTGACAACTTTTTTTCAATAAAATTGGGTAAAATGTTTCATCTTTAGGAAAATAATCGTACCTTTGCAGTCCGAAATTGTATAAATATATAAATTAGTACTAACCATAAATACACAAAATTATGCCAAACGGAAAGAAGCATAAGAGGCACAAGATGTCGACGCACAAGCGTAAGAAGAGACTGAGAAAGAACAGACATAAGAGCAAGTAAAGTACTTCTCAGACCGAAAAGGTGGCAGGACAAAGCTCTGTCACTTTTTTTGTAAACAATGAAATGGACGTAACAAGCGAACTTTACATCGACGTACAGCCGAAGAAAATCGCCATTGCGCTGACTGAGGACAAGCGGCTGGCGGAGTATCAGGAGGAAGAGCAAAGTGTCTCTTACTCCGTGGGCAACGTGTATCTGGCTAAGGTCAGGAAGCTCATGCCCGGGCTCAATGCCTGCTTCGTCAGCGTCGGCCACGAGCGCGATGCTTTCCTGCATTACCTCGACCTCGGCCTGCAGTTTGCTTCCTACGCCAAGTACCTCAAGCAGGTGCAGAGCGACCGCAAGAACCTCTACTCCTTCGAGAAGGCTTCCGTGCTTCCCGACTTGCCAAAGGACGGCAGCGTGCAGACATTCCTTCAGCAGGGACAAGAGGTGCTCGTGCAAATCATCAAGGAACCCATCAGCACGAAAGGCCCGCGCTTGAGCTGCGACCTCTCGTTCCCTGGGCGTTTCCTCGTCTTCACACCTTTCGGCGACAAGGTTTCCGTCTCCACCAAAATCAAGAGCAGCGCCGAGAGGGCTCGCCTGAAGCAGGTCATCGAAAGCATCAAGCCCAAGAATTGCGGCATCATCGTCCGCACCGTGGCTGAAGGCAAGCGCACAAGCGAATTGGATGCCGAGATGAAGGTGCTCGTTGCCCGTTGGGAGGGCATACTTCGCAAGGTGCAGCAGGCCAAGGAACTGCCGACGCTTGTCTATGAGGAGACGAGCCGCACGGTAGGCATGCTTCGCGACCTCTTCAACCCAAGTTACGAGAATATCTACGTCAACCGCGAGGATGTCTTTAAGGAAGTGTACGACTACGTCAGCCTTATCGCTCCCGAGCGGGCTGGCGTGGTGAAGCTCTACAAAGGCAGTCTGCCCATCTTCGACAACTTCGACATCACGCGTCAGATTAAGTCGGGCTTCGGCCGCACCGTGTCGTACAAGCACGGAGCCTACCTCATCATCGAGCATACGGAAGCTCTCCACGTCGTGGATGTCAATAGTGGCAACCGCACTCGCAACGCCGAGAACCAGGAAGCCAATGCCCTTGAGGTCAATCTTGGCGCGGCAGAGGAACTGGCCCGCCAGCTGAGGTTGCGAGACATGGGCGGCATCATCGTCGTGGACTTCATCGACATGAAGCTTGCCGAGGACCGTCAGCAGCTCTATGAACACATGTGCGAGCTGATGAAGCGCGACCGTGCTCGCCACAATATCTTGCCTCTGAGCAAGTTCTGCCTGATGCAAATCACGCGTCAGAGGGTGCGTCCCGTGATGGATGTGGCGGTCGAAGAGGCTTGTCCCACCTGTCAGGGCACCGGTCAGATTAAGAGCAGTTTCCTCTTCCATAAGGTCTTGGAGGGCAAGATAAAGTTCCTCTACTACCGGCTTGGCATGAAGCGATTTACCCTCCATGTGCATCCCTACGTTGCCGCTTACTTGAATCAGGGCATCATCAGCCTTTGCCGCAAGTGGCAATTCAAGTATGGCTTGGGCGTGCGAGTCATTCCAAGTCAGAAGCTTGCCTTCCTTCAGTACGAGTTCTACGATAAAGACGGGCAGGAAATTGACGTGAAGGAAGAAATAGAAATCCGATGAAAAAGCTTGCCTTATTCGTTCTGCTTGCTCAGTTGGCAGCTGTTCTTGCTTTGCCTCTGCAAGCCAAGAGGGTCAGGACTCTCCGTCTTACATCTTATAATATACAGCACGGCGAAGGTCTCGACAAGAAGATTGACCACGCTCGACAGGCAAAGATACTGCGCAAGGCCCATGCCGATGTGGCTGCCATTCAGGAGGTGGACAGCGTGACAAAGCGCAATGGAGGCCTCTATTCCCTTGAGGAGATTGGCCACAAGGCGAAGATGTTCAGCACCTTTGCCCCTGCCATCAAGTTCCAGGGAGGCAAGTACGGCATCGGCATCCTCAGCAAAAAGAAGCCGATAAGCGTGCATCGCATCCCGCTCCCCGGCCGCGAAGAGCCGCGAATGCTCTTGGTGGCTGAGTTCAAACACTATGTCGTGGCTTGCACGCACCTCAGCCTCACGGACGAGGACCGCATGGCAAGCATCCCAATTATTGTGGAAGAGGCACGCAAGTGGACGAAACCTTTCATCCTGACAGGCGACCTGAACGACGAGCCAGGCATGCCTTTCTACAAGGAGATGCAGAAGCATTTCCTCTTCCTCAACCCGTCATACGACAAGACATTCCCTGCCGATGCCCCCAACATCTGCATCGACCACGTGGCTCTCTTCAAGCCAACGCCCGAAGCGACGCTTTCCTTCTATCGCACTTGGGTAGGGGAAGAGGACTTTTCCGACCATCGCCCTTTGCACGCAAAGCTTGGTCTTTGGAAATGAACACTAATTGCACACTCCGTTTCTTGCAGAGTGTCGCGGAATCTTCATACCTTTGTGGCGTCGAACCATTAAATGTATCGTTATGAATAATCTCATTGTTAATGCTTGGCCCGTTTGGGGAATGGTGATTGCCATTATGTCTGTTGTGTATCTTCTTTGGCCGTCGAAACTTATGAAAAAGAGTGAATACGCGACGTTCTTCCTCTGTTCCTTCAGTATTTATTGGCTGCTGATGTTGCTCCTGCATATTTATTTAGGAGGCTTCCATCACAAGACTTCTTTGACGGGCACAATGTTTCTGGCCTGCTTCATTCCTTGGATGACTCACACACCTGTTTTGGCCTTTCAAAGAAACCAAGCGGAATCCGCAGTTCACCTTCTTCTCTGTGGCATTCACAAGCATCTCGATACTTCTTCTTGCTGTTGCATGGATACTTGTGCAGTTCAGCAATATGTGAAGAGACTGCTTCTTGCTGTCTTTCTTTGTTGTAGTGCAGGCTGCTACGCTGAGGTCTCATCTGCGGCGGACAGCAGTATGGAAACCCCTGTGCCGGTTTCCGTCTCCCAACTCTTGCAGAAGCAAGAAGATGGCTTTAGAGCCTCCCAGCGCCGCGCTAACCGTTTTGTGGCGACAATCATTGCCATCCTAATTGCCCTCCTGCTCGTGTCGTTGGCATTCATCCTCCGTCTTGTTTTGCGTCAGAAGGATAACGAACTCGACCAACAAAAGCAGGCGCTTTTCCACAAAAAGAGTGTTCATGGGATTGCCGTCTCGCCCGAAACGATGGCCTTACGCAAGCGATGCGCTGCTGCGGAACTGCCTACGGAAGGCGAGTGGCAAAGCTTCCAGACGATGATTGACAGCCGATGCGATGGCTTTGCCCGGCATCTCTCGTCCGTCTATAAACTCAGCCAGCAGGAGCTCCGCGTTTGTCTCTTGATTAAAGCGCAGTTCAAACCGTCCGAAATCGCTATTCTGACGGCTCATAGCAAAGAGGCAATCACCTCCACTCG